>DASTDD010000074.1:0-61904 GCA_035710545.1 Steroidobacteraceae bacterium
CAGCACCACATCAGGGTCTTCGCGCAATGCGGAGCGTAAGGCTTCGGTAAAGCCAAGGGTGTCGCGGTGGACCTCGCGCTGATTCACCAGGCAGCGCTTGGACTCATGCACGAATTCGATCGGATCCTCGATGGTGATGATATGGTCGGGCCGGTTGTCATTGCAGTGATTGACCATGCCCGCCAGGGTCGTGGATTTACCTGATCCGGTGGGGCCGGTGACCAGCACCAGACCGCGCGGCAACATGCACAGGTCGCGGAAGATCTTCGGCGACTGCAGATCGTCCAGGGACAGAATGACGGACGGAATGTTGCGGAAGACGGCGCCGGCCCCGCGATTCTGGTTGAAGGCATTCACACGGAAGCGGGCGAGCTTGGGTATCTCGAACGAAAAATCGGTCTCGAAGAACTCCTCGTAGGCCTTGCGTTGCTTGTCGTTCATGATGTCGTAGACCATGCTGTGCACTTCCTTGTGCGCAAGCGCGGGCATGTTGATGCGCTTCATGTCGCCGTCCACGCGGATCATCGGCGGGACGCCGGCAGACAGATGCAGATCGGACGCGTTGTTCTTGACGGCGAACGCCAAGAGTTGCGCGATATCGACGGCCATGGAAGCTCCTAGGGCACCTGTTGCAAGCGGGAAGGCTGCATCTGGGCGCAGCGGGAGTATAACGGAGGGGTTCCGTATCCAATATGTTAATGGGTCCGCAGAATTTGCCGGAGCACCTGCAAAGTATTCGCGAGCGGCTGGCCGCGGCGGCGGAAACCGCCGGACGGAATGTCGACTGCATCACACTGCTGGCGGCGAGCAAGGACCAGCCGCCCGAGCGTGTGCGCGCCGTCGCGGCGGCCGGCGTGCGCCACTTCGGCGAGAGCTACCTGCAGGAGGCCCTGCAGAAGATGGCGGCCCTGCGCGATCTGCCGGTCACCTGGCACTTCATCGGCCGCCTCCAGACGAACAAGACACGGCAGGTGGCGGGCGCCTTCGCATGGGTGCATGGCGTGGATCGGCTGAAGATCGCCGAGCGCCTTTCCCAACAGCGCCCTCCCGAGGCCACACCGCTCAATCTGTGTCTGCAGGTCAACGTCGCCGGCGAGAGCAGCAAGGGCGGCGTGCCCGCCAGCGAGCTGCCGGCACTCGCCGCGGCGGTCGCGAAGCTGCCGCGCCTGAAGCTGCGGGGCCTGATGTGCATCCCGCCGGATGAGCCCGACCCGGCACGGCAGCGGCACTGGTTCGCGGCCCTGCGGCGCGAGCTCGAGTCGCTGAACGCGGCCGGGGCCCGGCTCGATACCCTGTCGATGGGCATGAGTGGCGATTTCGAGTCGGCCGTGCTCGAGGGGGCGACCATCGTGCGGATCGGGACCGCCCTGTTCGGCCCGCGGCCGCGGACGAAGCGCCCCGATGCGGATCTGCCCTGAAGGTACAATCGAGCCACATGAGTAACGAGCACCTGGCCATTCTGGGCGGCGGCAACATGGGACGCGCGCTCATCGGGGGGCTGCTGCGCCGGGGCACCCGTCCGGAGCACATCGTCGTGGCCGAGCGCCTGGCTGCGGCGCGCGAATCGCTCTCTCGTGATTTCGGTATCCTGGCGAGCGAAGACAGTCGGAGCGCAGTTGCCGCGGCGTCGCTGATCGTGCTCGCCGTCAAGCCGCAGGATGCGCAGGCCGCGCTCACTGCCGTGCGGCCTTTGCTGCAGAAGAATCGACCCCTCCTGGTATCCGTGGCAGCGGGAATCCGCCTGAGCGCGCTGGAAAGTTGGTGCGGTGCAGAGGTTCCCGTGGTGCGCTCGATGCCGAATCGCCCCGCGCTCGTCGGCGCGGGCGCCACGGGCCTGTTCGCGCCGGCCCATATCGCTGCAGTGCATCGTGAGCGCGCGGAGCGTGTGATGCAGGCGGTTGGCGAGGTCGTCTGGGTCGCAAGCGAGGACGAGCTGGATCTCGTGACGGCCCTGTCGGGAAGTGGGCCGGCGTACTTCTTCCTTCTCGCCGAGCTGTTGATGCAGGGGGCCACGGAGCTCGGGCTGGATGCCGCCGTCGCCCGCAAGCTCGCGCTCGCGACGCTGCAGGGCGCCGGCCAACTCGCCTCCGTGGGTGATGGAGACCTCCGCAGGATGCGGGCCGAGGTCACCTCCAAAGGCGGCACGACGCAGGCAGCGGTGGAGGTTCTCGAGGCGGCAGACTTGCGCGCCATCGTGACGAGCGCGATGCAGGCGGCGGCGCGCCGCAGCCGCCAGATCGCGGCGCAATTCGGCACCGATCACCCGACTGGAAACCCATGAGCGCGCTGATCTTCATCATCGACACGCTGCTCTCGCTTGCCTTGTTCGTCGTTCTGGCGCGACTGCTGCTGCAGTGGGCACGCGCGGACTTCCGCAATCCGCTCTGTCAGGCAGTCGTGCGGATCACGAATCCGTTCATCCTGCCGATGCGGCGGGTCCTGCCCCCCGTGGGCAAGCTCGACACGGCCTCCGTCGTGGCAGTCCTCATCGTTGCCTGCATCAAGGTTGGCGTGTTTTTCAGCTTCCACGGCGTCTCGCCGGGTCCCCTGTCGTGGGCGCGCGAGATCGCCGTCGAGCTGGTGCGCACCCTGCTGCTGACCTATTTCTATGCAATCCTGCTGTATGCGCTGCTGAGCCTGATCGCACCCGGCGGCTACTCGCCGCTGCAATCCGTGCTCGCAACGCTGTGCGAGCCGGTGCTGCGGCCGTTCCGGCGCGTGATCCCGCCCATCGCAGGCATCGACCTGTCGCCGCTGTGGGCGGTGATCGCCATTCAGGCTATTCTGCTGCTGGTGCAGTAAGCTTGCGACTGCAGCGCCGTTGACAGCGGTGTCCGCGGCAATCCTTCACCGTGCGATTCCATCCAGCGCGGTGCGCACGTGAATGCGGGTCGCGTGCCGCGCGCGATCAGCAAATGCCTGAATTTCCCGGCAAAGAAAGGCAGCCCCGCGCTGTTGCGAAACACGCTCTTAGAGAGCACATCGCACGCAGAATCGAACCTGAGCGCGCGGCTCTCTCGCGCCGCACCAGGCGCGCGGCAGCGCGGTCGCGCCGCTCCCGATTGCGCAAACCCTGAAAAAAAAGGCATTTGCGCGCCACCCGAGCGCAAAAAAATGCTTGCCAATGCGCGTGCATGTGCTATTTTTCGCGCCGATTCTCACTGCGCGGCGGCACCGCGCTCACAGTCACTACATTCGAGGAGAAGCGCAAAATGGCGAAAAAAGGTGGCGCACCGACCAAGTCGGAGGTCCTGACACAGATTGCCAAGGACACCAGCCTTTCCCGCAAGCAGGTCGGAGCCGTCTTCGATTCGCTGAGCGGTGTGATCAAGAAGAGCCTGCGGGGCAACGGCCTGTTCACCCTGCCCGGCCTGTTGAAACTGAAGGTCGTGAAGAAGCCGGCCACGAAGGCGCGTGAGGGCATCAATCCCTTCACCGGCGAGAAGATGACTTTCAAGGCCAAGCCCGCGAGCAAGAAGGTTCGCGTGCTGCCCCTGAAGAGTCTCAAGGCAATGGTCAATTCGTAGGATTTTTCGCCGCTAGAGGTGGCAATCAACCCGGTGAGGAGCGCAGCTCCTCACCGGGTTTGTTTTTGCGGCGGCCCGTTTGCCGGCGGGGCGGCCTCACGCAGGAAGTCGAGAACCGTTGCGCGCAGCTCGTGCAGCCTGCCGTGAAAGAAGTGGCTCGCCCCCGCGAGCACCTTGACGGCCGGTGGCGGCGTGACCTTCTGCGCCCAGCTCAACACGACGCCCGGGTCGATGACCTCATCCGCATCGCCCTGGACGATCAGCCACGGCGCGGTCCGAGTGCTGATCGCGCTGACGTCAGGGCCGTCCAGACGCATGACCCCGGGAGCCACCGCGATGAGTCGCTCGGGACGCGCGCGGGCAGCCGCACGGATGGCGACGGCACCACCGAACGAGAATCCCGCCAGCCACAGGCGGGCACCTGGCCAACGCGAGTGGCCGTGCGCGATCACCGCGAGCGCATCCTCGGTCTCGCCGGTGCCTTCGTCGTAAGTCCCGGCGCTCGAGCCGACCCCACGGAAATTGAAGCGGATCGCCGCAGCTCCCAGCTGCTCGCAGGCGCGTGCCAGCGTATAGACCACCTTGTTGTCGAGAGTCCCGCCAAAAAGCGGATGCGGATGGCAGACGACCGCGAAGTGGCGCGTGTCCGCGGGTTCGGGTGTTTCGATCAGCGCCTGAATCTCGCCGGCCGGCCCGGCAATGGCGACTCGCTCGGCGCGTGGCGCCGGACCCATACTACGCGGCATTGCTCTGCAGGCCCGCGAGTCGGACCAGCAGTCGATTCAGACGCTGCAGGTATTCGGCGGGGTTCGCGATCTGGCCGCCCTCGGCGAGCGCGGCCTGATCGTAGAGAAGCTGCGCCAGCTCGTCGAAGGGTTCCGCATCGGTAATGCCGTCCAGGTACCTCACGATCGGGTGCGTGGCATTGAGCTCGAGGATGGGTTTGGACTCGGGTACCTTCTGGCCCGCCGCGCTCAGAATCCGGCGCATGTTCGCGCCGAGATCGTGCTCGCCGAGCACCAGGACCGCTGGCGACTCCTTCAGCCGCACGCTCGTGCGGACCTCTTCGACCCGGCTGCCCAGCGCATCCTTGACGCGCTTCAGGAGACGTTTGCTCTCCTTCAGCGCGGCATCCCGCTCCTTGCGGTCGGCCTCGTTCTCCAGGCTTCCCAGCTCGAGGTCACCGCGTGTCGCGTCCTTGAATCGCTTGCCCTCGAAAGCCTCCAGCTGGCCCATGACCCACTCGTCGATCCGCTCGGACAGCAGCAGCACCTCCAGACCGCGCGCCCGGAGCTGCTCGATGTAGGGGCTGGAGCGAGCCGCTTCCACCGTCTCGGCGATGAGGTAATAGATGCGCTCCTGGCCGGCTTTCATCCGCTCGAGGTACTGCGCCAGGCTCGTGCTGGGCTCGTTGCCCGCTTCGTGCGTGCTGGCGAAGCGCAGCAGCGGCAGGATGCGCTCACGGTTGCTGAAATCCTGCGCCAGGCCCTCCTTGAGCACGGCGCCGAACTCTTTCCAGAACGTGGCGTACTGGTCGGGCTCTTCCTTGGCGAGCCGTGCAAGCATGTCGAGCACGCGCTTGGTGAGGCCGCCGCGGATGGCGTCCACCTCCGGATCCTGCTGCAGCAGCTCCCGGGAGACGTTCAGAGGCAGGTCGCTCGAGTCGACGACTCCCTTGACGAAGCGCAGGTACTGCGGCAGGAACTGATCCGCCTCGTCCATGATGAAGACCCGGCGAACGTAGAGCTTCAGTCCGCGTGTGCCCTCGCGCTGCCACAGGTCGAAGGGAGCCCGAGCAGGCAGGTAAAGCAGACTCGTGTACTCGCGCTTGCCCTCCACCTTGTTGTGGCTCCAGGCAAGGGGCTCGGACGAATCGTGGGCGAGATGCTGATAGAACTGCTTGTACTCCTCCTCGGAGATCTCGGTCCGCGGCAGCGTCCACAGGGCCCTTGCCTGGTTCACGACCTCGTATTCGAGTGAGGCTTCCCCCTCCTTGCGCATGCGTACCGGGAAACCAATGTGGTCCGAATAACGGCGGATCAGCGAGCGCAGGCGGAACGGGTCGGCGAATTCACGGGCATCGCTCTTCAGATGCAGCGTCACCGAGGTGCCGCGCTCGGAACGGTTCACGGTCTCGACGGTGAAATCCCCGTCGGCGCTCGATTCCCACCGGACACCGAGCTCGCTCCCGAGACCCGCCTTGCGCGACAGGACTTCGACACGCTCGGCGACGATGAAAGCGGAATAGAAGCCGACGCCGAACTGGCCGATCAACGCCGAGTCCTTCTGCTGATCGCCCGAGAGGGAGCGGAAGAACTCCGCCGTGCCCGAGCGGGCGATCGTGCCGAGATTGGCGACTGCCTCCTCGCGCGTCATGCCGATCCCGTTGTCGCGGATGGTCAGCGTGCCCTTCGCGGGGTCCGCGTCCACCCGGATCTCCAGCTCGGGATCCTCGGCCAGCAGCGCAGGTGCCGCTATGGCGGCGAAGCGCAGGCGATCGTTGGCGTCGGAGGCGTTGGAGATCAGCTCGCGCAGAAAGATTTCCCTGTGGCTGTACAGGGAATGGATCATCAGCTTCAGCAGATCGCGCACCTCGGCCTGGAAGCCGAGTGTCTGCTTGCCGCTGGGGGTATCCGGGGAGCTCTGAGGCCCCGTGGCGGTCTGGCCAGCGGTCTGGCCAGCGGGTTCGCCGCCGGTCTGTTCGTCGGGCTGTGGCATCTTCCTTCCCGTCCGCTGGCGCTGGCGCGTCGCGGCTCTCGTACGGAAGAGCGATCTTGGGAAAATCTATGAAAAATTCAAGGGGCCGAGGCTGAGCAGGTGCAACAGGATCCAGGCCCCCATGGCCAGGGCGCCGTTGATCAGG
This sequence comes from Steroidobacteraceae bacterium, assembly GCA_035710545.1. GTDB lineage: Bacteria > Pseudomonadota > Gammaproteobacteria > Steroidobacterales > Steroidobacteraceae > 13-2-20CM-66-19. The sequence continues at coordinate 6,391 of DASTDD010000074.1, forward strand.
GGCGCGGATTGCAGCGCTACTTCCGAGAGAGCGGACGTCGCGAGGTGGCGACACGCGTGCGTCAGATCGTCGAGCTCGTCCCACCACAGAAGAAGGAATTCCATGTAGCGCAGACTACGGGTCGAATGTGGCAGTTGGTGTGCGCGAACTCACAGTCATCGCAGGCCTGGCTGAGCGAAAGTGACGCCCTGTGCGCGCCCGCTCGGTGAGCGCCGCGCAGCTCCGTATCGGCGAGCTACGGCAAGGCGGAACGCGCATGCCATCGCGACGGCGTGCCGTCGGGATTACATCTGTTTCAGCCTCGCGAATGGCAGCGGCGTCTTGCACGACATAACCTGCGTGCGTACGCTTGCGATGACGATCATCTACTGCAGAAGGGCCTGAGCGGCGCTTTCTGCGCGCGGTCACCAGGGAACGACGCGTGCGTCGGTTCCCGTGGCCGCTCGTAAGGGCGAACCTGACGAACAACGGTACCATCCAGCGCATCGTCATCCTGAATCCCAAGGGGGGCTCGGGCAAGACGACTATCGCAATCAATCTGGCGAGCTATTTCGCCTCCCGGCAGCAAAAACCAGTCCTGATGGACTTCGACCCGCAGGGGTCCTCGCTGCGCTGGGTTCGTAAGCGGCAGCCGACACAGCCTCCCATACAGGCCATTGCAGCGTTTGAGCGCGATACGCGCACGACCCGTGCGTTCCAGCTCCGTCTGCCTGAGAACTGCACGCACGTGATCGTCGACACGCCGGCTGCGGTGGAGGCGCGCCAGCTGCCCGAGGTAACCCGGGACGCCCACAAGATCCTCGTGCCCGTTCTGCCTTCGGACATCGACATCCACACCTGCTCCCGCACGATCCGGGATCTGCTGCTCGTGGCCAAGATCCGGCGCGAGGACGACCGCATCGGGGTCATCGCCAACCGCATCAAGCGCAATACGCTCACCTATCAGGCGCTGATCCGCTTTCTGCAGAGCCTGGGGATTCCGATCGTCGCCACGATCCGCGACTCGATGAACTACGTGCGGGCCGCCGAGCAGGGGGTCGGCGTGCACGAGATGAAGAGCTATCTCGCGCGGGAGGATGTCGAGCAGTGGCGGCCGCTGGTCGCGTGGCTGGAGAGCTCGGGAGCTGCGCCAGAGCCTGCGCAGGACCCGCCCGCGCCCGCGGTCGTCGGCGCCTGAGCTCGCATCCTGTTCTGCAGCGCAGGCGCGCCGCTCGGGGCGGCAAGAAATTCCCGGAGGGAGTCGGCAGGTGCCCGCGGGCGCCTCGCCGGATTATCGCTTCGGAGGCTTCGGAGGGGTGGGGCCGGCGGCCGGCTCATCCTCGAACGAATCCCGCACGCGATCTGCCCAGTTCTTGTAGTTGGACCACGTGTAGAGATTCTTCGTGATGGCCGCATGGCGGGCGCGGGCGCGCTGCATGCGATCCAGCCAGTTCGCGTACGGATCGGCGGGATCGGGGGTACCCGGAGTCTTCGCAGCGGGAATGAGGTCAGGCCGTGCGCCCGGTATGTCACCTCTCCCCCTGTCTGATGAGCCCATTGTCGCTCCTGATGCTTGCCCGCAGAGTACGGTTTAGCGGGAAAAGCTCGCAGGAACTGGTTCACACGCATTTCGCATGCGGGACACGCTGGGACGCAGCTCTCGCGTCCGTGCCGTCGAGTGCGAACTTCCCGTGACGTTATGTTACGCGAAGTGTCTCTTCAGGCGACCAGACGATAGACGGGGCGATAAGTGCTGCCCGGCAGCTTCATCCGCCGCTGCGCGACGAATGCCGCGAGCAGCTCGTCGAGCGGGCCCATGACGGCCGGATCACCGGCGAGCTCGTACGGACCGTGGCGCTCGATGGCCTGGATCCCGTAGTCCTTCACGTTGCCCGTGACGATTCCCGAGAACGCGCGGCGCAGATTCGCGGCCAGGCGGTGCACCGGCTGACGCCGGTCGAGCTGCAGCGCGCGCATCGACTCGTGAGTCACCTCGAACGGCCGCTGGAAATCGGCCTGCACCGAGAGCAGCCAGTTGAAATTGTAGGAATCGTTGTGGTGACGACGGAATTCACGCACCTGGCCCAGGCCGCGCACCATGTGCCGCGCGACCTCCGGCGGATCGTCGATGATCACGGTGAAACGGCGGGCCGCCTCGGCGCCGAGCGTCGCGCCGACGAAGCGCAGGATGTGCTCGAAGTACGCCGCGCTCTCGCTCGGCCCGGTGAACACCACCGGGAAAGGCTGCCCCTCGTTCGCGGGATCGAGCAGCAGTCCGGCCAGATACAGGATCTCCTCCGCCGTGCCGGCGCCGCCCGGAAAGACGACGATTCCGTGCGCGAGGCGCACGAAGGCCTCGAGGCGTTTCTCGATGTCGGGCAGGATGACCAGCTGGTTGACGATCGGGTTGGGGGGCTCGGCGGCGATGATCCCCGGCTCGGTGACCCCGATGTAGCGGCCGTGCTCGATGCGCTGCTTCGCGTGTCCGATCGTCGCGCCCTTCATGGGGCCCTTCATGGCCCCCGGACCGCACCCGGTGCAGACGTCCAGGCCGCGCAGGCCCATCTCGTAACCGACCTTTTTCGTGTACTGATATTCGTCCGAGCCGATCGAATGGCCGCCCCAGCACACCACGAGATTGGGGCGCAGCTTCGTGTCCAGAACGCGCGCGTTGCGCAGCACATGGAAGACGGCATTGGTGACGGATGCCGAGTCGGCGAGATCGAAGCGTCCGCTCGCGATGATCTCGTTGGATATGAACACCACGTCGCGCAGCACCGCGAAGAGGTGCTCCTTGATCCCGCGGATCATCTCACCGTCGACGAAAGCGGCCGCCGGGGCGTTGCGCATCTCGAGCTTGACGCCCCACGCCTGGCGCAGGATCTCGACGTCGAAGTCGCGGTAGCGGTCGAAGATCTCCTTGGCGTTGTCCGTGTCCGCGCCGCTGTTCAGGACCGCGAGCGCGCACTTGCGAAACAGGGGATACAGGCCGCCCTGGCCCGAGTCGAGCAGCTTGCCGATCTCATCCTGCGACAGGTTCTCGAGGCTGCCGCGGGGGCCGACGCGGGCGTCGACGAATTCGGAAACGATGATGCTGCTGTCCACTCGCGCCGGGGGCTCTGCCGATCTCGACTACGGGAGGATATCGATCGGCGTGTTGTCCGGTGTCAGCAGCCAGATCTCCAGCATGTCGGCGTTCGACACGGCGATGCAACCGTCGGTCCAGTCGGTCTTGTCGTAATAGCTTGGATCGTGCTTGAGCTGATTCGGCAGGCCATGAACCATGATGGATCCGCCACTGTCCCAGTGGTTGCGGCGGGCGTGCTTGAGGTCCGCCTCGTTCGGATAGGACACCTGCATCGACAGGAAATAATCGCTGCGCGGATTGCGGCGGATCAGGCGATAGGCACCTTCCGGAGTGCGGAAATCGCCAGCGCGCTCCTTGGTGCCCACCGGGTTCAGTCCCAGCGCGATCTTGTAGCTGCGCACGACTTGCTCGCCGTGCATGAGAAACATCTTTCGCTCTGCCTTCCTCACCACCACGTGATCGACGGTCGGGAGGCTGGCCGGCGTGCGCATCATGACCCGTTGGGGCTCGGGCAGCCCGTCGGCCTGGACAGCAAGGGCGGCCACGAGCAGCGTGGCAGTGATCAGGAGCTTCCCTGGGAAGGAGGGCATCTTTCGGTCAAACAAAGACTTGCACAGTTAAGTCGCATTATAGGCGCTCATTCCGGGTGCCGCGATGTACATTCGTCACAGCCTGCCCGGGGGAACTGCTGCGCCGGGCAGGAGTTTGACTGTAGATCACAGTTTGCGTTCTATACTGGGTCGGTGTCCGGCGGCATCGCACCGCCGGCGCAAACAAGGGGCCGGACATAATGAGAAAATCAAATCAGGGCCGCTCGAACGGGAACACGGACCGCGATCGGCCGCAGTTGAGCGGTGCCAGCGCAGAACCCCACGCGGGTCAGCCCGCGATACACACGCGCGCGTCAACAAACAGCCCTCCGGTGCGCGCCAAGGTACGAAACTCCTTCAACGTCGCAGTCGCCGGAGTGCTGCCGGTGATTCTCAGCGGGTGCGCAACGCCGGCCCCGGGCGACCCGGTAACCGAACGGCTCGATCCCAACACGGCAACGACCGTGGTGGTCCTCAATCGACCGGTCGAGCTGCTCTCACAGAGCACGCATGGGGCGAAGTCAGATCCCTTTGCGTACATTGCACCGTTCGAGACCGATCGCATGGGCGAGCGGGCGCTCTACCTGTGGGTCTCGGCGCCGCAGGATGCAGGTCCCCTGACCCAGCCGCAGGTGCTTTGCAACGGGCAGCCGCTCAGCCTGCAGCCGCTCGAGGGCGCGTCCGCCTCCGCGGGCCCGCCACCGAGCGCCAATGGGGACACCAGAGCGGATCGCGCGGCAACCAACGTGGAGCTCTCGCAGCTCAAGCTGTCACACGCGCCGTACGATGCCCCGGTGCCCTGGAGCGCGCAGTGGTATTTCCGGTTGCCGCCGGAAGGATTGAAGTGCCTGGCGGGTGCCGAGGGCATCTCGCTCGAGACGCGCGTCGCCGGCGGAGATCCCCAGCGCTTCAGCACCGATCGGCGCAACCTCGCCTCGCTGGACGAGTTCACGCGCCGCTACTGAGCCTCAGCTCGGACCCGGAACCACGATCTCCACGCGGGGCATCGTGATCTGGGTGCCGGGGTGCAGGTCCGCCAGGTCAACATCGGGGTTGTACTGCTGCAGCAGCCAGATCGGCAGCTGTACGAATCGCTGCGTCACGGTCCACAGCGAATCGCCGCGGCGAACGATGTAGACCTCGGTGCCGATGATGCGGTGAGCGGCGAAATAGGCCGCCTGCAGCTCTTCGTGGTACTGCCGTCGCCGTGTCTCGAAGTCCTCACGCGAGACACGCTTGAATTCCAGCTTGAGCCGATGGCCGATCAGCACCGGACGCCCGAACTTCATCCGGTTGACCTGGCGCAGTCGCGCCGCGGAGGTCCCGAGCCAGTCGGCGTAATGCCCGAGTGTCTCGGCGGCCGCAACGGCGATCGTGTCGTCTTTGCCGACGGAATAGTCGATCGGGTCGGCGTTCTGCTGGGTATCCGCTGAGGGCCCCAGAGCCGGGCTCAGCGCTTCAGCCTGCTCAGCTGACACCGGCTGTGCGTTCTCTGCAGGCTCGCGGGTCGTCGCGACTGCGGCCGACTCTTCCGCACTTTCGCGCTCGGCAACCGAAGCAGGTATGCCACCTCCGGCGACCACGGGAACCGAGGGCTCGGCAAGCGGCAGAGCACCCGCCAACTGCTCGTGGCTCGGCGTGTTGGTACTCGGCACCGCCGTGGTAGCGATGGGCGCGGTTTGCGGGATCACCGCGGAGCGGGCCGCGGGGGTTGCCGCCGAGGCCAGCGCAGGCGAAGCAGGCGTGACGCTCAGCTGCTGACCCTCGAAAACGAAGTCGCGATTGCGGATCCCGTTGATCTGCAGCAGCTGCGCCTCGGTCATGCCGAATTTCGAGGCGATGTCCGACAGAGACTCCCCTCGCTGTACGACGTACACGCCTGCAGCCTTAGCCGCGCCAGATGCAGGGGCAGTCGCAGCGGGTTCGGAGGCCGGTTTCTGGCCAGCCCCCGAAGCAGGCGGGCGAGCGCCGCTCAATGCCGCAGCGGTACCGGTCGTCGCCGAAGGCTTCTGCGACTGCGCGGTCAGCGCAGGGGTCGTGCCCGACGGTGCGGCGGTGCCGGCAGCCGGTGCTGGGCCAGCTGACGTCGTGGGAGCCGACGCCGAGGCCGCGGGGTTCTGCGAGGTAGCCGCGACGAGCGCTGCGGAGCTCACCTCTGGCAGCGTGAGGGAACGGCCCACGTGCAGCTTCGCGCTCGTGCGCAGCCGGTTCAGCCGGGCGAGCGCCTCCGGCGAGACGCCGTTCTGCTCGGCGACACTCGCGATGGTATCGCCGGCACGGATGCGATAGCGCCGCGGAGTCGGCTGACCCGCAAACAGCTCGCCCGGGCGCAGATGCTCGGCGAGCGAGTCGCTCGTCCATTGCTCTCCATCGAGCGGCAGCCGCAGGTGATAGGCCTTGGGCACATGGCGCTGACCGTCCCAGACCGGCCGCAGCAAAGCCGGATTCAGATCGCGCAGCTGCTGCGACCCGAGATGCAGAATCCGCTCGAGCGAGGCGATCGGCACGTAGGCCGGCACGACCACCTCCTGGAACCGCGCTTCGCTCGAGCGCGCCACCGAGCCGAAATACTTGTCGGGATTGTGGTCGATATCGAGCGCGGCAAGGAAGGAGACGTAGAAGTTGCGCGAGGCGAACCCGAAGGTGCGGCTCTTGTACTTGCGGACGATGGTCACGATGTCGTCGGTACCGAGCGCTTCTTTCGCGCGACGCACGCCTTCCGCGCCGTGGTTGTACGCGGTCAGCGCTAGGGGCCAGGTGCCGAGGAGCCGGTAGTTGTAAGCAAGGAGCTGAGCGGCGGCCTCCGTCGACCTGAAGGGGTCCAGGCGGTCGTCCACCGCACCGTCGATGCGCATGTAGCGCCGGCCCGTGGAGCGCATGAACTGCCACAGACCCGCGGCGCCGACCTTCGAGCGTGCGGCCGGATTGAAGGAAGACTCCACGTGCGGGAGCACGGAAAGCTCCGCCGGCAGCCCGAGGTTCGCGAGCGTCTCGGCAATGTGCGTCTCCCACGCGCCCGAGCGAATCAGCCCGGCCCGGAAACGATCCGCCTGCCCAAGCTGGAAACGGATCTCGTCCGTCGCCTCGAGCAGCCGCGCCGGCGTACCTTCCGCTCCCCACATGTCGAGGATGTGCTGGTCCTCGGGCGACAGCGGGCCGCCGTTGGCGGCAGCGATGCGCCGCAGTGCCGCAGCGTAGTGGTCGCGGCCTTGCTCGACGGCTTTCTCACGCTCGCGTGGGGAGGTGTTCGGGGCGAAGTGCAGCGTGTCGTAGACGACCGCCAGATCGCGCTCGTCGTGGAGGAAGCCGGAGTTCGTGTCGACTTCCGTGTAGACGCGGATCCAGAACTGCACATCGCGCTCGAGCTCCGGAGGGCGCGGCATCGGCTCCTCGGCCGCGAGCAGGCGCGCCGCGGCGAGCAACGCCACGGCAGCGGCGAGCAGCCGCCGGGCGAGCGCCGCTCCCGGCGCTGGGTTCCTCCCTGTCGAGTTCATTTACACCCCAGAGAATTCAAGATTCGGCTGTGCTTTCAACGGTTTGTGCGTCCCGCGGACAGGCCCGGCGGCGGCCTGCGGCGGCAAATGCGTCGAGGATCTTGACAGTGACCTCCCGCCGGACCGCGCGCATAGCCTCGGGGATGCCTGCCGACTCCACCACGACAGGGTGAAAAGGTCGCATAAGCGGCACTGCGTCACACTTGAACCACGTCCCAGATACAACATGTCATGCGGAATGTCCCAGTGCGGGCTCTGGCACGCACGTTGCTTCTCCTATACCCAGATACGGCCAACGGGCCCTTGCCCGGAAGGACACACGCTAGGGATTCCAAGAAAGCGCGGATCCGGCGGGCATCGCCCCAGCCGGGTACCCAGCCACCGGATAACAACGAGAAGACACTCCTCCACACAAGCAAGCGACCGATAAACCCCGCGCATCGCGGGGTTTTTTTTGCTGCGCCGGCGGGGCGCTAAAGCTCAAAAAAGAGGCAGCCGCGAGGGCTGCCTCTGAGAGCGCGCCATCCCGCCCGTCGGGCGAGCTGGCCGGGACACCGGCCTCTGGCGCGCATTGTCACGCGAGAAGACGTTCAGGTCCGTCGGTCCGCTGCTCCCCTGACCCCTTCGGGGCCGATCAGCCGCATTTCGAATCGCCGCAGTTCAGGCAGGTCATGCAGCCGTCCATCATCACCACGGCGGCGGTCGAGCACTTGGTGCACAGCTGCGCACCCTCCGGGAAGTGCGACTTCGAGAACGCATCGGTCTGCTTGGCGCGTGCCTCGAACTCGGCGCGCTTCTCGTCCACCAGCTTTTGCTGGTGCTCATCGAGCTTCGGCTTGCGCATCAGGCCGATGGTCTGCAGGTGCTTCTCGATGACATGGCCGAGCTCGGCGATGATCGAGGGCATGAACTTGCCGCCGGGCTGCCAGTACCCGCCGCGCGGGTCGAAGACGGCCTTGAGCTCCTCCACGAGGAAGGTGACGTCGCCTCCCTTGCGGAACACCGCCGAGATGATCCGCGTCAGGGCCACGATCCACTGGAAATGATCGAGATTCTTCGAGTTGATGAAGATCTCGAAGGGCCGCCGCTGCTCGTAGTCCGTGCCCTCGTTGAGGACGATGTCGTTGATCGTCACGTACATCGCGTGATCGGACACGGGGGTCTTGATCTTGTAGGTCGACCCGATCAGCACCTCCGGACGCTCGAGCTTCTCGTGCATCCGGATGACCTTCGCGGTCCGGCCGTGCTTGTCGCGGAAGACCTCCGAATCAGCGGCCGTTGCCTTGCTCTCCGAGCCCGGCTTTTGGACGCTGTATTTCACGATTTTACGATCGATCTTGATTGCCATGGTTTAATCCTGCTCACTACTGCCGCGTACCGGTGCGCCCGCCAAGAGCGCTTCCGGAATCGGGTAGTCCTTCGTTCATGCTCATCTTCGAGAAGAACGGCCCGATGGCCATCCGCACGGACCCACCCGCCGCCTCATGAAATGCTCGATGACACCTGCAACACAGAGTCACCAGATTCCACACTGCATACCGCCACTGCTGAAAGCGCTGAAACGGCCATACATGATGCGCGTTTAGCCTCCCTCCACGCTGGCCGCAGCTCCGGCAGGTGTATCGATCCCGGGCGAAGCACCGTTCGCGAGCTATCTTCATGTCCAGGGAAACACGCAACCGGATCCGCTCGGGAGTGATACCGCCCTTCCAGTTCCAGCGTTTGGAGCCGAGACTCGCCGCGCGCAGCTTCTGCCGCAGGCGGAGCGAAGCCCCGGATCGCACCCGTACGCTGCGCTGCCGGAGCCAATTGGAAACCGTAACGCTCGAAACTCGAAGTAGAGAGGCAATCTCGGGCGTTGAGAGCGGGATCTCCACGTAAAATTTCGCCGCCCACTCCTTCCGATCTCCCTCTGGATCGCGACTAAGTGATCCCGAGATGCGCGCCCGCAACTCTTCGGTTACGTACACAGAACGCCGATTCCTTGACAGGCCCAGCTCGCGCCGCCACCCGAAAAGGGTGTTCTGAGGTACCCCCGTGCGCCGGGCAATCTCCGGAATCGGTCGCCCCTCACGGTAAAGGCGCTCGAGAACCGGCAGGATCTCCGCTTTTCGCGGATCGGGCGCCTGCTTGTGACGCGGGAGAATTCCACGCGTCCAGGCCGACGCAGTGGCTTCGCAAACCCCGAATGCAAGGGCGATCTCGCGTAAGTACTTTCCTTGGGAGCGCATCGCGCGGGCCCCCGAGATCTTGAGCGACGCGTGCTGATCTAACATCTCAGTAGCGCCCGTAGTACCCGTCGCGAATTGCATCGTACAAATTCGCGGCGGTGTGGATCTCTCCGTCATACTCGATCTCTTCGTCGCCGCGAGCCTCGACTACCGTTCCGTCATCGAGAGTGAAGCAGTAGATCGTCTTCTTGAGGTCCTGTTCCTTGACCAGCACGCCTTGAAACGCCTCCGGATTGAAACGGAAGGTGGTACATCCTTTGAGCTCCTTCTCCTGAGCGTAGAGATAGATGTCTTTGAATTTCTCGTAGGGAAACTCAGTCGGCACATTTGCCGTCTTGGAGATCGAGGAATCGACCCACTGCTGTGCCGCCGCCTGCACTTCGACGTGCTCCTTCGGCGTAATGTCGTCGGAGGCGATGAAATAGTCGGGCAGCTTGTCCAGCTCGTTGGTCGATCCGGGCTTTGCCTTGGAGTTGATCAGCTCTCGATAAGCGAGCAACTCAAACGAGTAGACGTCAACTTTCTCTTTCGATTTCTTGCCGTCCCGAATCACATTGCGGAAATAGTGGTGTGCGAACGACGGCTCTATTCCGTTCGAAGCATTGTTGGCCAGCGATAGAGAGATCGTGCCCGTGGGTGCAATCGACGTATGATGCGTGAAGCGGGCACCGACTTCGGCGAGCTCGTGAACGAGATTGGGCGCAACTTCAGCAACACGCTGCATATAGCGACTGTATTTCGCATGCAGCAGCCGGCCGGCGATCCGCGCGCCGGGTCTCCATCCATCGCGTGCCATCTCGGGCCGCTTCCGCAGCATTTCCTTGGTGACCGTGAATTCCTCGTTCATGATCGGTGCCGGGCCCTTCTCCCGCGCCAGTTCCAGAGCAGCCTCCCATCCTGCTACGGCCATTTCGCGTGATACGTCCTGCGTGAACCTCACCGATTCGGCCGATCCATATTTCATTCGCAGCAGCGTGAGCGTGCTGCCCAGACCGAGAAAGCCCATGCCGTGGCGTCGCTTGCGCAGGATTTCGTCCCGCTGTCTTTCGAGCGGCAGTCCGTTAATCTCGACCACATTGTCCAGCATTCGCGTGAAGACTTTGACGACTTCACGGTACTCGCTCCAGTCAAACTCGGCGAATTCGGTGAATGGATTACGCACGAACTTGGTGAGATTAACGGAGCCCAGCAGGCAAGCACCGTATTCCGGCAGAGCCTGTTCGCCACAGGGGTTCGTAGCCCGGATGTTCTCGCACCACCAGTTGTTATTCATCTCATTCACGCGATCAATGAGGATGAATCCTGGCTCGGCGAAGTCGTATGTGGATGTCATGATCACATCCCAGATACGCCGCGCCGCAAGTGTCTTGTAGATCCTGCAGGCGACGAGGCCATCGTCATTGACGACGTAACCGTCGTGAATCTCCCATTCACGCCATATGAACTTGTTGGTGTCTGCCAGATCCGGGTGCTCGCTTTCGTACTCGTTCCGAGTAATTGGAAATGCCAGCTTCCAATCACGGTCCTCGCGCACCGCACGTATGAACTCGTCTGTAACGAGCAATGACAGATTGAATTGGCGCAGACGGCCGCTTTCGCGCTTCGCGCGTATGAACTCCATGACATCCGGATGCCCAACGTCGAATGTACCCATCTGCGCGCCGCGACGTCCGCCGGCGGACGATACGGTGAAGCACATCTTGTCGAAGATATCCATGAACGAGAGGGGGCCTGAGGTATAGGCGCCCGCCCCAGACACATAGGCGCCCCGCGGGCGCAAAGTAGAGAAGCAGTATCCGATGCCAGCCCCTGACTTCAGCGTCAGACCCGCCTCGTGGACCTTCTTGAGAATGTCGTCCATCGAGTCGCGGATCGTGCCGGATACCGTGCAGTTGATCGTGGATGTGGCGGGCTTGTGCTCGAGCGCTCCGGCATTGGAGGTGACCCGGCCGGCGGGGATGGCACCGCGGCGCAAGGCCCACAGGAACTGCTCGTACCAATGCTCGCGCACCTCGGGCAGCTCAACATCCGCAAGCGCGCGAGCGACGCGCTTGTACGTATCGTCCATCGTCTTGTCGATGGGCGCGCCGTCCTTCGCGGTCAGCCGGTACTTCTTGTCCCAGATATCGAGCGACGCTTCCTGGAAGGAAATGGCATCGATGCCGGTGGGTTCGATCTTCACGACGGTGTTCATGAATCCGTGGCGCTCCGAATGTTGTACGCCTGTCCGACGGATCACAGGGGACGCCGAGCCTTCCGGAACCGACGGCAACGCCTCGGCGGAAACGCCGCCCTGCGCCTGCCCGCCGGAGGATCGGACCCCCTGACCTCCCCGATGGTCGATTCTTGGGCTCACATTGCGTGAACACAAGATCTTGTGTCGGGGTCGAAAGACTAATCAGCGCTCCGATGGTCGTCAAGGCTGATGAGCGGATTCTGTATCATCTATTTTTATGTTAATATTCAAGTATTTACAGCATTTACAGCAGTGGTGGGCGGGGAAATTTCCTTTGCCGGCCGCTCCCGGAGCCGACCGCGGCCGACCCAAGATATTGTGTGCCCAGGTGCCCCACAGCTTGTACACACCCTGTCCCCAGGCGACGCTTTGGCTCGCCCTCGCGAAGGCCCTTGAAAGCGCCCGGCTGCGGCCGCAGATCGCGGTCAACCGAATTCTTCACTACTGATCTTCGAGGAGGAAACTGACCATGACACTCGTACGGTATAGTCCATTGTCGGAATACGCCTTCGGCGCTTCCGACCCGCTCGCGAAAGGCGCGGCTTTCGCTCGCTCACCCTGGTCGCTCGCCAATCGCCTGCACCAGTCGCTCGATCAGATCTTCGGTGAGACTTTGAGCTCGCCCGAGGCCTCCAGCTCTCCCAGCGTGACCTGGGTACCGCGCGTGGACATCCACGAGGAAAAGGACCGTTTCGTGGTTCTCGCGGATGTGCCCGGAGTCGAGTCGAAGGACATCGACATCACGGCCGAAAAGGGCGTCCTGACGATCCGTGGCGAGCGTCGCTCGGAGAAGAAGGACACCGAGAACGGTTACGAGCGCGTCGAGCGTGTCGCCGGCACTTTCCTGCGCCGCTTCACGCTGCCCGAGAGCGCCAACACCGAGTCCATCACGGCGAAGCAGACCAACGGCGTACTCGAGGTGACCATCCCGAAGCAGCCCCAGGTGCAGCCGCGCCGGATCGCGATCGACGCGAGCCGCTAAGGCCCTCACCCTTGGAACCGGCCCGACGGCGGCGCAGCGGGAAATCCCGCGGATGCGCCGCCGCGGGGCCGGCATTATGACCGCCCCGCAGGCGGGCGGCCCGGGCGGCGGATAAAGGCTAGAATCCCCCGATCCGCGTTAATCTTTCCCGCATCTCCCGGCCCACCATGAAATCGATAGCACCGGCTTGCGTGGTCTCCCTGCTGCTCTGCGCGCCCTTGCTGGCGAGGGCGGCGGTACCTGTCGCCGTGGGCGAGACGCCGGTTCCCTCGCTGTCGCCGATGATCAAGAAGGTCTCGCCGGCTATCGTGAACGTCGCCACGCGCGGGACGATTCACGAGAAGGGTCCGCAGAACCCCCTGCTCGACGATCCCTTCTTCCGGCGCTTCTTCGACGTTCCGCCCGACTCGGGTCCCCGCGAGCGCCCGTTCCAGAGTGCGGGCTCCGGGGTCATCGTGGATGCCAGGAACGGCTATATCGTCACCAATGCCCACGTTGTCGAGAACGCCAGTGAGATCACGGTGACGTTGCAGGACGGCCGCGACGTCAAGGCCGAAGTCGTCGGTAGCGACGAGCCCTCGGACGTGGCAGTGCTGAAAGTGAAGAGCGAGAACCTGGTCCAGATTCCCCTGGGCGACTCGGCCAAGGTGGAAGTCGGGGACTTCGTGGTCGCCATCGGCAACCCCTTTGGGCTGCAGCACACCGTCACCTCCGGAATCATCAGCGGGCTGTCGCGGTCCGGGATCAACCCGGACGGCTACGAGGACTTCATTCAGACCGATGCCTCCATCAATCCGGGCAACTCCGGCGGCGCCCTCGTCAACCTGAGAGGGGAGCTGATCGGTATCAATACCGCGATCCTTTCCCGCAGCGGCGGCAATATCGGGATCGGGTTCGCCATTCCGGTCAACATGGCCCACAGCGTGATGGACCAGCTGATCAAGTACGGCTCGGTCAAGCGTGGCCTGCTCGGCGTCAGCATGTACACGGTCACGCCGGACATCGCTCAGTCGCTCGGGCTGGCCAACGCGCAGGGCGCACTCGTCTCCCAGGTGGTGGACGGGTCACCGGCGGAGAAAGCCGGTATTCACACGGGCGATGTCATCACCTCCGTGAACGGGCAGGCCGTGAAATCCAACGGCGAGCTGCGCAACGCCATCGGCCTGATGCGGGTCGGTGACAAGGTTGAGATCGGCCTGCTGCGTGAGGGCAAGCCGCTGCACGTGACCGCGATCATCTCCGATACGACCGCGACCACGCAGAACGTCGCCCCGCCGGAGAGCATTCACCGGGATTTCGAGGGAGCGATCCTGGTGGATGCGCCCGATTCGGCCGGCGCGCTGGTGCGCACCGTCGAGCCAGGAAGTGCCGCCGCTCAGGTCGGCCTGCGCAACAACGACGTGATCGTCGGTGCCAACCGGGGCCGCGTGGCGAGCGTGCAGCAGCTGCGGGATCGTGCCAAGGCCGGCGGCGTGCTGGTGCTCGAGGTACGGCGGGGCAACACGATCGTGCTGATCCCGCTTCGTTAACCGGAAAAACGGCCTGCGCGGCCACCCCACGAAATCGAGCTCGACACGTTGCAGCGCTCCTGCCGACCATCAAGACGCTCGCCTTCGTGGGGACCCCGGCGGCCGTTTTTCGGACATTAGCTTCGTTTCCGGCCACCCCGGGGTCCCACGAAATCTCGCGTCCGCGTGGGATTTCGTGAGTTGGCCACAAGGCGTGACTTTCGCGGCCTGCTCAGGCGAGCTTTACCGGCGCCCGGAATCCGGCTGCGTGCACAGCACAGCGTGGCGCTTCGCGCGGGGCTCACGAGCAAGTGCGCGCGCAGCATCATAGAAGCGCTGCACATCGTCGGCGCTCTCCGCGTACAGCCTTTCGAACCCTGGCACGCACTCGTAGTACGTCGCTATCGATGCCAGCTGCGCATTGTTGAGCCCCTCCTCGAGCCAGACCTGGTAGTCGTCGTCCCCTTGCTGATGTTGTAGCGCGCGGACCTGCGACGCGAGCTCACCCATGATCTGCGCTTTCTGTTGCCGCATCTGCATCCGGTCGATCCCACTGGCATACAGATGCGCAAGCCGCGCACGGCCCTGCACGAACAACCCGACAAACGCGCGCTCGTCGGCATCCTCCTTGCGGAACTCCTGGAGCCGCTCCGGCTGATGCCGCAACTTCAGCCATCGTTCCAGCCCGACATCCTCGACGGTGGTGGCAAACGCCTCGTTGAACTCCGAGTCGTCCTCGACATACAGCAGCTGATGTGCGAGCTCGTGAAAGATGATGGCGGCGAGCTCGTTGTCCCCGTAGCGCATCATCGTGCTGACAACGGGGTCCGCGAACTTGCCCAGCGTGGAGTAGGCCGGTACGCCACCGATCGTCACGTCATAGCCGTCGACGGCAAGCTTCGCGGCGAACTCGCGTGCCCGCTTCTCGCTGAAGTACCCACGATAGGCAACACAACCGGCTATCGGGAAGCACCAGCGCTGGGGCTCCACGGAGAACTCCGGCGCGGCCACGACATTCCACACCACGTAGCGCCGCTTGATATCCGCGTACGTTCGATAGCTGCGATTATCCGGCAGGTGCAGCTCGCTGACGGCAAAGTCGCGAGCTTCCTCGACACTGCGCAGCCGCTCGCGCAAGGCAGCCGGCGTGTGCGGATCCGCTATGACGGCGCCGAGGGGGCGCCGGGCGCGCAGCAAATGCCATTGCCCGCCCGCCGCCTGCGCCAGATACAACGTGCCGCAACCCTGGAGCCCGGCAAGGAGGACCACGATGAGCAGGGCGCGCAGCGCAGGAACGCTCTCGGTTAACATCTGTGCATGGAAGTCTACTTGGTCGGCGGCGCCGTGCGGGATCGACTCCTGGGCCTGCCGATACGTGAGCGCGACTGGGTGGTCGTCGGAGCTCGGCCGCAGGAGCTCGAAAGCGCCGGATACGTCTCGGTCGGGAAGGAGTTTCCCGTTTTCCTGCATCCCGAGACGCGCGAGGAGTACGCCCTGGCCCGCCTCGAGCGCAAGGTTGCGCCGGGGTACCGCGGATTCACCACCCAGTTCTCTCCGGACGTGACGCTGGAGGAAGACCTGAGACGGCGGGATCTCACGATCAACGCCATGGCGCAGACCTCCGCGGGAGAGATCATCGATCCCTATGGCGGCCAGCGCGATCTGCACGCACGCCTGCTACGCCACGTCTCGGATGCCTTCACTGAAGACCCGGTGCGCATACTGCGCGTGGCGAGATTTGCCGCCCGCTTCGCGGAGCGGGGCTTCACAGTGTCCCCGGATACGCTGGCGCTCATGAGAACGATGGTCGACTCCGGGGAGGTCGATGCGCTGGTGCCGGAAAGGGTCTGGCAGGAAACCGACCGGGCGCTGGGCGAGTCGCGGCCCGACGTGTTCTTCGAGACGCTGCGTGCGTGTGGCGCGCTCACGAGGATCTTCCCGGAGCTGGCAGCCCTCTATGGCGTGCCGCAGCCGCCACGCTGGCACCCTGAGATCGACACGGGTGTGCACGTCATGCTGGCGCTGCGCTACGCGGCCCGGATCGGGGCGCCCACCTCGGTGCGCTTCGCGGTGTTGACCCATGATCTGGGCAAGGCCCTGACTCCCGCGGAGCGCTGGCCGAGCCACCATGGGCATGAAGAAGCCGGCGTGCCTCTCGTGGAAGCCCTGGCCCAGCGATTGAAAGTCCCGAACGGCTACCGCGATCTGGCCGTGCTGGGCGCGCGCCACCACGCCGTGATTCACCGCGCCGCCGAGCTGAGAGCCGAGACCATTCTCAAGCTGCTGGAGTCCAGTGACGCTTTCCGGCGTCCCGAGCGCTTCGCCGAGCTGCTGCTGGTCTGCGAGTCGGATGCCCGGGGACGAACGGGTCTCGAGGCGCGGCCCTATCCGCAGGCCGGATATCTCCAGCAGGCCCTGCAGGCCGCGGCGGCCATCAGCTTGTCGGATGAGGAGCGGGCCGGACTGCAGGGGACGCAGATCCGCGACCGGCTGCGCGAGCGACGCCTCGCCGCCGTGACCGAGGTCAAAGCCGCCGCCGCGGGTACGGTGACCTGACGCGTTGGGTCGGAGTCGCGGAAGTCGCGACCGCACCCGCGTCTTGCTTTCAGGTTACGAGACCCTCCCAGGCGAGCCCCAGCAGCAGCGCGCCGAGGATGATCCGGTACCACGCGAAGAGCGTGAATCGATGGGACTGCACATAGCGCAGCAGCCATTTCACCACGATGAAAGCGACTACGCCGGAGACGACGAAGCCGATGGCGAGCGCATTCCAGTTTTCCGGCTCCGCCCCGGCGTGGCGCGCTTTCATGAGCTCGTAGCCGGTCGCGGCAAACATCGTGGGTATCCCGACCAGGAAGGCGAATTCCGTCGCGGCGGGCCGCGCGGTCAGACCGGCGAGCATGCCGGCGAAGATGGTCGCCGCCGAGCGCGAGGTGCCTGGAAAGACGCCCGCCAGGATCTGGCACGTGCCCACCCAGATGGCGACATTCCACGTGACTTCCGTGAGCTGCGGCTTGCCGGCGAGGTACCACTCGATGAGCAGAATGGCCACCCCTCCCACGAGAAAGGCGACGGCGATCGGCACGATCGTCTCCGGAAGCTTGAAACCGAGGCGTGTCGCGATGAGCCCGCCGATGGCGGTGATGAGGAAGGCGGTGCTGAGCTTGAAGAGATAGTCGCGGTTGCGCGGGTCATCGAAGCGCGTCAGAAGTGTCAGCAGCCGGCGCCAGTAGATGAATACGATCGCCAGGATGGCACCGGCCTGGATGGCTACATTGAACAGCTCGGAACGGTGCCCGAGCCACTGCTCGGCGACCAGCAGATGCCCGGTGCTGGAGACGGGCAGGAACTCGAAGATGCCTTCGATGATGCCCAGGATGATCGTACTCAGGGTATCGGACACGTTGCTCCTCGCGCGCCGCAGGACGCAGGGTTTTTCACGGGACGCGGGGCGTGCGCCCCGCACGGCGGATAGTAACGGCTCAGTGGCCTCTCTGTCGGTACAGGCTCACAGCGATGAGCGCAGGTCCTGGTGTACGAACCCTTCCAGGAGGATCGGCAGATCGCGGGTGAGCGCCATGGCCTTCACCGCCTCGCCCATCTCTCCTGGCAGCAGCAAGCGGCGCGCTTCCCCGGCACGGCGTGCGCGCTCGACGACATCGACCGCAGCGGCGGTCAGTCGCTCGATGCCGGTTCCGAGCAGAAACGCGGTCTGCGTCGCGAAGCCGCCGACTTCCAGTCCGGCGGCCAGCGCCGCCTCCGCGACACGCGTGAAATCCACCCAGGCAGTGATGTCCTGCACGGCCACGTTGACGAAGGGATCGTCGTGCGAGCGTTGCTTGAAATGGCAGCGCAGGGTGCCGTCGACTCTCTGCGGGTGATAGTAGTGCGCCCGCGGCAGGCCGTAATCAAACAGCAGCAGCAGGCCGCGTTCGAGGCAGGCGCTCATCGAGGCCATCCAGGGCTCGAGGCGTAAGCCGATCTCGGATCTGTAGCCATCCGGTAGCGGCGAGCTGAGCTGACTCAACAGTTCGCTGCCTGCGGCAGTGAGCGCTGCATCGGCCATCCTCGCCGGCCTCTCGGCCCATGCGAAAGCGCCCAAAGCATCGAGACCCACCCCCAGCTCACGGATCGCTCCGGCCCGATACTGGAAGCGCCGGACCGGCAGGGCGTCCAGCACCTCGTTTGCGAGGACGCAGCCCACGATGGGCGCAGCAGGCAGCCGCTCGAGCCAGGTCACTCGCTCGCGCAGCGCCGCGGGCAGGCGCCCCAGGCGGCTGCGCTGCCGGTCAGCGAGGTCGGCGCTGACTTCGAGAATCGCGTACTGGCGCGGCAACAGGCCCTGCGCGGCGAGCGACTCGAGAATGACGGCTGCCATCCGGCCGGTGCCCGCGCCGATTTCCAGTATTCCCCCGCCGGTGTGGCTGAGGACCTGGGCACATTGTCGGGCCACGCACTGGCTGAACAGATCCGACAGCTCGGGGGCCGTAACGAAGTCGCCGCCGGCGCCGAGCTTGAGGCTGCCCGCGCTGTAATAGCCCAGGCCGGGCGCGTACAGCGCCATCTCCATGAACCGCTCGAATGAGAGCCAGCCGCCTGCCGCCGCGAGGCGTTCCCGAATCAGCGCCGCAGCCGCCTCCGAGTGCCGCTGCTCCTCGGGAGAGAGCGGCGGCAGGATTGAGTGCGCGGTGGATGCGGTCATAATCGCACTCGATGTCAACGAATCCTTCCGCGCTGGCCGGCAAAACCGCGCTCATAACAGGCGGCGGCCGCCGGGTTGGCGCCATCATCGTCCGCGCGCTGCATGCCGCGGGGGCCCGTGTCGTCGTGCATTACCGCAGCTCCGCGGAGGCCGCCGCCGCGCTGGTGCACGAGTTGAACGCCACGCGAGCGGATTCGGCGGCGTGCGTCGAGGCGGACCTGCTCGATCTTGCGCAGCTGCAGGGCCTGCCCGAGGCGGCTGTCCGGGCCTTCGGCACGCTCGACGTGCTCATCAACAATGCCTCCACGTTCTATCCGACGCCGATGGACGATATCACCGAGATCGACTGGAACGATCTGATCGGAACGAACCTGAAGGCGCCGCTGTTTCTGTCGCAGGCGGCTGCCGGCCCGCTACGCCTGAGCAACGGCCTGATCATCAACATCGCCGACATTCACGGCCTGCGGCCTCTGCGCCGCCACCCGGTTTACAGCGTCGCGAAGGCCGGCCTCCTCATGCTGACGCGCTCCCTGGCACGCGAGCTCGGACCGGCGATCCGCGTCAACGCCGTCGCTCCCGGGCCGGTCATGTGGCCGGAGGACGGGATGGACCGGGCGCTGCAGAGAAAGATCGTGGACGACACCGCGCTGAAGCGGCCCGGCTCGGCCGAGGATGTGGCGCGGGCCGTGCTCTTCTTTGCCACCGAGGCCCCGTATGTCACCGGCCAGATCCTGGCGGTGGATGGCGGCCGCAGTATCGGCTGGTAAGGTTTCGATCAAGAGGCCCGGTCCGGCGCCCGCCCGGATGCCGGGGGAGCCGGCATCCGATGCAGCGGGTGCGCGGCCTGATCGAACTGTTGCCACAGCTCGCCAATCGTCCTGCCCGCCGTGGGGTGAGCGATCTCCGGCGCAAGCTCCGCCAGTGGCCCGAGCATATAGGCCCGCTTGAGCAGGTCGGGCCGCGGCAGCTTCAGCCGCGGCTCATCGCACACGAGTTGATCGTAGAGCAGCACATCCAGGTCCATGGTGCGCGGCGCCCAGCGTGGGGCTCCCCGCGGCCTGCCGCACAGAGTTTCGATGGCTTGCAGTTGTCCGACGACCTCGTGCACCGTGAGGCTGCTGCTGAACCCAGCCACGAAGTTGATGAAATCCTCTCCCTCGAAGCCCACCGCCCGGTTGCGATACCAGGACGAGAACCGGACGTCGGGAAACAGACGCCGCAGCTCATTGCTGGCCCGAGTCAGGTTCGGTACCGGATCGACGTTACTGCCGGCGGCCACGTATACCTGCGGCATGTCCCGTCGGCCCCTCAGCCCGACATCGAAGTGGGCGGCGGGAGGTCCGCCCGCGTCCGCTCGATCCGGACGCCCACATCGCGCGAGCCGCGGATCGCGCCGGGCTTGTTCACGGACACGCGCACCCACTCCAGGCCGAATTCCGCGAGCAGCAGCAGCGCCAGCCGGTTCGCCAGCGTCTCCACGAGCTTGAATTCGGAGGCCTCGACGAACCCGATGACACGCTTGGCCACTTTCTTGTAGTCGAGTGTCTGCTCCACCTCATCGGACCGGGCCGCCTGCCGGCAATCCGCGGGCATCTCCAGGTCGATGAGCACGGTCTGCTTGACGCGGCGCTCCCAGTCGATGAAGCCGATGACGCATTCGACGGCGAGGCCGCGCAGAAAAATGACATCTCCGTGATAGCTCATGAGAACTCAGACCGGCTGGAGTGATTGAAGCGGCCACTGGGCGCGCGCCTGGATGGCCAGCGTGTCGCGCTGGCCCGCGGCGAGCCGCGCAAGGCCGGCCACCGCGATCATTGCTGCATTATCCGTACAGAACTCGATGCGCGGATAGTACACGCGCCCGCCCCGGCGCCCCACGCTCTCGGCGAGACGGGTCCTCAGCCGGTCATTGGCACTCACACCGCCGCAGACCACGAGCGCATCGAGCCCGGTCTCCTCGAGGGCCCGCAGGGCTTTCGCGACCAGCGTCTCGACAATCGCCTCCTGAACGGCATAGGCAACATCGGCCTTCGCCGACTCATCCGGCGGGCTCGTCCGGACCGCCTTCAACACCGCGGTCTTCAGGCCCGAGAAGCTGAACTCGAGGCCGGGGCGATCGAGCATGGGCCGGGGAAAGGCATACGCGCCGGGCCGTCCGCGCTCGGCGAGGCGGGCCAGCTCCGCACCGCCTGGATACGGGATGCCGAGCAGCTTCGCGCTCTTATCGAAGGCCTCCCCTGCCGCATCATCCCGCGTCTGACCGAGTACCTCGTACTGGCCGATCGCGCGGACCTCGATGAGCAGGGTGTGTCCACCCGATACGAGCAGGGCCACGTGGGGAAACGGCGGTGGCGTGCTCTCCAGCAGCGGTGCCAGCAGATGCCCTTCGAGGTGATGCACGCCGATGGCCGGGATCTGCCACGCATAGGCCAGACTGCGGGCAAGCGCGGCGCCCGTCAGGAGGGCCCCGATCAGACCCGGACCACTGGTATAGGCCACGCCCTGGAGATCCTTGGAACTGCTGCCGGCCTGATCCAGGGCGCTGCGCACTAGCGGCAGCAACCGGCGCACGTGATCGCGCGAGGCCAGCTCCGGGACCACCCCTCCGTAAGCCCGGTGCAGAGCGACCTGGCTGAACAGCTCGTGCGCAAGCAGCCCCCGCTCGGAGTCGAGAACCGCGGCGGCGCTTTCGTCGCAGGAGGATTCGATGGCCAGGATACGCACGTCTTTTGCCTTTGCCGGGCGGCTCAATTAGAATCCCCCGCCCTTTGTCCCACCGGGAACCTTATCAAGGGGCGGGGCCGGTTTCCCAGGCTCCTCCTGGGGTCCGGCGGTTCCGACGTCACTGAGGTTTCGATGCCGAGCGTCCGTGTTCGTGAGAACGAGTATTTCGATGCCGCCCTGCGGCGCTTCAAGCGTGCCTGCGAGAAGGCCGGCATCCTCACCGAGCTGCGTCGGCGCGAATTCTACGAGAAGCCCACCCAGGAGCGTAAACGCAAGAAGGCCGCCGCGATCAAGCGCCACATGAAGCGCATCTCGCGGGACGGCATGCGCGCCGCGCGATAAGCGAGGCGCCCGCTTCGCTGCGCGAGCTGACGGATTCCTGCAGCCCCGACCTGCCATGACGCTGAAGGAACGCATCACCGAGGACATGAAGACAGCGATGCGCTCCGGCGAGAAGGAGCGGCTGGCGACCATTCGCCTGATTCTGGCGGCCATCAAGCAACGGGAAGTGGACGAGCGCATCACTCTCGATGACGCCCAGGTGCTCTCCGCCCTGGAGAAAATGGTCAAGCAGCGCAAGGAGGCGATCGTCCAGTTCCAGGCCGGCGGACGTGCGGATCTGGTCGCCAAGGAGACGGCGGAGATTGGGATCCTGCAGAGCTACCTTCCGGCGCAGATGTCCGAAGCCGAGATCGACGCCCTGATCGCACAGGCCATCGCCTCGACCGGTGCCGCCTCCGTGAAGGACATGGGCAAGGTGATGGGGATCGTGAAATCGCAGGCCCAGGGCCGCGCCGACATGGGCTCGGTCAGCGCCCGGATCAAGCAGAAGTTGAGCGGCTGATCGTTGTCCGATGAGCAAAAGAGGCCTGCGGCGCTTTTGCTACGGGGCCCGAAAGACGTGACTTTCGTTCCCCTTGCGGCGCCGGCGGCCCGCCGGCCGCATTGGGGGGACTATGCCCGGACGTGGCCTGCTCACCGCCGCCTGCCTCGTACTGATTGCCCTGACCTGCATTTCGATCGTGCGCAAACTGGAGCGCGAAAGGCGACTTCTGGGCCAGTTGCGGGCGCGCGGTGCGCACAGTCCCGAGACCGGGCTGGGGCTGAAGGACCTCCACGAGGACGACCGGGACTGCCTTCGCTCGCTTCAGTCCGCGGGTGTGGTGAGTGTCAGCCAGGGGCGTTGCTACCTGCATGCCGCCTCGCTGCCCCCTTTTCGTCGCAGGCGCTTCCGTCTGGCGCTCTCGGGCGGTCTGATCGCCCTGCTGCTGGCCGTGCTGATTGCCTCGGCGATCCTGCGCTAGTGACTGAACGGCCCGCGCGACTGCGCTACGCTTGTCATCGTGATCCCGCAGACGTTCATCGACGAGCTGATTGCCCGCGCGGACATCGTCGAGGTCATCGGCCTGCGCGTGCAGCTCAAGAAGGCCGGGCGCGAATACAAGGCCTGTTGCCCGTTCCACAACGAGAAGACGGCCTCCTTCTGGGTCAGTCCCGACAAGCAGTTCTATCACTGCTTCGGCTGCGGCGTGCATGGAACCGTGATCCGGTTCCTCATGGAGCACGACCATCTGAGCTTTCCGGAGGCCATCGAGGAGCTCGCCGGGCGGCTCGGCCTCGAGGTTCCCCAGGAAGGGCCGCCCGCGGGCACGCCGCGGCGCGTTGACGAGCCGCTGTACGAGTTGATGGGACGGGTCGCGCGGTTGTACGCCGACTCCCTGGCACGCGATGAGCGGGCCCGCGCATATGTGGCCCGGCGCGGACTCGATCCTCAGACCCTCGAGAGCTTCGGCATCGGTTATGCGCCCAACTCGTGGAACGAAGTCCTGCGGCGCTTCGGAGCCGGCGAGGACGCACGCCGCGCCTTGTCCGATCTCGGTCTGATCGTCGAGCGGGAGCGGGCGCAAGGTCACACCACCGAGCGTTACTACGACCGCTTCCGTGATCGGATCATGTTTCCGATCCGCGATGGGCGTGGCCGGGTCATCGCCTTCGGCGGGCGCATCCTCGATCAGGGGGAGCCCAAGTACCTGAACTCACCGGAGACCCTGCTGTTTCACAAAGGACGCGAGCTCTACGGGCTGTACGAGACGCGCCGCAGCCGTTCGAATCTCAAGCGGCTGCTGATCGTCGAAGGCTACATGGATGCGGTACGCCTGCATCAGGCCGGAATCAACTACGCCGTGGCGACACTCGGCACTGCCACGACCCCGGAGCACCTGAAGAGGATCTTCCGGATCGTCAGCGAGGTCGTGTTTGCATTCGATGGCGATCGGGCCGGCCGTGCCGCAGCCTGGCGTGCGCTCCAGAACGCGTTGCCCGAGATTCGCGAGGGACGCGAGATCCGGTTTCTGTTTCTGCCCGAGGGTCACGACCCCGACACCCTGGTCGGCGAGGAAGGCGCGGAGCGGTTCGAGAAGCGGCTCGAGAGCACGCTGCCGCTGTCCGACTATCTCATGCGCGAGCTCACCGAGCAGGCCGGCGTGCTCGATGAGGCCGGCCGGGCACGCTTTGCGCAGCATGCCGGCCCGCTGATGGGCAGGATTCCTGACAGTGTCTTTCGCGATCAGCTCCTCCAGCGGATCGCGCGGGTGGTACGGGTCACGCCGGCGCGCCTGGAGGAGCAATGGCTCGCCAGCAATCCAACACGCACTGGAGAGCGTTCCTCGAGCACGCCCGCGCCCGCGACAACTGCCGCACGCACGCGCATCAGCGCCGGACGCGGCAGCCTGGTCCGTCAGGCGATCCTGCTGCTGCTGAGATTCCCGGCGATCGCAAGCGAGGTGAGTGAAGCCGAGCGCCACGCACTCGAGGCCAGCGACGAGCCCGGAATCGAGCTGTTGCGTCAGCTTCTCGATGAGCTGCGTGTCAGGCCCGCCACCAACCCCGCCCAGGTGATCGAGCGCTGGTCGGAACGCCCGGAGCGCGAAATTCTCGAAAAACTCCTTCAGCGCGAGCAGGTCGTGGCCGATGCAGTAGCGGCAGCGGACGAGCTGCGCGCCGCCGCCCGCAGGCTGGCCGACCTGGTGGCCGTCCGGCGGCTCGAGGCGCTCGAGGCCAAGGACGCGGCCACCGGCCTCGACGAGCAGGAAAAGCAGGAATATCTGAGACTTACGATGCTCCGGGCGGCCGCGGGCCGCTCCGGACGCTAGCGCGGAATTTGGCGTTTACGCACTTGTCAAATACAATCGCACGCTTTGCTTTGGCGCCCCTTGAGTTGCGGCCCTGAGACCAGCACATAGGGGAACGTCCTCCCTCGCCTCCCGTACGCCATGACACGCAAGCACAAGCCCTCAACTCCTGCCAAGAAGCGCCCGTCCGCCGAAACACGCCGGCCCGTCAAGGCCGCCGCCGAGAAATCCGTCACTGCCGTGTCCACGGTCCGTGAGAAGGACCGCGCCAAGAGCGCTCCTGCCGCACGCAAAGGTGCTGTCGAGGATACGGCCCCGCGCGCGGCCGAGGCGACCCGCACGGCCGAGCCGAAGAGCAGCGGCCCGAAGAGTGCTGGAGAGAAGAAGCCACTTGGTATCGAGCGCCGTGTCAACGTCATGCCCGAGGACCGCCAGTCTCAGCTCAAGCTTTTGATCGCCCGCGGCAAGGAGCAGGGCTATCTCACCTATGCGCAGGTGAACGATCACCTCCCCTCCGAGATCGTCGATCCGGAGCAGATCGAGGACATCGTCAACACCATCAACGACATGGGCATTCCGGTGTACGAGAAGGCACCGGACACCGAGTCGCTGCTCGCCACCGAGCCCTCGCAGCCGGCGGACGAGGAGGCAATCGAGGAGGCCGCCGCGGCCCTCGCAGCCCTCGATGCGGAGCTCGGCCGCACGACCGACCCGGTGCGCATGTACATGCGCGAGATGGGCACGGTCGAGCTGCTCACCCGCGAGGGCGAGATCCGGATCGCGAAGCGCATCGAGGAAGGACTGGATGCCGTGCGCAGCGCGCTCGCGCTCTATCCCGCCACTTACGATTTCCTGCTCAAGGCGTATGAGCCGGTGAAAGCGGGCCAGGCACGCCTGGTGGACGTGATCGTCGGCTTCATCGATCCCAATGCGCCGGATGTGATCGCCCAGCCGCAGAACCCGACCAAGATGGAGCTGCTCGAGGCTGACGAGAAATCCGACGACGAGGAGGAGTCCGAGGAGGGCGCCGAGAGCGAGGAGGAGGAAGCGGTCGACACCGGGCCCGACCCGGAAGAGGCTGCGCAACGCTTTGCCTCGATCGGCAAGGGTTACATTCACGCGCTGAGCGCGATCGAGAAGGCCGGCGCGCGCGATCCCAAGGCGCTCAAGGTACGCAAGAGGCTGGCGGATGAGTTCATGGAGCTCAAGCTCTCGCCACGCATGTTCGATGCCCTGATCCTGAACCTGCGCACGCACGTGGCCGAGGTGCGTCAGCTCGAGAAGGAGATCATGATCATCGCGGTGCGCGATGCCGGCATGCCGCGCAAGGACTTCATCTCGACCTTCCCGAAGAACGAGACCAGCTCACGCTGGCTTGCCCGCCACGTGAAGGCCGGCAAGAAGTACTCCGCACCGCTCGCGAAGTTCAAGGACGAGATCGAGCGCCGGCAGAAGAAGCTCGAGCAGCTCGAGATCCAGTATCACCTGAGCATCAACGACATCAAGGAAGTCAATCGCGACGTCTCCATCGGCGAGGCGAAAGCGCGCCGCGCCAAGAAGGAGATGGTCGAGGCCAACCTGCGCCTGGTGATCTCGATCGCCAAGAAATACACCAACCGCGGCCTGCAGTTCCTCGACCTCATCCAGGAAGGCAACATCGGCCTGATGAAGGCGGTGGACAAGTTCGAGTACCGCCGCGGCTACAAGTTCAGCACCTATGCGACCTGGTGGATCCGCCAGGCCATCACGCGCTCGATCGCCGATCAGGCGCGCACGATCCGCATCCCGGTGCACATGATCGAGACGATCAACAAGCTCAATCGCATCTCCCGGCAGATGCTGCAGGAGATGGGCCGCGAGCCGACCCCCGAGGAGCTCGCGGTGCGCATGGAGATGCCCGAGGACAAGGTCCGCAAGGTGCTGAAGATCGCCAAAGAGCCGATCTCGATGGAGACCCCGATCGGCGACGACGAGGACTCGCACCTGGGCGACTTCATCGAGGACACCTCCGTGGCCTCGCCGATCGACCAGGCGACGATGGAATCACTGCGTGAGACCACGCACTCGGTGCTCGCGCAGCTCACGCCCCGGGAAGCAAAAGTGCTGCGGATGCGGTTCGGCATCGACATGAACACCGACCACACCCTCGAGGAAGTCGGCAAGCAGTTCGACGTCACGCGCGAGCGCATCCGCCAGATCGAGGCGAAGGCGTTGCGCAAGCTGCGGCATCCGAGCCGCAGCGAGCAGCTGCGCAGCTTCCTGATGGACGACTGACACTCCGCGCGGACTGGGCGCAGGCCCAGCGCGTGGGGGCAGCCCCCTTGCGTCTGAGCTCTCTTCCCGGGGGCAACCCCACGCGCTGGGCCTGAGCCCCTGGCCTTATAGCCCCCCTTGCCCCAGCACCGTTGCAATCTGTCGCAGCAGCTGCGCCAGTGCGGGATGCCCGGCCTCGAAGCGGACCGCCAATGCCTCCAGCCGGGGCACCGGTGAGGCCCGCGTGCGTGACGCACCTCCGGGCCGATTGCTGCGTTCGTTCAGCGCCCCATCGATGTCGCGCATGACGGTCAGCAGCAACTCGCGCGCATCGTCATCGAGCGAGCCGGACGCGCGGAGCCGCTCATGCACCTTCCCAAGCAGCTCCCGGAGCGTCTCGTCACTCATTCGCACTCTCCTCAGGAGCTCAGACTCGTCCCCCGCGTCTCGCGGAGGAATAGTGTCCCGATGATCGCCGTGCCTGCGGCGACGATGACCGGATACCACAGGCCGTTGTAGATCCCGCCGGTCGCCGCGACGATCGCGAACGATGTCACGGGCAGGAAGCCGCCGAACCAGCCATTGCCGATGTGGTAGGGCAAAGACATCGAGGTGTAACGGATCCGTGTCGGGAACAGTTCCACCAGCCACGCCGCGATGGGGCCGTACACCATCGTCACGAGCACCACGAGATACGTGCACAGCAGGATCACCATCGGATAGTCGAGGCGCGACATGTCAGCCTTGGGCGGATAGCCCGCCTGCGTGAGCGCGCCCTTGAGCCGCTTCGTGAAGCCCTCGTTGGCCGGCTTGAATTCTCCTTTGGGCAGCGTGTTGCCGGCGAATGAGTCCACATACACCGCCTGGGCGCCGGTGCCGATGCGCAGGCGCGCGACGCTCCCGGCCGCAGCCGCCTCGTTCGCGTAGGGCACACCGGCCTTGGCAAGCACGGCCTTCGCGACATCGCAGGAGCGCGTGAAGGCCTTCTTGCCCACCGGATCGAACTGGAACGAGCAGTCAGCCGGATCGGCCACGACCGTGACCGGGCTGCTCGCGACCGCGGCCTCGAGCGCCGGGTTCGCGTAGTGGGTCAGCCCTTTGAACACGGGGAAATAGGTGAACACGGCCAGCATGCACCCGGCCATCACGATGGCCTTGCGCCCCATCCGATCCGACAGCGAGCCGAACACGATGAAGAACGGCGTGCCGATCAGCAGCGCGGCGGCGATGATCAGGTTGGCCGCCTTGGAGTCGACCTGCAGGATCTTCTCGAGGAAGAACAGCGCATAGAACTGGCCGCCATACCACACCACTGCCTGACCGGCCGTTGCGCCCAGCAGCGCCAGCAGCACGATCTTTCCATTGCTCCAGTTGCCGAAGGCCTCGGTCAGCGGCGCCTTGGAGAGCTTGCCCTGGCTCTTGATCTCGAGGAAGGCCGGGGACTCGCGCAGCTGCAACCGGATGTAGACCGACACGATCAGCAGCAGGATCGAGGCGAGGAAGGGAATGCGCCAGCCCCAGACATCGAACTGCTCGCCCATGGAGACCCGGCACACGAGGATCACCAGCAGCGACAGGAATAGCCCGAGGGTGGCCGTCGTCTGGATCCAGCTCGTGTACAACCCGCGCCGCCCGGCCGGGGCGTGCTCGGCGACGTACGTCGCCGCGCCGCCGTACTCCCCGCCGAGAGCCAGTCCCTGCAGCAATCGCAGCGAGATGAGGATCACGGGGGCTGCGACGCCGATGGAGGCGTAACTGGGAAGGACTCCGACCAGGGCAGTCGAGGTGCCCATGATCACGATCGTGATCAGGAAGGTGTACTTGCGGCCCACGAGATCGCCGACGCGACCAAACACGAGCGCGCCGAACGGCCGCACGAAGAAGCCCGCGGCAAACGCCAGCAGCGCGAAAATGAAGCCGCTGGTCTCGTTGACGCCGGAGAAGAACTGCTTGGAGATGACCGCCGACAGCGATCCATACAGGTAGAAGTCGTACCACTCGAAAACCGTGCCGAGGGAGGAAGCAAATATGACATTGCGATGCGCACGATCGATGCCGCCGGAGGCCTGTTGGTTCTGGGCGTATTGAGCAGGTGTGGCCATGAGCTCTCCCCGGAGGCGTTCTGTAAGGGTTGTTGCCTCCGGCGGCAAATAAAGCAGGTTTCCGTGTGTCTGTCAGCCGCGGTCGCAATGCGCGGGGTGACCCGGCCCGCGCGCCTCGATCCGCAGCCCGGGCTACTGGACTGCATCTGGCGGGACGTGTAGAACATTGACCTGTGAAGGTGGCATCTGAGAGAACGACCGTGGACAAGATCGACTACCGGATCATGACGCTCCTCGAGGCTGAAGCGCGGCAGTCGTTCGCCGATCTGGCACAGCAGGTGGGCCTGTCCAAGACACCCTGCTGGCAGCGGGTGCGCGACCTGGAGCGTTCAGGGGTGATCAGGGGCTACCGCGCGGAGATCGATGCGGCGCAGCTCGGCCTGCACGTGCACGCCTTCGTGCACGTCACGATCAGCTCCGCGCGCCACGATGATTTCGAGAGCGCGGTGCAGCGCCATCCGGCCATCCTGCAGTGCTTCACCACTGCTGGCCAGGCCGACTATCTGATGCACGTTCTCGTGGCGGGAATCGCCGAGCTCGACGGACTGTTGCGCCGTGAAATCGCCCGCATGCCCGGCGTTCAGCGCATCGAGACCACTGTCTGCATGAAAACGATCAAGCCCCGGGCGCCGCTCACCGGCTGCCTCCCCGCAGCGTCAAACGCCTGAGAAAACGGGACAATTGCGCCTTGGCGGGCGCACGCGCTCAGCCCATGTCGCTTCCGGCTGCTCCGGGCTCGGAGGGAGCGCCGGCGAGGGATACCGCGGTGGCGGACTGGCCGTTCACGAGTCCCTTCCAGGTGAGCTCCTGTCCCTTGCGCTTGCCCTTCTCGGTCAACTTCACTCCCTCGGGTGAGAGTGTGACCATGTACGGCTTGCCGTCGATGTCGATCTCGCGCTTCAGTTGTTTGTCAAGCTTCGTTGCCATGTCACCCTCTAGTTCTGAAATCCGTCGAAGAACGATTTTACCGCACTCAGACAAACCGGCGGCACGAGCGTGCCATGATACGCCTGCAGGACGGCCAGCGCGCCGCCGTCCTTTGCGCCTCCAAGCACGGCGTTGGCAGCCACCAGCGCCTTGGCGGCGGTAAAGGCCTTCTTGAGGTTGGCATAAGGATCCCCGCTCGACAGCGGAGCGTCAACATCCAGCACCGTCACGCTGGCTCCCGGAGCGTGCATCATCCAGTATCGCTGCATCAAACTGGTGCTCAGGTAAAACACCGTGGGGTCCTGATCCCCGGCGCACAGCAGCACTGGCCCGACCGGTGTCCAGTTGCGCAGGTCGTTCGTCTTCAGGTCCTGGCGCCACGTGTTGGCCGGAGATGCGGCGGGCACTCCGGTGCTGACTGTGGGAAAGCCGCCGTCCGGGTTGGCCTGTTCGTCCCGCAGATAGCTCAGGCGATAGTCGTTGATGATCAATGGATCGGCGCCGAAGCCCATGGCGAAAGCCGGCGCCAGCGCGGCCGGTGTCGTCGCCGGTGTCAGGGAGGCAAACTCGGGCGCCGGTGGGGAGTTGCTGAACAGTACATTCCCTGGCAGCTTGTTCTCGGAACGCAACTCGCTGAGGGAGGTCGTGCTGGGCAGCAGCGTCTCGATGCCGGGCGCATAGGAGGGGCCGAACACCTCTGTCGGCTGCTTGTAGAGGTTGCCGTAGGAGTGTTGGTAGCTCGACGTCAGGAGCGCCACATTCAGGGTCGCGCTGAGGTTCACCTGGCCCATGAAGATCGCGTCCGCGAAGGCGGCCAGCGCATACGGCCCCGACATGGGAGCGGCGGCAGTGACGGTCATTCCGGCCGCCTCCATCGCTCTCTGTGCCGCCATCGCGACGAAACCGCCCTGCGAGTAGCCGGTCACGAACAGCTTGTGATCGTCGGTCACAGCGGGGGCGGAAGCCACCGGCAACGCGCTGCGCGCCGCCGTGACCACATCGATCATCTCCTTGGACTGCTGGTCGGCGTTCAGGTAGGGGTGGTAGTCGAGATCGGAGCTGTCGTAGCCGGCATAGTTGGGCGCCACGACGATGTAGCCTCGGGCTCCGAAGACGGCCGCCAGCAGCAGTCCCTCCCCCGAGTTCTGCAGGGCGGCGATGTTGAAAGTCTTGTCCGCCGTGGTTCCATGAGCGTAGACCACGATCGGCAGCGGCCCCTGACACGAAGAGTCGGTACCCGTCGGAACCATCAGGGCGCCCGAGGCAGTGGCCGCCTCGCCCTTGCCGCCGACGGTCTCGTACTCGAGCTGATAGACATCGATCGCACACTTGGGAGTGAGGGCGAGGGTCAGAAGCTCCTTGCCGAGATCGCTGTCAGAGAGCATGGCCAGCAGATCGGCCGTCGAATAGGAGGCCAGTTTCGTGGGCGGCTTCACCAGCAGCGTTCCGCGCTGCGGCGCACTCGGGGTTCCCGAAGCGTTGCCTTGATCGCTTCCATGGCAGCCGGGCAGCAGCACCGAGGCGCCGAGCAGCAGCGAGAGAGCGTATACACGGATCATGAGGCAGCTCCGGCCGGCCGGGCATCCGGCGCTGGAGGATCAATTCGCGAGCTGCGGGAAAGGTTCATCGGCCGAAAGCCGTGCAAGACGGCTGTGCCTTGCCCGCCCGCCGGAGGCATGGCCCGCAGCAACATCCTGCTAGAATCCGCGCCGTGCCGAATCCAGCATCCTGGCTCGGGCGCGAAGCGGTTGCGCTCGAGAATCCACAGGGCCGCGGCCCCGTGGTCCTCGTCTGCGATCACGCATCCAACTGGGTGCCTCCGGGCCTGGAGCGCCTCGGCCTCGCCCCGCCGGATCTCGAGCGGCACATCGCCTGGGATCCGGGCGCGCTCCCCGTTGCGCAGCATCTGGCCCGCTTCATCGACGCGCCGCTGGTTCATGCAACGATCTCCCGACTCGTACTCGACGTGAATCGCGATCCTGCTCACGCGGGCTCGATCGTCACGGTCAGCGAGGACACTCCGATCCCCGGAAACGTGAGCATCACCCCTGAGGAGCGTGCGCGGCGCGTGCATGACATCTACGACCCATACCATGAGTGCCTCGCGCAGACCATCGAGACGCACGCGGCACGGCATCCCGGCTTGCAGATCGTCTC
Organism: Steroidobacteraceae bacterium; assembly: GCA_035710545.1. Lineage (GTDB taxonomy): Bacteria > Pseudomonadota > Gammaproteobacteria > Steroidobacterales > Steroidobacteraceae > 13-2-20CM-66-19. The sequence continues at coordinate 38,495 of DASTDD010000074.1, forward strand.
CATTCACAGCTTTACGCCCGTGTATCGCGGGCAGCGTCGGCCGTGGCACATCGGCGTGCTGTCCGATGCTGACCGGAGAATGGCGCAGCCGTTGCTGCAGCTGCTGCGGGCGGAGTCCGGCCTGAACGTCGGGGACAACGAGCCGTATGCGCCGACCGATGGGGTTTATCACACGCTGGGCAGACATTGCGCGGCGCGCGGTTTGCGCTCGGTTCTGCTGGAGTTGCGGGCGGACCTCGTGAGCGAGGCGCGTGCTCAGGAGCAGTGGGCCCGCAAGCTCGGACAGGCATTGCAGACCATTTCGGGATAGACCCATGGACGCAGGCAACTTAGACTGCATTCCCGGGATGAACACACCAGCCGACGCCGCGCGCACGCAAGCCATCGAGATTCGTTTCGGCCAGGTCGGGCTCGTGCAGTTGCGGCTGCACACTCTGGATCCCGGCTCCATTCTGGATGAGCTCACGGGACGCACGGCCACCGCGCCCCATTTTTTCGAGCGCACGGCTGTGTGCCTGGACCTTTCGGCGCTCGCGCAAGCGCCCGAGGCCGGTGAGATCCGTGCGGTCATGGACGTGATCCGCCGGGCCGGTCTGCTGTCGGTCGGCCTTGCACAGGGATCAGCCTCCACGGAAGCCCTCGCGCGGGAGCTGGACGTGCCGCTCTTCACGCACATTCGTGTGCCGAATCGGCCGGTGCCGGTCGTGCAGGCTGCGCCGTCGCCCGAGCCCGCCTCCCTGCCGGCGCAAATTCAGGTCCAACCCGTGCGCTCCGGGCAGCGCGTCTACGCCCGCAACCGCGATCTCATCGTCACGACGACCGTGGCCGCCGGCGCGGAGGTGATGGCGGACGGTTGTGTGCACATCTACGGTCCGCTGCGCGGGCGGGTCATGGCCGGCGTACATGGTGATACCTCCGCGCGCGTCTTCTGCCAGGAGTTCCACTCGGAGCTGGTCTCCATCGCAGGCATTTTCCGCGTTTTCGAGACGATTCCAGCCGAGCTGGCCGGTGGGCCGGTGCAGGCCTGGCTTGCGGGCGAGGAACTGCACGTGGCGCGAATCGGCGCCGGCACGGCCCCAACTGGCGCGTGATGAATCCGAGAGCACTCGTCGTCGGGTACCGGCCTTCGCAGCAGCAGGTACCCCCGCCGCCCGTTGCCGTACGGCAGCGTCGCGAAGCATTCACCGCCGGGACCGCCCCTGTTGCGGGGCTGTATGGCAATCCAGGCGCGCCGCGCGCGCCGATCCGTTCCAAGGAGATCCAACATTGAGCGAGATCATCGTTGTCACCTCGGGCAAGGGCGGCGTCGGCAAGACGACCACCTCTGCCAGCATCGCCTGCGGCCTGGCGCGCCGCGGCAAGCGGGTCGCCGTGATCGACTTCGACATCGGCCTGCGCAACCTCGACCTCATCATGGGCTGCGAGCGGCGGGTCGTTTACGACTTCGTGAACGTGATCAACGGCGAATGCAATCTGCGGCAGGCGCTCATCAAGGACAAGCGCCTCGATACCCTCTTCGTGCTCGCGGCCTCGCAGACGCGCGACAAGGAGGCGCTCTCGGCTGAAGGGGTGCGGCGCGTATTCGATGAGCTGACGGCGGACGGGTTCGAATACATCATCTGCGACTCGCCTGCGGGCATCGAGAAGGGCGCGCATCTGGCGATGTACTTTGCCGATCGCGCGGTCGTCGTGGTCAACCCCGAGGTGTCCTCGGTGCGCGACTCGGACCGCATCCTGGGGCTGCTGGCCAGCAAGACGCTGCGCGCGGAACAGGGTAACGGCGGCGTTCAGGAGCATTTGCTGCTGACGCGATACAGCCCGAAGCGTGTGGCCACGGGAGAGATGATGAGCGTCACGGACGTGAAGGAGATACTCGGGCTTGACGTAGTCGGTGTCGTGCCGGAATCCACCGATGTCCTGTCCGCCTCCAATGCTGGCATTCCGGTGATCCTCAACGGCGAGAGCGACGCCTCACTCGCCTACGAGGACGCCGTTGCCCGGCTGCTGGGAGAGGTGGTACCGCTGCGGTTCGTCGAAGAGCCGAAGAAGGGATTCTTCGCTCGCGTGTTCGGAGGCTGACGTGGGACTGCTCGCACTCTTCCGCCGTACCCCTCCCTCCGCGAACGTCGCCAAGGAACGCCTGCGGATCATTGTCGCGCAGGAGCGCAGCGACCGCAGCGGTCCGGATTACATGCCGCTGTTACGGCGCGAGCTGCTGGAGGTCATTCGGAAGTACGTCAACGTGGATCCCGGTGCGGTCCAGGTCAACGTCGAGCGCGAACACGGCCAGGACATACTCGAGCTGTCCGTAGCGTTGCCGGAAAGAGCTCACTGACCGCCGGCCGGAAAGAGCTCACTGACCGCCGGCACGCCCCCGCAAGGGGAGGCGCTCGAGGAGAAGAGGCTCCCGGCGCACTCGGTGCGCCGGGAACTGTTCGGGTCGAACCCGCGCTTCAGTAGCGGCGCGCGCCGCCGCGGTTACCGCCGCCGGAACGATCACGATCCTGAGCTTCGTTGACCTTCAATGGCCGGCCCTCGAAGTCTTTTCCGTTCAGGGCCTGCATGGCCCGCGAGGCGTCCGCATTCGACATCTCGACGAAGCCGAAACCGCGGGGCCGCCCGGTATCACGATCGGTGATGAGAGAGACCTTCTCGACGGTGCCATGGGCGGCGAACAACGCCCGCACCCCATCTTCAGTCGCCGAGAAAGGAAGATTTCCAACGTATAGTTTGGTCACTGCTGAAATACTCACAGAGAAGAAGAAAGTTCGGCAGGCAACACCTGCCTCCTATGGTTCGCCAAGCTTTCCGAGGGTGACAGACTTTGGCCGGAACAGTGCCGCGAAGGGCGCCGGGCCAAGGCAGACAAGCCGAAAGATCACGAGCCGGCCGGGAGCTTACAGCAGTCCCCGGCGGCCTGCCCGGCTTTTGCGCACGCGGGCAGTCTCATGCCTCGGCGTGAGCGGGACGTTAACTCAGCCGGTGACATGGGCGTGCGGGTTACGTGCGGGGGAAGCCCCTTGGGCTGAACCTGGCGCATGAGATCTGCGCGCGGGCGCAGCCCCTTGCGTCGGAGTTCTCTTCCAGGGGCAAGGCCGCGCGCAGAGCTTATGCGCCTCGACTAAGAGCTGATCGCGCGACGCCGCACGCAAGCAGCACGCACCCGGAATTGGACCCGCACCGGCATGTGCCGACCCGAATCCGCGGACTTGAACGCGCCCGTCGGGAGCCAGTCGCATGCCGGCGCGAGCCAGTCACTCGGACTTCCACACCTGCCGTGCCTGCGGTGCGCTCCAACGCGGAGTCGCTCGGTGTGGCGGTCTTGCGTGCCCGGATGTTCGCCCGCGGGGAGAGAATGGCTTAGAGAAGCTGATCGGGCGCTGAACGACGCGCCGCTCGGGCAAACGTGCATGTGATAGAAGCGTTGCGACGGCTCCAACCCAACATCGGTGGCTCGACTCCAAGTCACCATGCGAGCGTCCAAGCCACAGTGCGGACCCTCTCCAAGCCACAGTGCGGACCCTCTCCAAGCCACTGTGCGGACCCTCTCCAAGCCACCGTGCGAACCGCCTTCGCGGCCCATCGTGGGCAGCGCCACCGATGTATCGGCCGGCGCTACTCCAGGGCTATTGCCGTGCTACTCCGCCGATGTCCGTGGCAGCGCTGAGCGCGCTCGCTGACAGTTGCGCCCTCGTCTCAACGCGGGGGTCTTATGAGCACGCGGTCATGGTTCTGGTTGATGACTCTGTTCGTTGCTGCAGCGGCGCTGTCGGGTTGTGCGGAAATGGGCTGTCTGCCGAACTGCCAGTCGCACACGCGGAACGCCTCCAGCCTGGTGGAATTCCTGTATCCGCACGGTGAGGCACCGCCACAGGATGCGATGCCCGTGCTGCACATCCCCCTGCGCGTGGGCCTGTCGTTTCTGCCGCCGAGCGGCGCACCGTCAACCCTGGACGAAGCGCAGCAGGCTGTGCTGCTCGAGCGAATCCGGCAGCGCTTCCTCAGCCGCGGCTTCGTGTCGGATATCGTGCTGATTCCCGACTACTACCTTGAAGGGCATCGGGGCTACGAGGGTCTGCAGGGTGTCCAGCGGCTTTACGGCGTCGACCTGATCGCGCTGGTTTCCTACGATCAGATTATCCATAGGGATGACAACGACTGGTCCGTGGGCTATCTGACGATCGTGGGAGCGTATGTGCTCAAGGGCTCGCGCCACGATGTCTCCACGCTCGTGGATCTCGCAGTCGTCGATCCCGCAACGCGTTCTTTGGTACTCCGGGCAGGAGGCACGGACACCCGCCATGGCAACACGACCCTCATCGATCAGAGCAGGCTCACGCGTGAGGCGGCCGCCGAGGGCTTCAGCACCGCCACTGATCAGATGATCGAGCACTTCGATACGGCCCTCACCCGGTTCGAGAGTGACGTCCGGGCCGGTCGAGCCCACGTGCAGGTGATCAGCCGGGACGGCTCGGGAGCCGCTGTGGGTGGCGGTGGCGCGCTCGGCTGGCCCGTCGTGCTGATTCTTCTTCTGCTCAGCTGCGGTCGAATTGCGAGAAACCGCTGTATTTCCAGGGACGCATCGCCAGCACGAAGGCGGCACCCCGGCGCTCTCCCGTGGAGCTGCGGTCCCGCTCGATGATCTCCAGGCACTCGCGCGACGCGTTTCGCAGCGCCCGCTTGAGCTGGTTAAGCGCGTCCTCCGAGATCGGCGCGCCATGGAAGAAGAACTCCTCCTGCGCGCCAGTGAAGTGGCTGGCAAAGAATTCCCGGAGTACCTTCTCGTGAACGTACTTCTGGACCGGCCCGCCCGCGCGCCAGCTGAAGTGGCGGCTGACCAGCAGCCGCACGCGATTACCCGGCTGCAGCTCGATCACCTTGAGCCGATCGAGCCTGATCAGCTGGCGCAGCAGCTCACTTTCGCTGAAACGGGTGTCGCGCACGATCTCCTCGAAGGGCGTGCGATTCAACACGAGCCAGGTCACGAAGAACAGGCGCGCGTCGGCGACGATCTCACTCTCCTGGGCGAGCGAGAGTTGATTGGTGGGTGCATCGCGGTCGTGCGCGCGCTCCAGCAGAGCACCGAGACCCAGCCCGAGCAGCTCGCAGATCTGATCGACCCGCTGCAGCGAGAAATCACCCGTGGAGAACAGGCGCTTGACACTCGCTTCGCTCAATTCGAGCTTCGCGGCCACCGCGGCATAGGTATGTCCCCGCTCGCGCAGGGCACGTTTCAGCTCCAGCACTATCTGCAAGCGCTCGCCCATGAGCCCCCCTTTGCCGACGCCACCCGTCAAGTCTCGGCGACCAGACACCGGCCCGGATGCGGGTCGCTCACGTGCAAAGTACCATGCTGCGATACCCGAGGCATCATTTTCAGCCTCCTCGCCGGATTTGGTGGCATTCCGTGCCACCCTGGGCGAGAGTGGCTCCAGAAACACACGGCGGGGTCGAACACGTGCCTAACATAAAGCACAGCGGGCGCATTGCCTGGGAGCGAAGCCCCATGACAAGGAAACTCATGTCCTCCGGTCTGTTCAGGGCGATTCTCAGAGCGATCCTGCGGCCCCTGTTCCGCGTGCGGATGAGCGGCGACGCGGGGGCGTTCGCGAACGAACGCACTCTGATCGTGGCCAACCACGAGTCATTTCTCGACGGCCTGCTGCTCGCCGCCTTTCTCCCGGTCGAGGCCGTCTTCGTCGTGCATGCGCAGGTGACCGCAAAGTGGCTCATGCGTCAGCTGCTTCGGGTCGTGCCACACCTTGCCGTGGACTCGGCGAGCCCGCTGGCCATGAAGCAGATCTGTCGGCTCGTGGAATCCGGCCAACCCGTGGTGATCTTTCCCGAGGGCAGGTTGACCGTTACGGGCTCCCTGATGAAGGTCTACGACGGCGCCGCCTTCGTGGCGGCCCGGAGCGGCGCGACCGTCGTCCCCGTGCGGATCGCCGGGGCCGGCCAGAGCTATTTCGGTCGGCTGGCCGGCATCTATCCTCTCAAGCTGTTTCCCAGGATCCGGATCGTCATCCAGCCGCGGCGCTCGATTCCCATGCCGCAGCTACCCTCTGCCAAGGAGCGGCGCCGGCGCGCCGGCGAGCTGATGCGCCAGATACTTCTGGACATGCTCGTGGCGACGCGCCCCGAGCGCACCCTGTTCCAGGCTTTCCTCGATGCCAAGGCGACCTTCGGCGCAGGCTACCGTCTGGTCGAGGACGTGCGGATGAAGGAGGAGTCTTACGGATCCCTGCTGCGAATGTCGCTGGGTCTCGCGCGCCTGATGAGCTCGCAGACCCGGCAGGGCGAGATGGTGGGTGTCCTCACTCCCAACGCCGCTCCGACGCTCGGGCTGATCCTGGGCCTGTCGGCAACCGGGCGCGTCCCCGCGCTTCTCAACTACACCGCCGGGCCCGCAGGTGTGCGGGCGGCTTGCGCCGTCGCCCGGATCGGCAACATCGTCACCTCGCGCACGTTTCTGGAGAAGGCGCGCCTCACTTCGCTGCTCGAGCAACTTCCCGGGGTACGCGTGCACTACCTCGAGGACCTGCGTGCCCGCGTCGGACTGCTCGACAAGCTGTGGATTCTCTGGCACCGGATCTTTCCTCGCCTGGCCGAGGCCGCCCAGGGGCCCGACGATCCGGCCATCGTACTGTTCACTTCCGGATCCGAGGGCCAGCCCAAGGGCGTGGTGCATTCGCATGCCTCGTTGCTCTCCAACGTCGCCCAGATCCGCGCAGTGGCGGATTTCTCGCCGCTGGACAAGTTCATGATCGCGCTGCCCGTGTTTCACTCCTTCGGGCTGACCTGCGGCGTCATCATGCCCCTCGTTTCGGGGTGCAAGGCGTTCCTCTACCCGAGCCCGCTGCACTACCGGATCATTCCGGAGCTCGTGTACGACCGCAATTGCACCGTGCTGTTCGGGACCTCCACCTTTCTAGCCAACTACGGCAAATTCGCGCATCCCTACGACTTCGGCCGCCTGCGCTACGTCGTGGCGGGAGCCGAGAAGCTCTCCGAGGATGTCCGTCGGCTGTGGATCGAGAAGTTCGGCATCCGGGTCCTCGAGGGGTATGGCGTCACCGAGTGTGCCCCGGTGATCGCCGTGAACGTGCCGATGGCGTGCCGCATCGGCAGCGTCGGGCAAATCGTGCCAGCCATGGAGTATGAGCTGGAGCCGGTGCCTGGAATCGATGCGGGCGGCGTGCTGCACGTGAGAGGGCCCAATCTGATGAAGGGTTACCTTCTGGCGGAGAGCCCGGGGGTCATTCAGCCTCCGAAATCCATCCGCGATGGTTGGTATTGCACCGGCGACATCGTTCACGTGGACCAGGAGCAGTTCGTACACATTCGCGGACGTGTGAAGCGATTCGCGAAGATCGCTGGCGAGATGATCTCGCTGGAAGTGGTCGAGAGGGTCGCCTCCGCGGCCGCGCCCGGCTTCGCGCACGCCGCCTCGACGCGAGTCGATCCAGCCAAGGGCGAGGCGCTCGTGTTGTTTACGACGGCGCCCGCGCTGGCGCGCGAGCAGCTCAGCGCCGCGGCCCGCGCCAGCGGGGCTCCGGAGCTGGCAGTTCCCCGCACGATACGACTTGTCGACGCCATTCCGCTGCTCGGCTCCGGCAAGACCGACTACGTGCGCCTGAAACAGATGGCGGAGGCCAGCGTGCCCCCCGCGACGAGCGCAGCCTGAAGGACAGACCTCATGAGAACCCAGTCTGCCGCCAGGAACCTCTCACAGGGCACCCCGAGGTCGGAGGTCGCCGTGAACGCACCGCTGTGGACTCGCGGAATGGTCGCAGTCCTGTGCGCCCAGTTTCTCTCTGCGATGGCCGACAACGCGCTGCTTTTCGGCGCGCTGGCTTTGCTGAAATTGCAGCACTTTCCAGACTGGTCGGAGCCGCTGCTGCAGGAGTTCTTCGTCGGCGCCTACATCATCCTGGCGCCGTTTGCCGGCCCGTTCGCCGATGCCGTGCCCAAGGGCCGCGTCATGCTCATCTCCAATGGGTTGAAGCTGGCCGGCGCGCTCGGCATGTGCGTGGGACTGAATCCTTTCCTGGCATACGGCCTCGTCGGAATCGGCGCCGCGGCGTACTCACCGGCCAAGTACGGCATCCTGTCCGAGCTCACGAGTTCCGAGCATCTCGTGCAGGCAAACGGCCTGATCGAGTCATCGACGATCGCCGCAATCCTGGTGGGCGCCATCGCAGGCGGCACGCTGGCTGACTGGAACGTCTCGGGGGCGCTCGCCATCGTCACGGCGTGCTACGGAGCGGCGGCGCTGGCCAACCTGGTCATTCCCCGCCTGGCGCCAGCCCATCCGCTGGGTGAGGGCTCGCTCTCGGGGATCCTGCGCGATTTCGTGCATGCCATCGGGGTTCTCAGCAGAACCCGCGATACGCGCTTTTCGATGATCGGGACGAGTCTGTTCTGGGGGGCGGGCGCCACGCTGCGCTTCCTGCTGGTCGCCTGGGTTCCGGTCGCGCTGGCGATCACCAGCAACAGGATGCCGGCCTACCTCAACGCCGCGGTGGCCGTCGGCATCGTGATTGGAGCCGGATGCGCGGCAAAGTTCGTGACTCTGGAGCGGGCGGACCGGGCCCTGCCGGCCGGAGTGCTGATCGGGATCTGCGTCTGCGTCCTCTCAGGCACGACCAGTGTTGCTGCGGCATTTGCGGTGATGGCGCTCGTGGGCGCTTGCGGCGGGTTCTTCGTCGTGCCCCTCAACGCTCTGCTGCAGGAGCGCGGCCGCGAGAGCGTCGGCGCAGGACATGCGATCGCCGTGCAGAACCTGGCGGAGAACGCCGCGATGCTGTTGATGATCGGCCTGTATGCGGCGGCCGTGCGGGGCGGCGCCTCGATCACCGGCATTGCGGCGGCATTCGGTGGGGCGCTGGCTATTGCGATCGGCGTATTGTGGGTGCACCGCTGGCGATCTGTGCGCCCGGGGGCGTCGCCGACGGGTTCGGGGGGGTGAGCTTGCGCACGCATGCGGTGGAGTGTGAGTTCGCGGTGGTGGGTGCCGGAGCCATCGGCTCGATCCTCGGCGCGCATCTGGCTCGCGCCGGACATTCCGTGCTCATGCTCGCGCGCGGCCGCAGGGCGGAGCAGGTCCAGTCCCAGGGCTTGCACCTGACCGGACTCAGCAACTTCAGCATTCCCGTGCCGGTGGCGCAGGATCCGACGGAGCTGCGTGCCGCGAAGGCGCTGATCGTGGCGATGAAGACTCCTGGCACCGAGGAAGCCCTGGCCCGGCTGCGGCACGTGCAAACGGACGTGACCTTTTCGATCCAGAACGGGCCACAGAAGAACGAGTTGCTCGCCGCAGCCTTCGGTGCGCCGCGCGTGCTCGGTTGCCTCGCGGACACCAGCGGCGAGCTGCAAGCCGACGGCGAGGTCACGTTCACGCGCAACGTCAATGTACTGCTCGGTGAATTGTCGGGGGAAACGAGCGAGCGGACTCAGCACATCGCAAAGATGCTCGACGACTCGGGAGTCCGTGCATCGGCGGTCACCAACATCCGCAGCCTGGAATGGTCCAAGTTTGCCGCCTGGGTGGGCCTCTTTGCCCTGTCGATCACGACGCGCACGGTGACCTGGCGCTTTTTGAGCGATCCGGGTGCCGCGCTCGTGCTGGTGCGCCTGGTTCGGGAGACGGGTGCCCTGGCCAAGCGGCTGGGCATCGCGCTCTCCGATCAGGCCATCCTGCCCGTGGCCACGTTGTGTGAGGGATCAGAGCGGAGCGCCGTGACCACTGTCATCGAGGCCGGCAAGAGATTCGCCGGGCACGCGCCGGACCACAGGATGTCGTCCCTGCAGGATCTCGAGGCGGGCCGTCCGCTCGAGCTGCATGAGACGTTGGGCTACGCCCTCAGGACAGCCGCAGCCCACGGGCTCGCGTTGCCACTGATCGAGGCCTTCTACAACGTGATCTCGGCGGCCGACAGGATCCGGTTGAGCTGATCACGGCCGAGGCGTGTGATCAGCGCCGAAGCGCGTGCGCGCTGCGATAGGGCGCATGGCGGTCGAGCTACGCCGCGACGGGCGGCACGGCCAATGAAATACGTTGCATGCCTGTTGAGATGGGGGCCTGCCGAGGGCGGTGCGTATTGCGCGTGCGACAAGCGTGTCGGCACTGTGAATCGTCGGGCGCCTGTTTCGTTCGGCGGGTGGCCACGATCATATGCCGCGCGGCCACTCTGATACGTCGCGTGCCTGTTGTGATGGCGCATGAAACGTCGCGTCCCCTTTGCGACAAGAGCATGGCCACGGTGACATGCCGAAGCCACCGTGACACGGACAGGTGCCGAGTACGAGGGACGGGGTATGACCTGCGCCCCGCTTTCTGTTTGCGTGGGCGGCGCCCAAGCCCTCGCCGCGCCTTGCGAATGTCGGGCGGCGCCCAAGGCCTCGCCGCGCCTTGCGAATGTCGGGCGGCCCCCCGATTCCCGCCGCGCCTTTGGATGCCCGGCCACACCGCGCACTCACCGCGCCATGTTTGCCGGGCGGCGTCCGCGTGGCGCCGCGCCGCCATGTAGAGGGCTGGCCGCCGACTCGCGCCGCGCTCTAGTGCGCGGGCTTGCGGAATTTCAGGACGAAGTTGTCGGCCTCACCGATCGCCGTGTACTTCTCGCGGTCCTTGTCACCGAGTGCCAGCGTGGGCGGCAGCGTCCAAACGCCTTCTGGCCAGTTCTTCGTGTCCTTCGGATTGGCGAGCATTTCCGAGGACTCGACGAGCTCGAAGCCAGCCTTGCGGGCATGCTCGATCACGTAGTCCTGCCGCACGTAGCCGGACTTGGCTTGCGGGTCCTGCGGCTGATCGTTGCGTCCGCGGTGGTCCTCGATTCCGAGAATGCCGCCCGGCTTGAGCGCGGTGTAGAAGCCCTGTAGCGCCTCATCGGCATAACCACCCTCCAGCCAGTTGTGGAAGTTGCGGAAGGTCACGATGAGATCGGCCGAGCCCGCGGGCGCTACGTCGTAGTGGCCCTTACCAAGCCGCGTGAGGGTGACGGTCCCGAAATGCGCCTTGTCGCCGTTCACGCGCTTTTCCCACGCGGCTGTCGTGCGATCCTCTTCCTGGCTCTCCTTGGGCACCGTCACCGCCGCGTAATAATGGCCCGAGGTCTTCAGGTAAGGCCCCAGGATCTCCGTCCAGTACCCGCTGCCCGGCCAGACCTCGACGACGGTCATGTTCGGCTTCAACCCGAAGAACGTCAGCTCCTCGGCCGGATGCCGGTACTTGTCGCGGCTGACGAACTTCTCGCTGCGGGCGGAATCCGCGACCGCATGAGCAAGCGCCGGATCCGGCGTGGGCGCCGCACTCAGGCCACTTGAGAGGAGACAGCAAAAGGTGAGCAGGGAAAGTGTTGCGCGCATTGGAGGCTCCGTAGGCATGATTGCGCCCGGCGGCGCGGATCTTAACATGCGGCTGCGGCCGCAGTGGGACACCGCGCCTGCGGCGCCGAGTGCCGCTGTACGTTCGTTCTCATGGGGACGATCGTTGTCCTTTTTGTCCCAACGCGGGCAATCGCGACGCTGTCCCGCCTATGTGGCAGTCGGCGCACTTCGTCCCCTAAATGGGCAATCCCAGCCCTTCGCTGGCACAATGCACGGCACCGATTTGCCGCTCACCCGCCTGCGAGGCTGTCATGAAGAACCTAGCTGCAACCGCTTTGGCGCTCGCGATCCTGGGCTCACCCTGCATCGTTCGGGCGGACCAGCCGCCCATCATCGACCGCAATCTCTTCTTCGGCGAGATCACGATCGGGGGCGCACAGATTTCCCCCGACGGGAAGAGCCTGTCGTTCCTGAAGCCGTACAAGGGAACGCGCAATATCTGGGTCAAGAAGGCGGATGAGCCGTTCAGCGCCGCGCGGCCGGTCAGCGCCGAGACGGCCCGCCCGGTACGGGCCTACTTCTGGAGCCGCGACTCGAAGTACCTCGTATACGCGCAGGACGTCGGCGGCGATGAGAACTTCAATGTCTATGCCATCGACCCGACACAGCCTGCCGATCCGAAGACCGGCGTACCGCCGACACGCGCCCTGACCAATCTGAAGGGAGTGCGCACCCAGCTCTACGCGGCGCCGAAGTCGAAACCGGACATCCTGTACATCGGCTTGAACGACCGCGATGCGCACTGGCACGACCTGTACGAGCTGCACATCTCGACCGGCCAGCGAACGCTGCTGCGCAAGAACACCGAGCAGATCGCGGGATGGGATTTCGATAACGACGGCAATTTGCGCCTCGCCGAGCGTACCAACAGCGCGGGCGACACCGAGATCCTGCGCGTGGACGCGGACGGCTTCAAACAGATCTACAGCTGCACGGTGCTGGAGTCCTGCGGCGTGGAGAGCTTCGATGCCTCGAACAAGAAAGTCCGGCTGATCACCAACAAGGGGGCACTTGACCTGGCCGAGCTGGACAGCATGGACCCTCAGACCGGCGCCACGACCAAAGTCGAAAGCGACCCCGAGAACCGCGTGGATTTGAGCGGCGTGGTGACCTCCGAGGTCGATCATCGCCTCCTCTTTACGCTGTATGAGGACAGCGTTCCGCGCCGATATTTCAAGGACAAGGGCTTCGAGAAGGAGTACCACTGGCTGGCTTCCCAGCTCGGAGGCCGGCAGATCACCCTGGGTTCGCACTCGCGCGATGAAAACCTATGGGTGCTCACCGCCTATAGCGACACGGATCCAGGCTCGACCTACCTGTGGAACCGGAAGGCGAATACCGTCAGCTTGCAGTACCGCATACGCGAGGAGCTGCCGCGCGAGTCGCTCTCTGAGCGCAGGCCTTACGAGTTCAAGTCCTCCGACGGACTCGCGATCCAGGCATACCTGACGCTTCCCCGCGGCTTGCCCCCCAAGGACCTTCCCTTGGTCGTGTGGCCGCACGGCGGTCCCTGGTTTCGCGATACGTATGGCTACGACACGTTCGCGCAGTTTCTGGCCAATCGCGGCTATGCGGTGCTGCAGCCCAACTTCCGCGGCTCGACAGGCTACGGCAAGAAATTCCTCAACGCGGGCAACGGCGAGTGGGGGCGCAAGATGCAGGATGACCTGACGTGGGGAGCCAAGGCGCTGGTCCGCGCGGGCATCGTCGACGCCAAGCGTGTAGGCATCGGTGGTGGTTCCTACGGCGGCTACGCCACACTGGCGGGCGTGGCATTCACTCCCGATGTGTATGCAGCTGCGGTTGCCATCGTTGCGCCTTCCAACCTGATTACGCTGCTGGATGCCATCCCACCGTACTGGGAGGCTGGGCGCAAGCAGATGTACACCCGCATGGCCGATCCCACCACCCCGCAGGGCAAAGCTCTCCTGGTCGCCGAGTCGCCCCTGACTCGCGCGAAGTCGATCGTCACGCCCTTGATGGTCGTACAGGGCAAGAACGACCCGCGCGTCAACATCCGCGAGAGTAATCAGATCGTGGCAGCCGTGCGCGACAATGGAAAACCTGTTGAATATCTGGTCGCCCCGGACGAGGGTCACGGCTTTGCGCGTCCCATCAACAACCTTGCAATGGTCACCGCGATGGAGAAGTTCTATGCCCGCTACCTCGGCGGCCGGGCACAGAATGAGGTCCCGGCGGAGGTCGCGGCGAAGCTCACGGAAATCACTGTCGATCCGAAGAGCGTGAGCGGTGCCGTCACCCTGAAAGGAGCGCTGGCCGCGCCCGCGAATTCGGGCAAGTAAGCCCGCGTTGCCCAGAGAGGCTGCCTGCAGGCAGCCTCTCGCGAGGCCAGCCCACCTCGCGGGGACAGCCGGCTTGCGCGGAAGGCCAACTCTCGCGGGCAGACGCCTTGCGTGGGCAGCCACCTCGCGCAGGCAGCCACCTCGCGCAGGCAGCCACCTTGCGCAGGCAGCCACCTCGCACAGGCAGCCACCTCGCACAGGCAGACACCTCGCACAGGCAGACACCTCGCGCAGGCAGACACCTCGCGCAGGCAGGCGCTCACGCGGGCGACCACCTCGCACCGACCAGCCCTCGCGCGGCGGCGGCTTGCGCCCAGTCGACTCCGGGCAGACGCCTCCGCGGACGGCCGCCACGCGCGTGCAGCCGGCTCCGCGGCCAGACGCCCGCCGCAGCCGCCCGTCACCCAGTCGCCCACGCGGACGGCCACCCTTGGGCGACAACCACCCTTGGGCGACAGCCACCTTGCCTGGGCAGCCACCTGGCCACACCTGGCGCGGAGCGACTACCTCGCACGGACCCGCCCCTCACGCGACAGCGCCTTGCCTGACAGCCGTCTTCGCGTGCAGACCGCCCGCGGCGCCAGCATCCTCAGGCCCCGGCGGGTTGTGCTACCCCTGCGGCCAGAGTCTGGCGCATGGCGTCTGCGTGTTCTGTATGTTACCAAGGTACTGTGGTACCATAGCTGTCATGAAGGAAATCACGCGCACTCAGACTGGGGTCCGTCTCGAGACACGCCTGCTGAAGGTGCTCAAGGCGCTCGCGACGGATCTGAACATGTCCCTCGGCGACCTGATCGAAGGCATCGTGCTGCACGCTTTCGAGGGCAAGGCGCCCTTCTCCGCCGCCACGCAGAAAAAGATCCGGGCACTGAAGGACGTCTATGGGCTGGACCTGACCGCACAGGACTCGCACCAGCTGCGCGAGGCGGCGCGATGATCGAGGAATGTCCGGACCTGGAGCGATTCGTGCACGGCGAGCTCGATCCGCTGCGGTTTCCCCATCGGGAGCACCTGCGCATGGCATTCGAGATGCTGCGACGACACGACTTCGCCGAAGCCGCCTTTCGCTACTCGCGCGCCTTGCGCTCGATGCTGGGACGCGCCGCCAAGCCGCAGGCTTTTCATCAGACGATCACGATCGCCTTCCTGTCGCTCATCGCCGAGCGTATGGAGCGGACACCGATCAGCGATTTCGAGGCATTCGCGCACGCCAACGGCGACCTCGTCGACAAATCGGCGCTTGCACGCCTGTATCGTCCGGAGAGGTTGGCGAGTGCCGCGGCGCGGCGGACATTTCTTCTTCCGGATGGCATGTAAGGTTCGTGCACCAAGCGGCCCACGGCCGATCCGATATCGGTCGGAAACGAAACGCTTACGGAATGGGCAAGCGGGCGAATCCTACGCCGTGTACGCAACGCCAAAGCCTGCAACGACACCGACCGCGACTCTAAGCAACATCCGTAACCATCTGGCGAAGACTGGCCAAGGCACCTTGATGCCTTGGCTGGGCTGGTGCGTTGTGACCACAGCGCTTGCCATTCCGCGACCCTTGAACACGCGCCACCTATCGGCGAATCTACGCCGGGGTAACGAAACGGAGTGAACGATGATCCTCCTCATGATCGCTGCTGCCGCGGTTGCGATGCCCACGACGCCGGCGACCGACGCGGCATCTCAAGCTGTGTTGACGGCCTACATCGAGCGATGTGAAACCGAGTGGGCGATGGGCGCTGTTCGTAACGACGCCGAAGCGATCCGGCGTTGTATTGCCGATGATTACCGCGGCTTCAGTTCCCGCGGCACTCTGTCTACCAAGGCCTCGCTCCTTGAACCCTCAGAGCCGCCGGGCAAGGCTGCTGGCCTGTATTACGCAAAGCCACGCTTCATGAATGGGACCACTGCCATTGTGCAAGGCGAAGAATGGTGGGAGCCCAAGGATGGATCCGGCAAGAAGCATTTGATCTGGACCGACGTGTGGATGTTCCGACAAGGGCTCTGGCAGATCGTCGCCTCACAAGACTCCGAGGTGCCATTCAAACAGGCATTGCTGAACTAAGCTGGCAGCAAGGCCTCGGCTTTGGACCGGAGACGGCGGCCACCGTCAGCCCGCGGAGGGCCGCTGCGGCCCCGACCAGACTGTGGCGTGTGACGAGGATGGACTGCCGCATTGATGGTCATTGATACACCAGCGCTCGAAACATTGGAAGAGGCAATCGCAGCACATCACAGCATCCTGAAGCGCATCATCTCTCTCCGTGATCAGAATTCGCCAGAGCCACGGCGGAGCGATGGCCTGGACAAAGAGGTAGGACTTGTCCCGCGCGTCCATATCCCAATAAAAACCAGAGCCACTCTGCGCATCTTATTTGCCTGCTGACCTTATAAGCGATAGCAGCGTCGCCGAGTCGACCTCCGTCTGAGTCGCTCGAGGTTGCGTCGATGGATTGAACGGAAAGTGAGCCCCATCGAAGCGCATGAGAACCGAACCAGGAGTGATTCCGCCTCCTTGGACCGAGACGAGAAGGGTATGCCAACCGTGGCGTACGTCCGCTGACACCCTGATCGGCGCATTGGAAATAGCGGCTCGCGAAACCAGGACAAAGCCGTGGGTGCTTCCCTTGAAAATCAACATCGTGCAGCCACCCGCGCCGCACCAGGAGCGATCTGTCAGCAGCACAACAGCGTCGAGCAGGCCGTCCTCGTTGAGGTCAACCAGGGCATATTGAAATCTGGGAAGCGCGGATTCCCTCGTGTACGAGCGTATTGCGTCCGAAAGGCCAGCCGGCTCGTCAGCGGGGGCCCGAAAGGCGACCAGAGTCGAAAGACACAGGGCTAATCTACCCAGCCGAGACAGGGACGGGAGGAGGAATTCGGTGCGAACCCGACGACGGCGTCTTGCGGACCGGGCCGCGTCGACCCGAGGTCCCACAAGTCGGCGTCGCAGAAATTGTTCGATCGAGGAAGGAATGCCAGCGATCATGTGCATGCGGACCATTACTGCTAAGACTGCGGGGGAGGCTGAGCCCTCCGCGACCGCATGATGCCAACCGGTAGCGTCTCGATCCTCTTCATTTCACGATCCGCGAATTGTCCTGGGTCAGCCAGGTAATCGAGTACCATGTCAAAAGCGTCGTGACCCCAGAAGATTTCCTGATCAATCACAAAGGTCGGCACGCCAAACACGCCCTGTGCCACCGCCCAGTCGGTGTTCTGGCGCAGCTTCTGCTTGACCGCAGAGTCGTTCAGGGCCGCCTCGCCATCCGAGATGCCTAACTTTCGAGCCAGATCAGCAATGACGGTGGCGTTGGAGACATCGCGTCCATGCATGAAGACGGCATCGGAGACCATCTCCACGGCGCGGCGGTCGCTGCCGGCCGCGATGATCAACCGCAGCGCCGCCAGAGGATTGAAGGGGTGCGCTGGCGGCAGTTGCATCGGAATGCCCATCTTGCGACTTCTCCAGAGCGCGAAGCGGTATGTAAAGCGGCGCTTCGAGGCAATCTCGGCGTTGCCGATCTGTCCGTAGTGGTCCAGGAGTCCGGCAAAGAGTACCGGGACGAACTCGACGCTGACGCCTCCTGGCAGCAAGGGAAGCTGCTTCAGACTCAGGTAAGAGAATGGGGAAATGACATCGAATACCCAGGATACTTTCACGTTTCACTCCCATGAAAAGGGTGACTCGCCTTCGCGGTAACGGTGCCTGGTCGCTCCATGACAGAAATGCGCAGAGTGAGCGGACAGAGTCCGCTGGTCCCCCGATTGTCGTTAAGCCGAGGGCGGAGAAGCCTTGAACAGATCCGACGCATCGTGCGCGCCGAAAAGGCTCAGCGTTCGGTCGCCCATGCAAGCGTTGCCCATATCTAGGACGCCTTCGGCGCGACGCAAGCTGGAAGACGGACGACGGCCCACGCCCACGTGATGTGCTGCCCACGTGTCATGTACGAGGGTTTTCCACTAGCTCGGCAATCTGCACAAACTCGATAATAGGGCGAACGCCATACAGAGTCGTTACACGCTCCAAAAGCGCTTCCGTAAAAAAAGCCCTGGCCGCTTCCTCCGAGTCCCACACGTAGAAGTTCGTGGCCTCCCGTTTTCCGGGGTTCAAGGTGAAGGCCTTAGACCGTAGTCCAGCCATTCCCTCAAACCTCGTGCGGGCCGTCTCCGCGATCTTTCGCACGCCCTCCTCGTCGAATTTGTCTCCGTAGTAAAAAATGACAAATACACCGATCATGACCGTACCTTCCAACCGTGAGTATGAGTTCTTTTGGACTGCCTGTGATGGCAGACGCCGAAGTTGCGCGCCGCACCAAGAGCGGCCCCACTGGAGCCGCGAGCCAATGGTGCCTGCGAGGCTCGCGCCGATACTACCGACTAGCGCTATTCCATCCAACAGCTGGCAGGGAGCGCGTCGCATCAGGCCCCGGCTGGTCTCTCTACCGATTGTCAGGAGACGATGCTTTCGATGAGACTACCCTTTTCGGACATTTTCGAACCCGCGCGAAAGCTTCTGCCAGGCACCGACAACAAGAACGAAGCCAATACTCGAATCCAAAGAAGCGGCAGCCAGAAGAGTCGAGGCACAGCCGCGCGTGGGTGCAAAAGTATCGCGCCGCTGGCGCCCAGGTCCCAAATAAATGGGAGCCCGCATAAGAAGCGCGGTTTCGACCGGTGTCGTACGCTTGCGTGGACCAGGAAACAGGCCGGCCCGATTGAGGAGAATCAGAAGTGCACAAAAGCCGATAACCGCGTCCAAGGCTCACTCGTCAGCGCTACTCGTAGAGCCCGTGCTGTCTCCCAACGCTGAGTTGAAGCTCGACGTGCCCCTCGAGCGCCGAGGGTGCATGTTGCCTTGGCGGGCCCGCGGCGCGAAACAGACCGCGCTTCACGGCCTCCTCGAACGATTGTCAGGCGTTCTCACCTGATGAAGTAGCCGCTCACGCGCCAGCGGCCGTCCGGGTCTTTCATCGGTGTTACCGTCTCCGTCGCTTCCGCCTTGTGCTCAAAACTCGTAGCGAATCGGATCACCACGTACTCACCGTCAGGAGCCCCGGGCAGGGAAGTCGTAAATTTGGCCGAGGTGACACTGCGTGACTTCACTGCCCCGAGGGGGCCCCGGACCGCTGAGATCCGCGAAGCCCATTGCGACTCGGGTATTGAGTCTCTGAAGTGCTTCGCCGCGGTGGTCCAGCTCTGCGGATAGTTTCCGGCATCCAGCAGAGCAAGCCATGCGCGCGACGCGGCTTCTGCTGCGGCCTCGGGCGTGTCCGCGCTCAAGGATTGGATCGACGTGCCTAGAAGAACGGCGAGGACGCCGAGGCTGGCGAAGTGTTTCATGTTGTGTATCCCGGCGCGGTACAACCGCGCCCTGTGAGCGCTGGAACTATCTCATCACGGCCAGGCGCGGAAAGGCCATGAAGCGTTCCCAATCCTGTCCTGGATCATCCACGGATGACTAGCTCAAATCAACTCCCGAGGCGCCACGCAGACCACACGTCGCGGTCGCCTCGAACGATTGTCAGGGCCCAGACCTACGGCCTTTGCCATAAACATCAGCGCGCCGACTATGCACCGGGCAGGATGCCGGCTGCAAGAAGGAACGGCACCGCATCCTTCCAAAACGGCAGATGCACCGGGTCCCAACATACATGCCCACATTCATAGAGCCTAAAGGTAGAGCGAGGTGATGCGGAGGCGAGCTGTTGCCCCTGTCTCCATGGAATAAAAGAATCCTCTCGGCCGTGAATCACCAACACTGGCCCCAAAAAGCGCCTCACCGAAGAGAGATTGTCGAAACGATCCCTGAGCAGGAACGAAGGCGCCCAATATCGTGAGGTGAAGCTATCGAGGGACGTGAAAGTCGACTGCAAAATCAGCGCCCGTAACGGTCGATCACGAGCGAGAAGACAGATAGCGCCACCGCCAAGTGACTGGCCAAACCCAAAAATGCGTGCATGATCTACGCGGGGATCGGCGGCGATGCGGTCGTACGCCGCTTCCATTGCCGCTCGAATTGATGCCTCCGAGGGCGACCCCGTAGAGCGACCGTAGCCCGGGTATTCCACTAGCAGCACGCCGATGCCGCGCTCCCGAAAACCGTGAAGTGCCGAAAGCCAGTAGTCGATCACTTCACCATTTCCGTGTGCGAAGATCACAACAGGCTGCCGTCCACTCTCAAAAGGAGCGGGCAAAAAAATGGCCTCCACACTTGCTTGAGAGATTGCAATTCTGAAGGGCACGGCGCCGTCCACTCGCGGTGGCCTCAAGTCCACCGCAATTTGTGTTCCAGGATAGATGAACGAACCCTGTCGGAAGTAAAGTCCGCCGAGAAAGGTCGCGTACAACGCAGCCGCGCTGGCCGCGGCAACAAAGAGGAGTCTTATAACCTGCACAGGACTGACCTGCGGTGCATCAAGTGCATTCGACGGCGCCCCGGCCGACTCCTAACGGTGAAGTTGAGGGGCCGCGCGAGGACGCCCGATTGGAGCCGCGGGTGCATCATCTTTTCCCGCACCCGCGGCGACACTACTGCCCATCACGGTCCCCTCCAACGATGGTTAGATGCCAGTTCGCTCACCAGCCAACTCCTAGCATTGCGGCTCCAAATGCCACCTTCATTATGCCATCTGCTGCCCATAGCGCATTGAGCGGCACTGACCGTGCGAACCAAAGCCCTGTTGCCGCGCTCGTGCTCGATGCGAGCCCAAGGACTGCACAGATAGGACCAAAAGCCAACCCCATCGGAACGAAATGCAGACCGACAGCAAAAAGAATCGCCAAAAGCAACGCTCGTTCACCGGCCGTTCGATATTTCGCTACTGCGAATCGGATTGCCACGGCCTCGAAAATAATCGCGGCGATAAGAGCCTGGATCTGCAGCCGCGTGGGCTGACCAAAGGGAGCGGAGAGGCGTGATGCAAGAGCGATTAAAGCGACTGACGCAATGACCGCGCCCGCGGCCAGAAGGAGCCGGCGGCGGCTCGGAATGATGCTCCCGGCCGCGACGCCACAGCCGATGAGGAGGATG
Organism: Steroidobacteraceae bacterium; assembly: GCA_035710545.1. GTDB lineage: Bacteria > Pseudomonadota > Gammaproteobacteria > Steroidobacterales > Steroidobacteraceae > 13-2-20CM-66-19. The sequence continues at coordinate 59,210 of DASTDD010000074.1, forward strand.
AACAGCCCTCCCGCGCGAATCATCGGGAAGTCATGTGCCATGGCGGTTGTAGCGACTGGCATCTAACGGGGAAGTTGAGGGGCCGCACGCCAGAGCCAGATTGGAGCCGCGGGTGCACTATCTCTTCCAGCACCCGCGGAGCGAAACTGACCACGCATCACGGCCCCCTCCAGCGGCTGTTAGACGACGCGACCGACGGCCTCACTTTAGATCTCCCGCGTCATCGGGTGGAGGATAGCTGAGGGCGAGTTTCGTGAGTTCGTCCTCTGGCACTGCGTCCTGCGACAACAGCGCCTTCGCCTTATCAATCCATCCGGGTGGCACCCAAACTGAGCATCCGGGGTTGCGCGGACCGTAGGGTACCGTCCGGTTCGGGATGCCTTCCGCCGTTAAACGCGCGGACACGACTGCGGCCGCCATGCCGCTGTCGTATTCCCCGGCGCTAAGCCAGTCCTCGTGGGGCCTCTCGTGTGGCATGTCGCGGCGCCTAACGGTGAAGTCGAGGGGCCGCCCAGCCGAGGGCGTCGAGGGCGCACCACTTCTTAGCGCCCGATGCGCCTGCCAGACCGAGCATCAAGGTCCCCTCCAACGGTTGTTGGGTCGCTTCGGTGCACTACAGCTTTCCGTAGGTCCGCGTTATGTCGAAGAAGTAACTACGTTTTGTGCCGTCCGGGAGAATCACTTCTATGAGATCGTATGTGTGGCTCGCGTCGTGGACAAGTGATTGCCGACTCCCTTTTGCGCCAGGCACATGCTCTCGCAGCCACGCGTACTCAGTGCGAGTCGCAGAAAGATCGCTTCTAGCGTCAATGATCACCGCATTTGTCGCACTTGTCCCGTCACCACCCGAGTAAGTACCAAGCGGTACAGCTGGCGGCGCCGTCGGTCTGGGCAGCGATGACTGACATGCACACAGCGTCGCGGCTGCCAGGATGCCTAACAGCAGACTACGTTTCACCTGGCACCCCCCAAGCGGCCTAACGGTGAAGTTGAGGGGCCGCCCAGAAGCCGCAGCCCACGGCGCCGAAGGCGCACCATGTCCCAGCGCCCGAGGCACCTACCAGACCACGCATCACGGTCCCCTCCAACGGTTGTTAGGCGCCGGTGGGCGCAGCCGGCACTAGGCCATAGCGACTCATGACGGAAATAAGAGCGCGCTTATCTGGTACCCCAACAGCATTGAGGACACCAGCAACATCGCGGAAAAACTGTGCGCCGACGTCGGGGGCGAGGAAAATTAGAGCACGAGTGTTCTGATCGTGAGGGTTGCTGAAACCGTGCACTGAACCCTTGGGGGTACGCATCCAGTCACCTGGACGTAAATCTCTCGTAACGCCGTCGACAGAGTAGCGTAGCGTTCCCTCAAGGACATAGACGCATTCTTCGTTGTGGGTATGACTGTGCGGCGGCGGGACATTCGAGCGAGGTGGGACCTCAAGCTCGAAAAGTCCCATACCACCGGACTGGGTACCGTCCACCAGATATCGGATGGTCAAGTTACCAACGCTAATGGGTGAATTCTCATCCATTGTGAGTTTCCTTTACTGACGACGCGTCTACGGCGCCTAATGGTGAAGTTGAGGGCAGCCCAGAAGCCCCGCCCCTGGCGCCGAGGGCGCATAATCTCCTGGCGCCCGAGGCGGCAGCCAGCCCACGCGTCACGGTCCCCTCCAACGGTTGTTAGGCGGCAACCTCAACGTAGTCGACCCGACTCGACGGCGGTGGAATCGGAGTGCCGTCTTCGCGCATTCCTTCCAGATGAAGCTCAATGGCCTCGCGAATCGAATGCTCCGCTTCCTCAACCGTTCCGCCCGTAGCCACGCAGCCGGGCAGATCGGGAACGTACGCAGAGTAATTCGTTCCAGCGTTCTCAATGACGATGGCGTATCGCATAGTCATTTACCTTATCTCTTCAGGCCCGACTGCTTCAGAATACTGTTCAGCGTGCCGGGTGCCAAATCATCGCTCGGTTTGCCCGCAACGGTCACGCGTCCAGGCTTGCTGGCGTGCTTGAATTGCCGGTGGCTCCCGCGAGTGGCCACGAGATACCAGCCATCCGCATCCAGCAAGCGGAGAACGTCACCAACCTCGTTTAGGATACCAGCCACGCCGAAGTTCGCGATGCGGCTTCTTGGTTGCCGCCTAACGGTGAAGTTGAGGGGCCGCCCAGAAGCGCCGGCCGAGGGCGCACCATTTCCCAGCGCCCGAGGCGCCTACCAGACCACGCATTACGGTCCCCTCCAACGGTTGTTAGACACCCTGCCCGCTCATCAGTGCGGAAACCTGCCGCAAGCGACGTGTTCGGCATGCAAGTCTTCACTGAAGAAAAATAACAGCTCGGGGAAGTCTGGGCCATTAACGACAACCACTTCATTGAGGCTGTGCGCATCAAGTGGGGACTGCGGCGTCTGGTAGCGTCCAAGACCGTATGTCCAGACGAAAAGATGGGGTCCGTCGGCGTCCGCCGGCACCTCTCCCACGGAGTCGGGCTGGCCCAAATTGGTGGCCACAACGCTGCTGGGTATCCCCTTGAGTCGACTTAACCCGCCTAGACAGCGGAACTGGCGAGTCGAATTTGCCGACAGTGCCCGCACCTGTCGAAGCTGCCCTGCCAGACGAGCAAGCAGCTGTGTATCGTAGGAAGCCCCGCCTTCGGCTGAGTCGGAGAGGAGTAGCGCGCGTGATTAGAGCGAAA
>DASTDD010000075.1:0-12728 GCA_035710545.1 Steroidobacteraceae bacterium
AAGCCCAGTCAGCTTGACGACGGTTGTTGGGCAGTTCAGTTACCTTGGTCCTGCAACCTAGCCTAGCGTCGGAGATGAGTGCGTTTCCCATCCCAATGGGTCTCTCTCACGAGAGCATCCACACACCCCGAAACAGGGCGACTACATTAACGGAAGCGCTTTCCACAAGTCCGTTGCCAGACCTGCAGAGCTTCTTTGGCTACGAGATGCAGAAATCTCGGTTCGATCGGAGACGAAGGCTCTCTGCCGAACAATTACTCGTGCGGCATTCGCCGCATTGCCCGCTCGAGCCTAAAACTCCTTTGGGCTGTAGGACAGTCTAGTTTCGTCAGGTTTCGACCAAAGGTCTGGCACCGACAAGGACCAGAGGCCTGTGCGACTCGTGTCGCGCGCTTGGGAAGCTACAGTTCTACCATTGAACTACACCCGCTCACCGGGCCAGCTCCGCAGCACGCCGTGCGAGGGAACGGCCGGGCTCCTGAAAGGCCCGGGTGGGAAGTCTAGCGCCCCGGGGTGCACGGAGGGAACCCGGCTCGCTTCACCGGCTTGCAGTCGGGCGGTACGGTTTGGTGAAGCGGTTCCGGGACGGTGACAGCCGGGGCAGCTAGGATCCCGGGTCGTTCGGCGCGTTTTGCAGGAAGAAACATGTCCGGGACCGTTCTCGAGTGACCGGGATCACGCTCTCTACCCGCAGCTTCCCCCCGGAGCTCGAGGGTCCGTACGCTCTGGCACGACTGCTCCAGAGCCGCACACTCATTCGCGCCGCCTCAATCCTGGGTGTGCTGCTGGCGTCATCCCGCGCCATCGACCAGCTCGCGAGTCACCGCGCTGCCGATCCGCTCCTGCTCGATATCGGCCTCCTGCTCGTCGTCGCGGGGTCGGTGGCGCTCGCCCTGCTTGCCTGGAGTGCGGATTTCGAGCGCCGCTACCTTCCGTGGGCGCAAGTAATCGTACCGGTGCGGAACGCGATCGCAGCCGCGCACCTCGCGCAGGTGGCAGCGCATGGGCAGGCCGAGCTGCTCATGGTGCTGCCGCTGATGTTGATTGGGCCGTTCTTCTTCATGGGGCTGAGATTCCGCTCGGCGATGATCACGGGCGTGCTGACCGCTGTCGCATTCGTCGTCAGCGCCGCCGTGTTCAAACTGAGTGCGCTGATCGCCATTCGCGCGGATCTGTTCCTGCTCATCGGGCTCGTCGTATACGTGATGGCCATGCGCCAGTTCGAGAGCGCCGCCCGCACGAACTTTCTCGAGAGTCATCTCACGGCGGAGCTCGCTCAGCGTGATGCGTTGACGGGGACCAAGAATCGCCGGGTCTTCGATGAGCACCTCGCCCGGGTGTGGCTGCAGGCCGCGCAGGACCGACGCGCGATCGCGATCCTCCTGATCGATGTCGATCATTTCAAGGCCTACAACGATCGCTATGGGCACCTCGCTGGAGACGACGCGCTGCGCCGCGTGGCGCGCAGCTTGCAGACGTTTGTCCATCGCCCGCTCGACATTCTCGCCCGCTACGGCGGTGAGGAGTTCGCCGCAGTTCTCTTCGACGTCGAGGTCAGGCAGGCAGTGGAGGTCGCCGAGCGCATGCGACGCGCGATCGTGGCGCTGGCCATCGAGCACAAGGCATCCCGGACTCAGCAGGCCGTCTCGGTCAGCATCGGCGTGGCCTTCATACAACCCACGACCGATCGAGACAATCGAGGCGCGCTGCAGCTCGCTGACCAGGCGCTGTACCAGGCGAAGCTCGGTGGCCGTAATCGTGTGGAGCTCATGGATGACGCCGAGTATCAGCTGCTCGTCACCGGAGTCTTCGCGACGATTGCCGCGGGCCCAGCGACGGAAAGCGAGCCGCCCCGACGCAGGCGGCACCGCGATTCGCGCTCTCAGGGTTAGTCGGCGATTACGCTCGAGCCCGGCGTGAGCGGCAGGCGGAGGTGACGCCGATGATCCGCGCGCTTCTCATGCGCCCTCCGTCGCTCGCAATGTGAGCGGCCTTCAGAGAGATCCCGCGATGAGTTGGCCCAGATTCCGCAGCACCTCGTCCCGCTTCTGCTGCGATCCGGCCGGCTGCGAGTAATACGCACTGATCAGCACCGGCGACTTTCCCGGCGGCCAGGCGATGACGACGTCGTTTGCTTCGTCCCGCCCGCTGCCCGTCTTGTGACCGACGCGCCAGTCGGGGGGCAACCCTGCTGGAATGCGCTCCTTGCCGACCTGGGCGTTGACCATCCACGACACGAGTTGCTGACGGGAAGCGGCCGACAGGGCCGCGCCGAGCAAGACGGTATTCAGCAAGGCCAGCATCGCTGCCGGGGTCGTCGTATCGCGCGGGTCTCCGGGCTCGACCCGATTGAGCGTCGGCTCCGTTCTATCGAGACGAGTCACCCGGTCACCCAGGGACCGACAGTAGTGCGTGAACCCGGCAGGGCCGCCGATCACGCGTAAGATCAGGTTCGCCGCGGTGTTGTCGCTCAGCTCCATGGCCGCCGCGCACAGATCGGAGAGGCGCATGCCGTGGTTCTGCAAATGCTGGCGTGTAACGGGCGCGTACTCGAGCAAGTCCTGAGCGCCATAGGGTATCCAGCGGTCGAGCCGCTCCTGTCCACGCTCAACACGCTGCAGCACCGCCGCCGTGGCGACGACCTTGAAGGTGCTGCACATCGCGAAGCGCTCATCGGCCCGATGGTGCATTCGCGCGCGGCTGGCCGTGTCCAACACCGCGACGCCGAGGCGGCCCCCCGAACGCTTCTCCAAGTCGGCGATACGGTCGTTCGCGTCTGCGCCCGTCACGGCCTCCGATCCGCGCGCAGGGCTGCGGCGCGAGCACAACAGTACCACTGCACCCACCAGCGCCGCTCGTCGTGTCATCTGGACGGTCATCGGTTTCTCCCTGCCACCTCGAGCTTGCCGCAGATCCTCGATGGACTTCATGGAAGGCCGATGGTGCAATTCGGGTAGATCGGGGCGGCACCCGTGGCCTTCAGACCCGGCCTGCTTTGGCCGCGTGCGCGGAACGACTGCTCGGCCCGGCCTGCCTGGAATTGCGCGGCGATTCCAGCCAATTAGCGCGCCTCCCTGTAGCCGCAACTGGCGCATCCTTCGCGGCCAAAGGTCGCATCTTTTGGCCGCGTCCGGGGAACGACTGCTCGGCCTGGCCTGCCTGGAATCGCCACGGGCGATTGCAGCCAATCAACGCGCCTCCCTGTAGCCGCAACTGGCGCATCCTTCGCGGCCAAAAGTCGCACCTTTTGGCCGCGTGCGCGGAACGACTGCTCGGCCTGGCCTGCTGCAATCGCCACGGGCGATTGCAGCCAATAAAAAAGCGGGAGCCTTTCGGCTCCCGCTCGTGATGGTCGCGCAGCTGCGGCGTCAGAAGTGGTAGTCGAACGCCAGCAGATACGTGCGCCCGATGATACCGGGGAAGTACAAGGACGTCGCCGAGGCAAAGTTGCCGCCTGTGCCCGCCGCGAGGGCCGGGAATGGCGGCTCCTTGTTGAAGACGTTGTCCACGACCAGGCGCGTCTGGAAGGAGGAAGTCACGTTCCACGTGAGCGTGGAGTTGATGATCCACCACGGATTCACGCGCAGGATGTTCTGCGAGTCCGACGTGTTCTGATTGTTGAAGTTCATGCCGCTGTAGTAGATCCCCTGCCAGTACCAGGAGAACGGACCCTTGTTCCAGGTCAAGGACGCCGTGCCCTTGCCCTTGGGCGTGCCGATGTTGACGCCGAGCTGCCCGGCTTCGTTGATCGGCGCCGCGGATCCGACCTGCAGGAGCAGTGTCCGGGTATCGAGGTAGGCGCCCCGCGCTTCCAGGCTGCCGGCGTTCCACGGCAGGTCCAGCGTGTAATCGACGCCTCCGTTGATGCCCTGGAAGTGCAGCAAGCCGGCATTGATGAACCCGTCATGGAAGTCCACCACCTGGTGGTTGGCGCCGCGTGTGAAATCCTTACACGCCGGATTGTTGGGGAAGTCAGTCGAGTCGTAGCACTCATCCATCAGCTCGACGAGGGTGAGCTGCGCGATGGCGTTCGTCATCTTGATGTCGATGTAGTCCACCGAGATATTCAGCCGCGGTACCCAGCGTGGCCGCAGAACGGCACCATATGTGTAGGAGTGGGCGGTCTCGCTCTCCAGGCCCTCGTTGCCCGAAGTGGTGCCCCTGGCCGTCGCATTCACGACGTTGGAGGTAAACGTCGTGGTGTTGATGCCCTCGGACTCGCAATTCTTCTTGCGCGTCGCCGGAACGAGGCCCTGGCCGACGAAGTTCTTGTCGCAGGGATCGTTCGCGAACTCGTTGGCGGTCGCCGGCGGCAGGAACAGCTCCGTGATGGCAGGCGCCCGGATCGATACCGTCTTGTTTCCGCGAAACATCAGGTCCTGGGTCGGCTGGTAGGTGACACCGGCCGTCCAGGTGTTTGAGTTACCCGCTATCGAGTTATCGACACGGCGGATGGCGCCCTGCAGCTCGAGCTGATGCAGCATGGGCAGGCCCTGATCCGGCTCGAAGATCGGTATCAGTGTCTCGGCGTATATCTCGTTGGTGACATAGGCGCCCTTGACCGGACCTGCAACGGCCTGCTCGGTCCCGGAAGTATAGTAGTCATCAGGCGCGAAGTTCGCCGACTCGCGGCGGTTCTCGAAGCCGATGTTCGCCTTCCAGTCGCCGGCCGGCAGCTTGAATATGTCGCCCTGCAGGTTGGCGGTCGCATCGCGCTGGGTATCGATCGACACCGCCTCCGCGACGTGCGTGATGTAGGCCAGCGATGCCTTGCTCGCGTTGCCTACGCCGAAAATATCCAGCGGCGCGCACGTGCTGGACTGCGTCTTGATCGGCGAGTTCACGTAGTTTGGCTGGCATTCGATCTGGCCCGTAACAGGATCCCTGACCGCGTTGAGCGCGTTCTGCAGGTTCTGGAACACGTACGCGGGCACGGATGACCGGTTGCGTGAGTAGCCGTAGTTGAGAGTCACGTCCCAACCGAAGTTGCGCTCACCGAGCGAGAAGTCGCCGGTCAGCCCGATCAAGCCGCGGCCCAGCACCTCATCGCCGTCCGCCCCGTTGCTCTGCAGGTCCGTGCTCGCGCGACCCAGATAGAAGTTGTTCGCGTTCCAACCCGGATCGAGGGGGGCGAAAGCGCAGCCTTGGGCCGGAGGGTTGTTGAAACACCCCGAGAGCGCCGCCCCCGCGGGGAAGCCTTCAGCTTGATAGGCCTGCAGCTCCGAGGCGATCAACGCCGCATCGGCCGGGTTGAGGTAGGGGTTGTGGACGTTGATGTAGAGATACCCGTTCGTGGTACGTGGATTGCCGAAGATCGCGGCGTTGTAGGCCGGCTGCGCAATGAGGTTCTGCGCATGGATCTCCGAGAACCAGGTCTCCGCATTCAGGTTGATGTGATCGGTGATCTTGTAGTTGTCGATGGTGTCGAAATTGATGCGCTCGACCGGTGACAGCAGGTTGCTGAACTGCGAGAGCCGGATGCCGTCGCCGCCTTCGTAGAAGATCGGGTTGCCGGTGGCGGTACCCAGGCTGTACGGATGCAGACGACCGTCGCTGCCGAAGGCGAGCGGCGTGCCGTCCGGCTCCGTGATGCCGATAAATTGATTCGGGAACCCAGGCGTGTAGAAGAAGTTATCCAGATACGGGACGCCGCCGGTGCTCAGCTGGTTGACCGTCGAGTTGGGAATCAGCACCGTCTTGAACGGCCCGGGGGTTGCCGGAGCCTCGAAGCTCAGGTCCGTGGCGAAGTTCTTGCGCTGCGTTCCGAGCAGGCCGTCGGACTTGCTGAGCTCGAAAACCGCCGTGACATTGCCACGGTCATCCAGGAAGTTCGATCCGGCCAGGGCGCGGAAACGATAGTTCCACGCGTCCTTCTGGTTCGACACGCCGGCCTGCGCATCGACGTCCAAGCCCTCGTAGTTCTTCTTCATGATGATGTTGACGGTACCGGCGATGGCATCCGCGCCGTAGATCGGGGCGCCACCTACCGACACGGTCTCGACCCGGTCGATCAGCTTGGTCGGTATGAGGTTCAGGTCGACCTGCTGGCCCGGAGGCGTGGCTCCCGCGAACAGGCTCGCCGTGTTGGACGAGACGAAGCGGTGGCCGTTGACCAGAGTCAGCGTGCGCTGCGAGCCGAGCGAGTACAGGTCCACGAAGCTCTGCGCGATACCGAACTGGCTCTGCGTGTTGACGGCGCTCGAGGATTCGACACCGAACGCCGGGACCTCGGACATCGCCTGGCCAACGTCGGTGTAGCCGCGCTGATCGAAAGTCTGGGAGCCGACGACCGTCGTCGGCTGGAGGCGATCGAGATCCGGACGCGCGATGCGCGAGCCGGTGATCACGACCTCCTGGATCTTCTCCTGTGGTGCGGCATTGGTCGCCGGCTGCTGCTGTGCATGCGCGCTGGCGGCTACGAGAAGAAGGGAAATGGTAGCAGCCAGATCCCGCTGCTGACGGTATCCAACAGTGCTCATATCAGGAGCTCTCCCCGGACGTGTTGTATTTTAGTCGCGACGGACGATTGGTAGACCTGCCGTACAGATTTAACAAATCCGTAAGAGTCTGTAAACTGGCTGGGAACGATTTGTTCCCCCGGCCAGCGCGCTCACTGTGGCCCGAACGCGTCAGGATCTGGCATCGCGGGTGGCGAAGGAGAGCCTGTCGGCGCGAATCGCCCGAGCTCTCCGCGTATACCGTGCGACTATCGGACCCGGTTTTACAGCTATCCGTCGCCGCGGCGCCGCGCTACGCTCCGCACCCGCGGCGGTCTGTCTGGCGCCGAAAACTGCATAAGAAAACTCAAGGTAACCCCATGGATCGCAGAGATTTCATCAAGACCGCCGCCGTTCTGTCGCTGGCCGCCACGGGTGAAGAGTTGGCCTCCGGCGCCGACCGCGCCTTTGATCCGACGGAGCAGTCGATCGCTGCCCTGCAGAAGGCACTTGCCTCCGGCGCGGTCACCTCCGAGGCGCTGGCCGCGGCGTATCTCGAGCGGATCGCGCGTTACGACCATCACGGTCCCGAGCACCGGTCCGTGCTGGCGCTGAATCCAAACGCGCTGGAGGCGGCCCGCACGCTGGATGCCGAGCGGAAAGCAAAGAAATTGCGCGGACCGCTCCATGGAATACCTATTATTGTCAAAGACAACATCGAAACTCAGGATCCGGTGGCCACCACGGCCGGCTCTCTCGCCCTGGCGCGCTCGCGGCGCCCGGCGGATGCGCCGCTGATCGCCCGTATGCGCGCCGCCGGCGCGATCGTGCTGGCGAAATCCAACCTGAGCGAGTGGGCCAATTTCCGCTCGACCCGCTCCTCGAGCGGTTGGAGCGGCGTAGGAGGCCAGACGCGCAATGCCTACGACCATGAGCGCAATCCGTCCGGCTCGAGCGCGGGGTCCGGGGTCGCAGCCGCCGCCAGCTTCTGCGCAGCGGCCATCGGTACGGAGACCAACGGCTCGATTCTTTCGCCCTCCTCGCTCAACGGCCTGGTAGGCCTCAAGCCGACCGTCGGCCTCGTCAGTGGAAAAGGTGTTGTCCCCATCTCGCCGCTGCAGGACACCGCCGGCCCGATGTGCCGTACCGTCTCCGACGCGGCGCTGCTCGCCGCTGCGATCGCGGAGCGTCCGCTCGGCTTCGGGGCCCATGGGACCGAGATCGAGTCGTTCAGGTTGAAGGGCGTCAAGATCGGCGCCATGCCAGCCGCCAAATCCTCTCATCCGCAAACTGCGGGCCTCTACGCGGAGGTGCGCGCGGCTCTGGCGCAGGAAGGCGCCGTGATTGTCGACCTGAAGCCGCCGAAAGCCTTCGACGAGGGGGAGGATGCTGAGCTTCAGGCCCTGCTCTACGAGTTCAAGGATGCCATCAACGCCTACCTCGCCACGCTCGATCCGTCCCAGGTCGACTGTCACTCGCTCGCGGACCTGATTGCCTTCAACAAGGCTCACTCGGATGCCGAGCTCATCGTCTTCGGCCAGGAGCTTTTCGAGATGGCGCAGGCAAAGGGCGACCTGAGCGATCCGGACTACAAGAAAGCACGCGACACACTGGCGCGGACCGCCGATCGGGAGGGGCTCGCCACACTGCTCGGCCAGCAAGGGGTCGAAGTCCTTCTGTCGCCGAGCAACGGGCCGGCCGAGCGGATCGATGAGGTCTGGGGTGACCGCCACGACGGCGGCTTCTCGGAGATCGCTTCTGCAGCCGCGATCGCCGGTTATCCCAGCCTGACCGTCCCCGCGGGCCTCATCTGCGGCCTGCCGATAGGCATGACGCTCGTGGCGAATCGCAATCAGGATGGGCTGCTGCTTCAGGTCGCAAGAGCCTTCGAGCGCGCCACGAATGCACGGGTCCCGCCACGATTAGCTTTGTAATTGGATGGCGCCAGTCAGGCGCTAGGGCTTTGAGAGCGCCGGAAGGCGCTTAAGCCCAACTAGACTGCCGCGAACTCGCGCGCGTCGGCGCTCCACGCTGTCGCGCGCCCGAGTGCCTCCGGCACTTCCTCCGGTTGCGCGACTACCTCCCACATGCGGCCGTGGCGCTCGTCCATGAACCGCTCCTCGATCGCCCGGGAGAGCAGCTGAAGCAGCGGATCGAAGAAGCCCCGCGTATTCACCAGCACGATCGGATTCAGGTACAAGCCCAGACGCTTCAGCGTAATAGCCTCGAGCAACTCCTCCAGCGTGCCCGAGCCCCCAGGCAGGGCGACCGCGGCGTCGCTGCGCGTGAGCATCATGTGCTTGCGGACCCGCATGTCCTCAACGAGTGCCAGCTCCGAGAGACCCGGGTGCCCCCATTCGAGATCGGCCATGAATCGCGGCAGAATCCCCACGACCCGCCCTCCCCTGCTCAGCGCCCCGTCGGCGAGCGCTCCCATGGAACCGCGAGCCCCGCCACCGTAGACGATTTCCAGCCCCCGCTCCGCCAGCACCTCTCCGAGCCGGAAGGCCGCCTGCCGGTATTGCGGATGCGATGTCCTGCTGGAGGCGCAGTAAACGCACACCGCTCGTTGAGTGTTCATCTCCACACGCTCTATTCTCATGCGGCCAGCTCCGCAAGGAAACCATGGATTTCACCGGGCCGACTCCGCCGCGCGGCAAAAGCACGGAGTCTCCGCAGAGGCGTTCCAGGTTCTGGACACGGGCGAGACGCGGCTATTCCATTGGTAGGGCGGCGGGGCTGGCAAGCAGCTCGCGGATCAGGCTCGGCCCTCGATACAGCAGCCCGGTATAGATCTGCAGCAGGTCCGCGCCGGCTTGCCGCAGCTGCAAGCCCTCATCGGCCGACACAATCCCGCCGACCCCGATAATGGGAAGCCCGGGACCCAGCATCGTGCGCAAGGCTCGCACGACCTGGAGGCTGCGCCCATGCAGCGGCCGCCCGCTCAGCCCTCCGGTTTCGCGCGCAGTCGCCGAGACGAGACCGGCGGGCCGGGTGATCGTCGTGTTGGTTGCCACCACTCCGTCGACCGGCAGGTCCCTCAGCTCGAGGATAATGCGCTGCAGCTCGCCAGCCTCGAGATCCGGCGAGAGCTTCACGAGCAGCGGGACAAACTTTGCGTGGATCGGTTGCAGTTGCTCGCGCAAGCCGGCGAGCTCGAGCAGCAGGGGCCGAAGCGCCAGCGGATCCTGCAGATCTCTCAGGCCTGGAGTATTCGGAGAGGAGACGTTGATCGTTACGTAATCGGCCACGGAGTAGAGCGTGCGCAGACAGCTCAGATAGTCGCGCGCGGAATCGGCGAGCGGTGTATCGAGGTTCTTGCCGATGTTGATGCCACAGATTCCCCGATAGCGGCGGCGCTGCAGCCGGCGCGCGACGGCGGCCGCGCCATCATTGTTGAAGCCGAGACGGTTGATGAGCGCCTCGTCCTGCACGAGCCTGAAGAGGTTCGGTGGCGGATTCCCTGGTTGTGCGCGGGGAGTCACCGTCCCGACCTCGATGAATCCGAAGCCCAGCGCGCCAAGGGCATCGACGTGGCGGGCCGACTTGTCGAAGCCCGCGGCCAGCCCCACACGGTTGGGAAAGCGCAGGCCCAACGACTCGACGCTGAGGCGGCCCGTGTCCGATGTCGGCTCGGGAAGCAGCAGGTTGCGCAGCCTCAGAGCGGCCAGAGCGAGCGTCTGCGCAGGTTGCGGCCGCAGGCGGAACAGCCATGGCCGTAGCCAATCGTAGAGGGATCCTCGTCGCGCTTCAGGCTTTGTCACGCGCGAACCCACCCACGTGCAGCAGCCGGCTTGGTCCGCTAGCTGTGAGCGGACCCGGCCGACAGCGATGCCGCGGCCTCATGGATCGCCGCCCGGATACGCACGTAGGTCGCGCACCTGCAGATGTTGCCCGCCATCGCGGCATCGATATCCGAATCGCTGGGCCGCGAATTCCCCGCCAGGAGCGCTGCCGCCGACATGATCTGCCCACTCTGGCAATATCCGCATTGCGGCACGTCGAGATGGATCCAGGCTGCCTGCACCGCCTTGCCAGCCGGGGAAGACAGACCTTCGATCGTGGTGAGGCGCTTGTCGGCAACCGCCGAGACCGGCGTTACGCATGAGCGCACGGCCTGGCCATCAACGTGCACGGTGCAGGCGCCGCACAGGGCCATCCCGCAACCGAACTTGGTTCCCATGAGCTGCAGATGATCGCGCAGCGCCCAGAGCAACGGCATGTCGGGATCGACGTCGAGCTCGTGCGACTGATCGTTGACCATCAGTTTGATCGGCATGGCGAGCCCTCCATCGGTCAGTTGCCGCCGCCGGCGGCCGCATGGGCGGCGTGCGCAGCCCCCGATCGGTACCGGTCGAACCACGCGAGCGTGGCGCTCGCCTTTGCGGCCGATTGCGACGGACGCGACGCGAGGCCCTCGTGCGAAGCCCCGGGCACCTTCACCAGTGCGGTCGGAATACCGCGCAGCTGCAGCGCTTCGTAGTATTGCTCGGACTCGCTCACCGGCGTGCGGTAATCCTCCCCGCCAACCACGACCATGGTCGGCGTCGTCACATTTCCTACCAGCGAAAGCGGCGAGTGCTTCCAGTAGGTATCCGGATCCTCCCACGGTGGCTTCGCGAACCAGTATTTGCGCACGTAGGTTGCGATGTCGGTGGTCAGCGTGAAGCTGCCCCAGTTGATGACGGGCTTGTCCGTCGCGGCTGCGCGGAAGCGATGTGTGCGCCCCACGATCCAGGCGGTCAGCACGCCGCCGCCGGATCCGCCGGTCACGAACAACTGCTCGGGGTCCACGTATCCCGTGGCAATCGCTGCGTCCACGGCGCTCATCAGATCGTCGTAATCATGGCTGGGATAGTCATGCTGGATCAGATTGGCAAATTCCTCGCCGTACGAGGTCGAGCCACGCGGGTTCGCATACAGGACGACATAGCCCGCGGCGGCATAGAGCTGATCATCGGTCGAGAACACTGGCCCGTAGCTCGCGTAGGGGCCGCCGTGAATCTCCAGAATGAGCGGATACTTGCGCTTCGGATCGAAGTTTGGCGGAGTCACCAGCCACGCATCGATCGGTCTCTTGTCCACGGACGAGGCGACCGCGAGCGCCTTCACCTGCCCCAGCTTCCTGACAGCAAACAACTCATCGTTCAGCCGGGTGAGCCGAGTCACGCGGCTCCCACGCGCAACCGCCAGGTCAGAAGGGTGCTCGGGCGTCCCGGCCGTAAACGCCACGACACCGTTGGATGAGACGGTGAACGCTCCGCCCGTGTACGGACGGTCCAGGCCCGACCCACTCAGTCCGTCCGCGAGGGACTCGATATGGCCATCCGACAGCAGGCGCGCGACCTTCGTCACCGCTTTGTCGGTGTACTGGATATACAGGCTGCGCCCGTCGGCCGCCCATTGCACATCATCGACGGATCGGTCCAGCTTGTCGGTCAGAGAGTGCGAGTTGCCGCCGTCGCGGTCCGAGACATACACGCGCACGTCCTGATAGCCGAGCAGATGATCATCGAAACCCAGATAGGCGATCTTGCGACCATCCGGCGACACGTGCGGACTGCGGTCCGGACCGTCCCGATGCGTCAGCTCGGTCACCGCCCCGTCCGCGACCGACACCTGGTAAAGCTCGGACTTGATGGGGTCGCGCTCCCACCCCTCATGCCGATTACCGCTCACCAGAATGAAGTGCGCGTCCGGCGACCACGACAGCGGACCCTCCTCGTTGAACGCACCGAAGGTGAGTTGCCTCGGGAAGCCGCCATCGGCCGGCACAACGAACACATGGGTGAAGCCCGGCTTGAGGTAGCCCTGGCCGTCCGCCCGATACTTGAGCTCGGTGATCACCGTGAGGGGCTCGGCCCAGTTGGCTCCTTCCGGTTTCGGCGGCGCGCTGCCCAGGGTGCTCTTCTCGTCAGGAGTCAGCATGATGAAGGCGATCGAGCGCCCATCGGGCGACCACTCGAGGTCGTTTGGCGCCTGCGTCAGATCCGTGATTCGCGCAGATTGACCCGTCTGCATCCAGCGCACATAAAGCTGCGAGTGTCCGCCGTCGGTGCAGATGTAGGCGAGCCGCTTGCCATCGGCTGACCAGCGGGGTGCGTAGCTCGAACCGGGTCCGGCCGCAACCGGTACCTGCGTGCCGGTATCTACGTCGACGAGCCAGATCGAGCGGCGCGGGCGGTCCGTCATGATCTCAAAGGAAACGCGCACGTACGCCACCGCATGCCCGTCGGGCCGCACCTGTGGATCGGTCACCTGCTGAAGGGAGAACAGGTCACGTCCCTCCAG
>DASTDD010000076.1:0-4463 GCA_035710545.1 Steroidobacteraceae bacterium
ACGCAGTCCCACCAGCTGGAGTCGATCGTCCCGAAGATTCTCCGCGAGGGATAAGGAGCGTTTGCCGATGTAGTCATCGGGCTTGTTCGCCGCGATCCGTCCCCACCCGACATCATCGGGAACGGTCGTGCCGTCAGTGTCGGTGCCTACGTGCAGGTAGCCCTTTTCGAGCCGCAGCAGCAGCAGTGCATCCAGCCCGATTGGCTCGACCCCGTGTCCGGTGCCGCGCTCGAGCAGTGTCTCCCACAGGCACCGCGCAGAATCAGGCCCTACATTGATCTCGTAGGACAGTTCACCAGTGAAACTGACGCGGTGAATTCGTACCGCCAGCCCCATCAGGGTCCCCTCGCGATAGGCAAGATGCGGAAAGGCGGAGGCGGAGAGGTCAACGGTAGTGTCGAGCCCAGCAAGAATGTCTCTCGCTCTAGGCCCTGCGAGCGAGACAGTGGCCCACGCGTCCGTGACGGGAAGGATGGCAACGCGAAGATCCGGCCACTCACACTGATGCCACTCTTCGAGCCACGCGCTCACCCGGTGAGCCCCGCCGGAAGTGGTCGTCAGAAGTACCCGCTCGGGCGATGGGACAGTGACCGTCCCGTCATCGAAGATGACACCCGTCTCGCGCAGCATCAGACCATAGCGGACTCGACCGGGCCGCAGGGTTTTCAGATTATTGACATAGAAGCGATTCACGAAGTCGAGTGCATCGGGTCCGTGCACCTCGATCTTCCCCAGCGGCGACCCATCGAAGAGTCCAGCCGCCATTCGTACCGCTCGCGCCTCCCGCAAAAGGGCCTGCTCCCGAGACTCCCCGCCTCGGGGATAGGCGATGGGCCGATACCACTCGCCAAAGTCCTGAAACAGCGCACCACGCTCCACATGACTCGCATGCATCGGCAGCAGCCGGCGCGGCGCAAAATGTTCGCCCACACTCCGACCTGCAATGGCACCCAGCGTGACAGGCGTGAACGGTGGCCGCATGGTCGTGTGGCCGAGTGCACGGTGCTCGACTTGGCGCAGTCGAGCGAGCGCTTCCAGAGTGGGTGCGGTCGATGTCTTGCCCTGATCGGCCGCCATACCGACGGTCGTGTACCGCTTCACGTGCTCGACCGAGGTGTAGTTCTCGCGCAAGGCGAGCTCGAGATCGGCGACCGTGACGTCGTGGAGCAGATCCACCCACTTGTGTCGGGAATGGCCAACTGGGCTGATGCGCGGCCCAATGGGAACTGACTGTGCCGCCGATCCGACAATCTCGATGGCAGGATGCGTGCCGGTCGGTTGCAACGACCCCGACGTGGTGTCGTAAGCCAGTGACCCTCCCGCCTGCGCAAACAGCGGCAGGTTCGGGCTCGAGCCGCCGGAGACACCGAGCGCATCACACGCCATCGTCCGCCTCTCCAGGATCCCAAGCCCATCCGCGGTCAGGTGCCCCAGCGTAACCCGGCGCAGAGTCCCGAGACCTGCGGTTCCGATCGGCATCCAGCCCAGCAGCAATGGAATCCCAGCCGCGCGCATTTCGGAGGTCGTGGAGTCCGACACCGTGCTGCGACTGTCCGCGACCGCGATCACCTCCACTCCGGCCTGCTTCAGGTCCGCCGCAAGGCCGTACACCGACTCGTTGTTGGTCGCGAGCAGTACCTGCCGCCCGGGAGCTACCGCATACCGTCGCAGATACTGGTGCATCGCCCGAGCCAGCATGATCCCGGGTCGATCGTTGTGACAGAAGATCAGCGGCTGCTCGAGCGTCCCGCTCGCGAGCACCACGCGTTGTGTCCGGGCAATCCAGTAGCTCTCGCGGGGGCCTGCCGCACGCGCCGACGGATGTCGTTGCCACAACGCCAGTACGTTGTGATCGTAGTAGCCGACCGCGGTCGTGTCGGCCAGAACGGTCACCTCCGGACAGCGGTTCAGTTCGCCAATCTGGCGCTGGAGCCAGTCCCTCGCGCTTTGTTCCTCGATGGTCGATCCGTCCCAGAGAGCCTGACCGCCGAGCGACCGATCCTGCTCGACGAGGACGACTCGCGCGCCACCTTGCGCAGCCTGGCGAGCAGCTTTCAGGCCGGCGCTGCCGGCACCGACGATCAGGACGTCGCAATGCAGATTGCGCACCTCGTATTGGTCGGGATCCGGCGCCGCCGGCGCATGACCCAGACCGGCGAGTCCGCGGATCAGCGACTCATACCGGCGCCAGCTCGGCCAGATGAACGTCTTGTTGTAGAAGCCGGCCGCCCAAAGGGGCGCCGTGAGATCCAGGATCCGCCACGGATCGAATCCGAGACTCGTCCGCCCGGGCAGTGAGTGAGCCTCGAGTCCCTGGACCAACTCGACGGTCGGTGCACGGCACACGGGGACCGTGTGCGCGCCCTTCCCGATCTGCATCAGTGCATTGGGCTCCTCGACTCCAGCGGCAAAGATCCCGCGGGGGCGATGAAACTTGAAGCTTCGAGCGACGGTGCGCACGCCATTGGCCAGCAGCGCGGAGGCGAGGCTATCGCCTGCATAGCCGCTGTACGCGCGACCGTCCATCACAAACGGGAAAACCTGCTCCCGCTCGATCAGGCCGCCCTGTCGTAGCCGGTAGGGACCTGCTCTACCCACGTCGATCGCCTGAAAGTTCCGGCCGGGGCTGGCCCATGCGATACACCGCGAGGATCTCGTGGGTCAGCGTATGGCGGGCGACATTGAACCAGCGCCCGCAACCGTAGGCGTGGACCCAGCGTTCGTAGTGCACTCCAATGGGATTCTCACGCTCCCACAGATAGCTGCCCCATGTTGCGTCATCGCAGGTGAAAGGCGGACGCGTGATGTGCGAGGGACCGCCGAAGGCGAACTCGGGCTCATCACGTAACCCGCAATAGGGACACGGTATTCGGAGCATGCAGGACTCTTAGTGCGCGACCCCGGCGGCCGCACCCTCATCGATCAGGTGGCCGGCCCGGAAGCGATCGAGCCCGAAACCTCTGATGAGCGGATGTGCCTGCCCGGTCGCGACGGTGTGCGCCATGGTGTCACCGCCCGCCGGAATGGCCTTGAACCCCCCGGTTCCCCACCCGCAGTTGATATACAGCCCTTGTATGGGGGTCGCTCCCATGAGGGGACTGGTGTCGGGCGTGATGTCGACCCGGCCTGCCCACTGGCGCATCAGCTTCAGTCGGCTGAAGCTCGGAAAAAGCTCCACCACTGCCCCGATCGTCGAGCGCTGCTGTGGCAGCCCTCCGCGTTGCGCGTACGAGTTGTACGCATCAGCCCCGGCGCCCATCACGATTTCGCCGCGATCACTCTGACTCACATAGGCATGCACGGTCGCGGAGGTGACGACCACGTCCAGCACGGGCTTGACGGGCTCGGTCACCATTGCCTGCAATGCCATCGTTGCGAGCGGCAGCCGCAATCCGGCCAGGGCGCCCAGATGCGAGGCATAGCCGGCAACATTCATGACGACGCGGCCGGCCGAGATTGCGCCGCGCGTCGTGCGGACGCCGCGTACCTGGCCCCCTGAAACGTCGAATCCGGTGACCTCGCAATTCTGAACGATATCGACACCCCGCGCGCTGGCCGCTCGCGCGTATCCCCAGACGACCGCATCGTGACGGCAGATCCCCGCACGGTGCTGGACAAATCCGCCCAGGACGGGAAATCGGCCATGCACGTTGACGGCTGGCACGAGGCGCCTGATCTCATCCGTGCTCAGAACCTCCGAGTCGATACCGTTGATGCGAATGGCGTTGCACCAGCGCCGGACGATCTCCATCTCATGTTCGCTGTGCGCGAGGTTGACCAGTCCTCTCTGGCTCAGCATGAGATTGAAGTTCAGCTCGGAGGCGAGGCCCTCGTACAGACGCAGCGAATGATCGTAGAAGGAGGAGCTCGCCGCGTGAAAGTAGTTCGAGCGGACGACCTGAGTGTTGCGGCCGGAATTACCGCCACCGATCCAGCCGCGCTCAAGGACCGCCACGTTGCGCACTCCATGCTTGCTCGCCAGGTAATACGCGGTCGCCAGTCCGTGGCCACCTCCGCCGACGATCACGACGTCGTAGGCTTCCCTGAGAGCAGGCTCGCGCCATGCAGGCTGCCAACCCCGGTTGCCGCGGAACGCATGCCATGCCAGCCGGGCGAGCGAATAGCGCTGCATATGCCGCGGCTTATAGCCCATACACTAGTGTATGGTCAATGGCCGTGTAGAATGCCGTCATGAAGCGTGCCAGGCCAACTCGACCGCGCGCCAGGCGCCAGCCGCTGGGCCGCGAGGCATGGCTGAACGCTGCCCGCGCGGCGCTCATCGAGGAGGGCACGGCGGGTGTCGAGGTCAACAAGCTTGCCAAACGGCTCGGCGTGAGCCGCGGAGGCTTCTACTGGTTCTTCGACAACCGGCAGCAGCTCCTCGAAGAGCTGCTCGGCTATTGGGTGCGAACCAGCAGCGCACAGTTTGCGGGAATCCTCGATCATACGGGGCGAAACGGCGC
>DASTDD010000077.1:0-8338 GCA_035710545.1 Steroidobacteraceae bacterium
CGCACAGGGCGCGTGCAGCGTATTACCCGTGGGATCGATCGCGAGGCCGTCCCCGAGCATCCGGCCGGCGAATACCGGGTCCGGCGCCTCGTCCAGCGAGGCGCTCCAGCCCTGCAGTGGAGACACCAGGATCAGCCTGGAGGATGTCACGTTCGCTGTCGAGTCAACCATGATGTCCACGATCGCGCCTGGATCACACATCTACCCGACTGGCTGAACCCAGTCGAGCACCCACAGCGGATCCAGCCCGCGCTGCGCAAACCTGAAGCACAGGTCGTGCGCGCCGGGGCGCGGGGCAATGGGGACCGCCGGCAGCTGGCTGACCGCCGCGCTGGAGGCGGCGGGCGCGAGCGGCATCACCGCTATGCGCTCGCCGTCGCAACCATCGATTCGCACCTCGAGCTCCCCGGAGGCGCTCTGCGGGGTATCGAGCCGGATGGCGTTGCGGTCCGCGCCGATCTGAAAGTTGAAGGGCACCTGGCCCACGGCCACCGAGAGTGCGCGCGCGTGCGACAGGTCCGCGCTCGGATAGATCCAGCAGGGGTTCAGGATATCCACCAGGAAGACTGCTCGCGGGCCATGCACCGGCGCATCGTCCTCCAGATTCAGGACGAGCTTGTTGGAGCAGGTCGTGAGCTCCTGGCTCGATCGCCTCGCGAGCGAAGCCGGGTCCAGCGAGCGGCTCGTCATGAGCGCCAGCCGGTCGCTGCCTTCGAAGGCCGCGGCGCGCAGCTCGCCACCGACAGGGACGGTCGTCGGACCGTGGTATACAGGGTCAGCCGCCGTAGGATTGCGGCCATCGAGCCGGTAGTGAATCTCACCGACCCGAGCCTGGTTGGCCAGCTGCAGCGCGACCCGCTCCCGCCCGGGTTCGAGCCTCGTCTGGATGCTCACCGCGAAGGCATCCTCGGATGCATGGATGCCGAGCGCCTCGTACCTCCTGAGTTGTGCGGGCAGCCGCGCCACGAATCCTGGCCAGTCGAGATCCTGGCCGCGCGACCAACCCAACTCCGCCAGTGCCGCGGCTCTTGGAAACGTCATGTACTGCGCGCGCTCCTGCGTGCGCACATGCTCGGTCCACAGATTCGCCTGCAGTCCGATGATATGCGCAGCCTCGTCGGGCCGGAGCGCCGCCGGCAGCGGATTGAACCGATAGAGGTCCTCCAGAGTGACCGGCTGGCCTCGCCCGGGCGGCTCGCGCGCGCCACGGCCTTGTCTGAAGTCCAGATAGAGAGTCGGCGACGGGGACATCACGGCATCGTGACCCAGCCTCGCCGCCGCAACGCCGCCGTCGATGCCACGCCAGGACATGACCGTGGCGCGCGGCGGCAGCCCTCCTTCGAGAATCTCATCCCAGCCAACGAGCCGGCGGCCGCGCTCGTGCAGAAACTTCTCGATGCGGCGCATGAAGTAGCTCTGGAGGCCCCGTTCGTCCGCCACTCCCAGCTCGCGCATGCGTGCCTGGATGCGTGGAGAGCTGTGCCATTGATCCTTGACCGCCTCGTCTCCTCCGACATCGACGTACTCGCCGGGAAACAGCTCGAGGACTTCGGACAGAACGTTCTCGACGAACCCGAAGGTCCCTTCGTCCACGTTGAGCACGTTCGGATAGATGCCCCAGTCCGAGGGCACCGATCGGGGCGGCGCGGCAGTGCTGCCCAGGGCAGGATAGGCCACGATGGCCGCGGTTGCGTGCCCGGGCATGTCGATCTCGGGGACGACAGCGATGTTGCGTTGCGCGGCATGAGCTACGATCTGGCGCACGCTCTCCTGCGTGTAGAAACCACCATAGAGGCGCGGCCGTCCCGTGGCTGGATCGATGTCGGCTGCCGGGCCTGCCCCGGCGGGCACCCTCCAGGCGCCGACGCTCGTGAGCCGGGGATATCGCCTGATCTGCAGCCGCCACCCCTGATCGTCCGTCAAATGCCACTGCAGCACATTGAGCTTGTGCAAAGCCATCCAGTCGATGAGCTGCAGGATGAACCCGGGCGATTGGAAATGCCGTGCCGAGTCGAGCATCAGCCCGCGCCAGCGAAAGCGCGGCCGATCCTCGATGCGCAGCGCCGGCAGCTCGATCGGATCGGAGCGCTCTGCGCTCGCGGTGCAGAGTTGCCACAGCGTGACCGCGGCGTAGAGCAATCCGCGCGAGCCGGCGGCCGAGAGCACGATACGGTCCGGCGAGATATCGAGACTGTAGCTTTCCGGATCCGCAGAGAGCCGGTGAGGATCGATGCTGAAGAGCACCGCCCCGCGCGGCTCCGCGGCGGAGCCGGTCCGTGTCGAGTGCAGAGACAGGCCGCGCGTCTTCAGCAGGAGCGCCGAAAAATAATTCGCGATTCGGCTTGCATCGGGATCCGGGGAGGCCGACAAGGGTGTGGCGGCACTCATCGCAAACGCGCCCACGCCCGGCTGGATCCGCGCCGGCAGTGGGATCACGTCCACGATAGGGCCGGCTGTTGCAAGCAGCGGCGCGGCCAGGGTGAGCAGCAGTGCTGCCCGGATCCGCAAGCGGTTTGCTGGTGCGCCCATGCCGGGCCTAAACAATCGGCCCTGAAGCGGGCACCATAGCGGTTTGGCTGCCGGCCCCTGCCCGTCCCTCGAGGTCTCGTGAATGGCTACAACACCCCACCCGCTCGTCGTCCGCGGCCGTGAAGCCCTGGTTCGCGGCGACCTGCGCGTCGCGGAGGCGGCCGCCGACGAGCGACTCAAGACGGCCGGTCGCGATGTAAATGCCCTCGAGCTGCGGGCGATCATCCAGCAGCGCCGCGGTCAATTCGGGCAGGCGGCCCGCACGCTCGATACGGTGATAGGAATCGATCCGCGCGCGGACTGGGCGTTCAACGAGCTCGTGCAGCTCTTCCTCACGCACGGCCGCCTCGCGGACGCCGAGAAGGTGGCACGCGCGGGCCTGCGTGCCAATCCCGCCAATGCGCACGTCCATAATCTCTTTGGCACCATCCTCTCGCAGATGAACGATCTGCCCGCAGGAGAATGGCATTTCCGCCGCGCGCTGGAGCTCGCCGGGGCGCATGCCGCCGTTCTCATGAACCTGGCTCTGAACCTGATGCGGCAGGGCCGCACCGACGAGGCGGACGGCTACTTCGCCCAGTCGCACGAGCTGGCGCCCGGGGATCTGAGGACTCTCGCCTACTGGTCCACGTTGCACGAAGCGCGCGGCGATCTCAAACGGGCCGCGAAGCTGCTCGATGAGGCCGAGGCGCTCTCTTCCCCCGCGGAGGTCAACCTGCTGCGCGCCAACTATCTGGCACGGACGAAACGCCCCGCCGAGGCCCTCGCGATCCTGGATGCCGCGGGCACGCTCGGCGGCGAGGCGCAGCTCACCCGGGGTCGACTGCACGACCGGCTCGGGAACTACGCAGCGGCCTGGGACGACTTCGTCGCCGGCAAGATCAAACTCCACAAGGAGACACCCGGCTCGGACTACCACGCCGACGCGGTGGATGCGCTCTTCGAGCGATGTCGGGAGTTCTTCACACGCACGAACTTCGCTCTGCTGCCGCGCGCGAAGCGGCGCGCGGATGTGGCCCAGCCGATCTTCATTATGGGATTCCCCCGCTCGGGCACCACGCTCGTGGAGCAGATCATCGCCAGCCACTCCTCGGTCCTGGCCGGTGGAGAGCTGCCCTTCGCCGCGGACCTGACCAAGCTCGCCGGCAGCCTTTTCCCGGACTCCGAACGCTTCCCGGAAAACCTCGCGCACAGCTGGATGGCCGATTGCCACTACACCGCCACGGTGTTCCGCGACTACTACCTGGCGCGCGCCGAGCAGTATGGCCTGCTGCGGGCCCGCGCCTTCTTCACCGACAAGATGCCCTTCAACGAGATCTACCTGCCGCTGCTGAAGATGGCCTTCCCGCACGCCCGGCTCGTTCGCCTCATCCGGCACCCCCTGGATGTCTGTGTCTCGATGCTGTCGAACAATATGACTCACGGCTTCAATTGTGGCTACCGGATCGAGGACATCACGCATCATCTGGCGGCAGTATCCGGACTCGTCGCCCATTTCGAGACCGAGCTCGAGCTGGATGCCTTCACGCTGCGCTACGAGTCGCTCGTCGCCGATCAGGAAGGCCAGACGCGCGCCCTGCTCGAGTATCTCGGCCTGCCGTTCGAGCCGGCCTGTCTGCGCTTTCACGAGAACCGGCGCTACGCCCCCACACCCAGCTACGCGGCGGTCACCGAGAAGCTCAACGACCGCTCCATCGGGCGCCACCGGCACTACGCCCGGCAGCTGGGGCCGCACGTCGCCCGGCTGACGGAGATCACCAGCGCCTTCGGCTACGAATAGCCGGCGGGCGGCCACGCAAGGGCCGCGGCCGCCGCCGGCCTTCTCAGAATCGGAGCTTCACGCCGGCGAAGTACACCCGGCCGTTCTCGTAGATGGCCCGCGGATGCGAGAGGACATCCGAGTACTCGACCACCTTCGCATTCGTGAGATTCTGAGCCTCGGCCGTCAGAGCCAGCCACTTGGTGACGTTCACGGCCACGGAGGCATCGAGCGAGGTGAGCGCCGCCTCATCCAGGTTGGAGGTGCGATCGAAGGTCACGAAGAAATCCGATCGCTGCGTCCAGGACAGCCGCGCGCTCAGCAGGTCGTTCTCGAAGAAGCCGGTGAAGTTGTAGGTGTTCTTCGAGTTGCCCGGAAACGGCTCGCCGCTGTCGAGCGTCGCATCCGAGTAGGTGTAATTGGCCTGCACGCCGAAGCCGCCCCAGATCGGCTGGGTGATGGCGAGCTCGACCCCCTTGAGCTTGCCACCGCCCCCGTTCGAGCGAACGTTGATGGTGAACGGGCAGTTGAACTCATTGGGCGCGACCGTGGTGCACGCCGCCGCCGGCGCGGATTGCCCGGTGAACGGCAGGATCTCCTGGGTCGGCTTGTCCACGATGAAGGACTTGATGTCCTTGTAGTAGAAGGCCAGCGCGTAGGCGGTATCCTTGTCGGGATACCACTCGAACGACAGGTCCGCCTGGTTGGCCCGGTACGGATCGATGTTGGGATTGCCCGCCGTACCGGTGAGCGCGCCCGTGTTCAGCAACACACGCGGGACCATATCCGTGTAATCCGGGCGCGCCATGACCTTCGCGGCCGCGAAGCGTGCGATTACCTGGTCCGTCAGGTCATACGCGACGTTCAAGGACGGCAGGACATCGTTGTAGGTTCTCTCGGCGGTGACGGGAATGTAGGCGCCGAACGGATTCTGGACCACCCCGGGCAGAGTCGCGTCGGCCACGAATTGCGCGCCGGTGGTGATCTGCTCCGTGCGCGCGAAGCGCACGCCGACGTTGCCGCGCCAGCGGTCCTGGGCCAGATCCGCCATCACGTAGCCGCCTTTGACCTTCTCCTGCGCGGTGAAGCCGCCCTGCGGATACGGGGTCCGCCCCGACTTGGCGACCTCCTCGCCCAGGATCTGCTCGGCGGCCGAGGGATTGACGATCCAGAACGAGGTCAGGGAGCCGGGCCCGGCGATGTCCTTCAGGAAATTCGGCGCCAGTCCGCCGGCGAAGGCGGACGCCTGCAGCGTGTTGATCGGTTTGAAGAAGTCGCCGTACGTGGTGAAGTCACCGGTCGCCTCGCGCTCGTGGTCGGTGACCTTGATGCCGAACTTGACGGCCTTGAGCATCCCCAGGTCGAGCTTGTCCTGGAAGTCCAGGTAGCCGTAGGCCTCCTGATCGTGGTTGGTGAAGATATCGACGTTGGCGAAATCGAAGATGAAGTCGTTCGGATTCGTCCAGTCGATCGTCTTGCCGTTCGCGTTGGGCAGCATGGTGACCTTCGGCGCCCCATGCGCCAGGTCGTAGCTGAAGGAGGCCGGCGTGCCGAACTCGGGGAAGAACTGCGGATCGGTCACGCCGGTGGCGTTGGTATAGCCGACATCCAGCTTGATCGTCCAGGTCTCGGTCGGCGTGTATTTCGTGCCGAGATCGATGTTGCGGCTCGTGGTCTTGGCGAGCCGGTGGAAGGAGTCGTAGAACACGCCGAAGTCGCTCGTGCCGCCGTTCAGCGAGGAGACCGTGCCGGCGACGCACGCGCCATGATCCACGACGCAATTGGTGATCGTGCCGCCGTTGCCGATGGCCCGCTGCGGATCGACCAGCCAGCTCTGATTGAAGTTCTCGGCATCGAAGTCCGACAGCAGCCCGGTGAGGTTGAATTCGAGCTGATCCGTGGGACGCACCTGGAAGTCGAAGTTGCCGCCCTTGCGGATTCGAGTCTGCTGGAACAGCGCCGCATTGATCAGGGTCGGGATCAGCGTTGGATCGGTGCTGGTGGGCGTGATGCTCGACAGCGGTGCGTAGCCGAGGATCTCGAAGCCGTTGCGCTGGATCTGGCGCTTCTGGTAGATCCCCGCCAGCAGGAAGCCGATGTTGTCATCCGCGTTGCGCCAGCTCACGAGCCCCGTGCCATAGGGATCGGTCTTGCCCGAGGTCTCGGTGTGGGCGCCTTCGAGCGAAGCGTAGGCAGTGAGCTCCGGCAGGTCGAGCGGTCTGCGTGTCTCGACGTTCACCGTGCCGCCGATGCCGCCCTCCTGAACATCCGCCTGAGCGGTCTTCTGCACCTCGACCTTGCTGATGAGATCGGCGGGCAGCATGAGATAGTTGAAGCTGCGGGTGGCATTCTGCTGGTCGAGAATGAACCAGTCGGCCGTCGAGAGCGAATGACCATTGAGGGTCGTGTTGGTCAGCGTCGGGGCCGTGCCGCGCAGATTGATGCGCTCGCCCTCGCCGAAGTCCCGGGAGATCACGATACCCGGGACGCGCTGCAGCGCCTCGGCGAGATTCTTGTCGGGAAACTTGCCCACGTCCTCGGCCGTCAGCACCTCCTCGACCCCGGTGGCCTCGCGCTTGGTCTCCAGGGAGTCGCGCAATGCCATGCGATAGCCGTGAACCACCACTTCCTCGAGCGGCCCGTTCTGCGTGGAGGAGGTGTCCGGTGCGTCGGCCCGGACCGCGCCATTGCGACCAAACAGGGCCATTGCCACGGCCGTTCCGACCAAGGTAGACCTTGCGATTCTCATAAAATGCTCACCCCAGTGTTATTCATTCAAACGCCCTGCTGCGTACTCCCCGGTGGCCAATGCGCAGTCACGGAATTGTCATGAGAAGGTTCGGCTGCGTACGGGACCACTTAGGTTCCAATATAGTACCACTTCAAAGAAAATGCTATCCTGAGTGCGTACCAATTGGCTCCAAGCTGCCTATAGATCGCCAAAACAAGCACTTGCGACACCAAAAGACGCTTCTTCAGGTTCTAATTGGTATGATATTGGTAGTATGATCGGGTCCACACCGCCAGGAGAACCCGCTTGAACCTGCTCTCGACCCTCGGCGCGCTCGATGAATCCAACAGCCTGCCGCTGTATCAGCAGCTGCAGCGCGCGCTGCGCCAGGCGATCGAGCGGCGCGTGCTGGGTCCGGATGACGCGCTGCCGCCGGAGCGCGACCTCGCAGCCGAGTTCTCCGTGTCACGCATCACGGTGCGCAAAGCGATCGACGGCCTGGTGACGGAAGGACTGTTGGTGCGGCGACAGGGATCGGGAACTTTCGTGACCGCGCGCGTGGAGAAGAACTTCTCCAAACTAACATCGTTCTCGGAAGACATGCGCGCACGTGGCCGCACGCCGCACAGTGTCTGGCTGCAACGCTCCGCCGGCACCGTCACACCGGAAGAATCGCTGACGCTGCGCTCGAGTCCCGGCACGCCGGTGTTCCGCTTTCACCGCATCCGATTCGCCAACGACGCGCCGATGTCGCTCGAGTACGCAACCGTGCTCGCCTCCTCGCTGCCCTCGCTCGATGCCGTCGAGTCCTCGCTGTACGAAGCGCTCGAGCGCGCCGGAAACCGACCGGTGCGTGCCCTGCAGCGGCTGCGCGCGGTGCTGTTGACAGGTGATCAGGCAGAGCTGCTGAAGGCCAAGGAGGGTGACGCCGGCCTGCTGGTGGAGCGGCTGGGCTTTCTCCAGGACGGCCGCGCCGCCGAGTTCACTCAGTCCTACTACCGCGGCGACACATACGACTTCGTCGCCGAGCTCAGCATTTCCTCGTGAGCAGTCCACTCGTGAGCCCGCAGGCCGCCGCCACGAGCCTGTATCGCGAGGCCGCGCAGGCGGGCGATATCGTGCGGCAGCAGCTTGCGGCCAACGGCGCGCTGCTGCAGTCCCTGGGTGTCCGGCTGCGCGCGCTCCTGCCACGAGCGGTCGTGACCTGCGCGCGCGGCAGCTCGGATCATGCCGCCACGTTTGCCAAGTACCTCATCGAGACGCGTCTCGGGGTGGTTACCGCCTCGGCCGCCCCCTCGGTGAGCTCGCTGTATGAGGCG
>DASTDD010000078.1:0-10118 GCA_035710545.1 Steroidobacteraceae bacterium
AAGAACTCCGCGCGCTCGGCTTCGAAGCGGTCTGCGGCGACGCCCGAGCGGGTGCGCGCCCGCGTCAGGCCGGCCTCTACCGGAAGATCCAGCATCACAGTGCGGTCCGGTTGGAGGTTGCCGTGGACTGCGCCGGCAAGCTGCTCGATCCACTCGAGGCTCATTCCGCGGCCGTAGCCCTGATAGGCGCGCGTGGCGTCCGTGAACCGGTCGCAGATTACCCACTCGCCTCGCGCAAGGGCCGGTCGGATCAGATTCTCGACGTGGATCGCCCGGGCGGCGAACATCAAGAGTGTCTCAGCTGGCGCCGAGACGCTCTCCCCGGCCCGCTCTAGAACGATTCCTCGCACGCGCTCTGCCAGCGGGGTCCCGCCGGGCTCGCGTGTAAGTCGCGCCGGGACTCGCTGGCTCGCCAGCCATTCTGCGATTGCGGCAGCGAGCGTGGACTTGCCAGCCCCTTCGATCCCTTCGAGCGTGATGAAACGACCCGACGTCATTTCGTAGCCGGGGGTGAGGTGTCCGACGCCGCCGCTCCATGCGAGCCGGTTGTCGTCTGCCCGTGTGGAGCGGTTCCCGAAGCGCCGCGGTTCGCCGCGGCACGTTGCTGGGTGTGCAGGTGCTCCAGGTAGCTTTTCACCGCAGTATTGTGCTCCTCGAGCGACTTGGAGAAGTGATGCCGCCCGTCCCCGGTACCCGTGGCGACGAAGTACAGGTCGCCGGTTTCCTGCGGATGGACGGCCGCCAGAATCGAGTCCCGGCCCGGCAGGGAAATCGGGGTCGGCGGCAACCCCGCGCGCGTGTAGGTGTTGTAGGGCGTATCCGTGGTCAGATCGCGAGTCCGGATCTCCCCATCATAGTTCGAGCCGAGCCCGTAGATGACCGTCGGGTCAGTCTGCAGTCGCATCCCCTTGCGCAACCGGCTGGTGAACACTCCGGCTATCCTCGCCCGCTCCTCGGGGGCACCGGTCTCCTTCTCGACGATCGAGGCCAGTATCAACGCCTGGTACGAGTTCTGAAGGGGCAGATCCGCACTGCGCTGCTGCCAGGCCGCCTCGAGGACTTTCTGCATGGCGTTGTAGGCGAGGGTCAATATCTCGACGTCCTGGGCGCGGGCAGCGAAGCGGTAGGTGTCGGGAAAGAAACGGCCCTCCGGATCCTCGCCAGCGTGGCCCAATGCTGCCATGAGCTCGGCGTTGCTCTTGCCGAGCAGCGTGTGCGTCACGGCGGCGTGATGGTCCAGCGCGTGGCGGAAGTCCGCGAACGTCGTACCCTCGATCACGGTGATTTGCTCGAGAACGACCTTTCCCTGATCGAACAGCTCCAGAATCTGTGCCGGGCTGGCGCCAGCGGGGATCTCGTACATGCCCGCCTGGATGCGAAGCTGATGACCCGTGATGCGCCCTGACAGGCGAAGGTACAGCTCGACCGCACGTGGGTGTCGCAGCGCACCGAGCCTGGCCAGACTGCTCAGCACCGTGCGAACGCTGGCACCCTGCTCGACCTGAATCCGGGCGATACTCTGCGAAGGCCCCGGTGCGTCAAAGGACTGGCGCAGCCAGAGATAGCCGGCGGCCGCCGCGCCAATGACCAGGACGAGGAGCACGAGGAGCCCAGCCAGCACACGACCGCTGCTGTTACGCATCGCGGGGCTCTTCCAGTAAAGGCCTCATCAGCTCCTGCAGGCGGCGCGTGAGCGGGCCGGCCGCGAGGGCCCGCTCATCGACAGCGCAGACCGGCCAGATTCCCACGCGCGCGTTGCTCAGAAAGATCTCGTCGGCCGCGTGCAGATCCTCGGCACGCAGCACTTGCTCCTGTGTTGGTATTCCGGAACGCGCGGCTTCTCTGAGGATTACGCGTCGCATCACTCCTGCCACCCCGCACCGATCCATCACAGGTGTCTGCAGGCTCGAGCTGCGCACGATAAAAATGTTGGTCATGGTGCCGGATACGAGTCTCCCGGAACTGCTGAACAGGATGCCCTCGGCTGCGTCCGTTCGAGCCAGCTCCGCGCGCCCCAGCACCTGCTCCAGGCGGTTGCAGTGCTTCAGCCCTGCCAGCAGCGGATTCTCGCCGAGCCGCATGGCAAGCGTGCGGGCCTTGACGCCATCCTGCCCGGGCGCGGGCGGCTCATGGGGCCATGCGTACCGAATTGTGATGCGCATCGCCTTGTCGAGACCTTCGATCGCATAGCCGCGGCCGGCCGCCTCGCCGCGGGTGATGAGCAGCTTGATGATCGACCGCTCGGACTCCGCGGCAAGACTTTCGATCTCGGCCCGCACCGCAGCCAGATCCTGGAATGGGATACGCAGGCGCGCGCATCCGTGCATCAGGCGATCGAGGTGCAGGGAGAGGAATCGCGGGCGTCCGGCGTGGCAGGCGATCGTCTCGAACAGCCCGTCACCGAAATGAAGCCCACGGTCGAACGGCGAGATCGGGGCGGACTCCACCCCATTCACTAACACGCGCTGGCGCACGGATGCCGCGCAAGCGGTTTGCTCGAACTGCCTCGGCTCAGGCAGCTCGGTCACACGCGCGCCTCGGCGCGATCGGGCAGGTCGAATGCCGCCAGCATCCCGCGCGCCTTGGCGCGCGTCTCTTCCAGCTCCCGTTGCGGATCGGAATCCGCGACTATGCCCCCGCCAGCGCGCAACTCCACACGGCGCCCCGTCACTGTCATGGTGCGGATCAGGATGTTCATGTCCATCGTGCCATCGCGGCCGAGAAAGCCCAGCGAGCCGGTATAGGCGCCCCGCCCCTGCCCTTCCAGCTCGGCGATGATCTGCATGCAGCGGAACTTCGGACATCCGGTGATGGTGCCGCCGGGAAAGACGGCGCGCAGTGCGCCCACTGGCGTCACGTCGCTGCGCAGCTGCCCGCTGACGTTGGAAACGATGTGGTGCACATGTGCGTAGGATTCGATGCTCATCAGCTCATCCACCCGCACCGACCCGGCCCGGCAGACGCGCCCCAGGTCGTTGCGCTCCAGGTCGATGAGCATGATGTGCTCGGCACGCTCCTTGGGATGGCGCGCCAGCTCGCTCATCTCGGCGTGATCGTCCCCGGGACGACGACTGCGCGGGCGAGTGCCCGCGATCGGCCGAGTGTCGATGCGGCTGCCCTGGATGCGCACCAGACGCTCTGGCGAGGAGCTCAGGATTTGGGTTCCGCGCCATTGGGCGAGCGCGGCGAAGGGGGCAGGATTGGCGTTGCACAGGCGATTGTAGAGCGCTCCCACATCGGGCTCGCCCGAGAGTTGCAAGTCCCAGGGGCGGGACAGATTGGCCTGGTAGATATCGCCGGCGCGCACGTACTCTTTGGCCCGGATGACCCGCTCGAGATAAGCCTCAGGTGGCTCCTCGCTCAGCGCTTCGACGTGTGCGGGTGCTGCCTGTGCGCCGTTTTCCGCGGCAGCTTGCCGCGCGTCGGCCTCGATACGATCCAAGGCATCGGCCGAGCCTGGCTCGGCGACCGCATGGATCCGGCCGCTCGCCCGGTCGTGAAGCAAAGCTGAGAAGGCCCGGAGGGCGAACGCGCGCCACGGAAGCCGGGCCGGCGGCAGGCGCAGCTGCGGCTCGACTTCCTGAGCCACCTCGTAGCTCAAGAACAGTGCCCATCCTCCGCAGAACAGCGGACCGGGTCCAGCTGGCGGGATGTGCTCGGCTCGCCACCAGTTCTCGAGTGCCTCCAGGAAGCTGCCACCCCATGGCACGAATCCCTCCGCTCCAAGGCGCCCTTCGCGATCCAGCCACAGGGCTGCTGCGGGCTCTGCGATCAGGATGCTCCTCTGGCTCAGCAGCCCGTCGGCAGCGCTGTCGAACAGAACCGGGTAGCGATCGGGGTACCGTGCCGCCAGCTGCCGCAGCACCTTGGGCGGAACGCCCAGCTCGCGGATGAGGGGGCGATTGCGAGCTCCCACGGCATTGTTCCGGAGTGCCCGGCGGATCCGCGCTTCAGCCAGTGAAGCGTCGGAAGATGACCGATCCGTTGGTTCCTCCGAACCCGAACGAGTTCGACAACGCCACATCGACCTTCATCCGGCGCGCGGTGTTCGGCACGTAGTCGAGATCGCAGTCCGGATCCGGCGTCTGGTAATTGATGGTCGGTGGTACAACACCGTCACGGATCGCCAGGATCGAGAAGATCGCCTCGATCACACCGGCCGCGCCGAGCAGGTGCCCCGTCATCGACTTGGTCGAGCTGACGGCCAGGCGCTTGGCATGGTCGCCGAACGCTCGCTTCATGGCGATCGTCTCGGCCTTGTCGCCGAGCTGAGTCGAGGTCGCGTGGGCATTGATGTATTGCACGTCGCTGGCGTTGAGTGCGGCGTCCTTCAGCGCATTACTCATCGCCAGCCGCGCGCCCTCGCCATCCTCCGGCGGCGCGGTGATGTGATGCGCATCGCCGCTCATTCCGAATCCAACGATCTCCGCATAGATGGTGGCGCCGCGGCGCCGGGCGTGCTCGAGCTCCTCCATGAGCACCGCTCCGCCGCCGTCGCTCAGGACGAAGCCATCCCGATCGCGGTCCCAGGG
This sequence comes from Steroidobacteraceae bacterium, assembly GCA_035710545.1. Lineage (GTDB taxonomy): Bacteria > Pseudomonadota > Gammaproteobacteria > Steroidobacterales > Steroidobacteraceae > 13-2-20CM-66-19. The sequence goes on from DASTDD010000078.1 coordinate 4,533, forward strand.
CCGGCTCGCCTCCTTGGGCGCCTCGTTGCGCGTGGACAGAGCCTTCGCCTGGCCGAAACTCCCCAGACCGCAGATCGTGGTCGCCATCTCGCCGCCGCCCGCGATGAGAACATCCGCATCGCCGTACTGGATCGTGCGCATGCCCAGGCCGATGGCATGGGTCGAGGTGGTGCAGGCAGTCACCACGCCCAGATTCGGCCCCTTCAGTCCGTACTTGATCGACAGATGACCCGCGATCATGTTGATGATGGTGGCCGGCACGAAGAACGGCGAAATCTTGCGGGGGCTGTGCCCCTTCAGATAGTTGTCGTACTCGGCCTCGATGCTACCCAGGCCACCGATACCCGCTCCACAGACCGCGCCGCAGCGCTGCGAATCCGCCTTGCCGAAGTCGATCCCCGAGTCGGTGACCGCCTGGATGCCCGCCGCCACGCCGTAGTGCATGAAATCATCCATGCGCCGGGCTTCCTTGGGCGCAATGTACTGGCTGACATCGAAGTCTCGCACTGCGCCCCCGAAGCGCACCGGAAATGCGGACACATCGAAGCGGGTGATCGGACCGATCCCGCTCTCGCCCCGCAGGATCGCGTCCCACGCGGATTTCAGCGTGCTGCCGACCGGCGAAATGATGCCGAGACCCGTAATGACGACGCGACGTTTGCTCACACGTTACCTGTATGAAGATCCGACGGATGGGAGGGGCGCGGGGAGATGCCATCCAGCCGGGCCGGAAGCCGGACCGGATGCCCCGGGGCGCTCTGGGTCAGGCTTTGGTACGCCGATCGTTGATGTACTCGATAGCCTGCTGAACCGTCGTGATCTTCTCGGCGTCCTCATCGGGAATCTCGATCTCGAACTCCTCTTCGAGGGCCATGACGAGCTCGACCGTGTCGAGCGAGTCGGCTCCCAGATCGTCCACGAACGAAGCCTCGTTCGTGACTTGTTCCTGCTTGACGCCCAGCTGCTCGGCAACGATGGCTTTGACCTGCTGCTCAACTGTGCTCATTAGCGCTTTGTCCTTTTGTAGTCGTTAACGCGTGCTCGGTACGAGCCCGGCGCGGCAAGGGCCGCCGGCGCGGGCGCGGTATTGTAGGGGAACACCCCCGGGGCTGCCACTCGAACGCAAGTGCGAGTGATTGTTTTTGCTGACGAAACTCCGGCCGTGCGTTCCTGCCCGCACTGGCACGCGCATCGCGGCTGTGGCGCGCGTCCAACGCTGCGGGGCCGCTCTCACGCCATGTACATTCCGCCGTTGACGTGCAATGTCTCGCCAGTGATGTAGGCCGCGCGCGCGCCGCTGAGAAAGACAACGGCCGAGGCAACATCGGCTGGCGTGCCGAGCCGGCCCAACGGGCTCTGGCCGAGCAGCGCGGTGCGCTGCTCCTCGGTCAGTGCGCGTGTCATATCGGTGTCGATGAACCCGGGAGCCACCGCGTTGACCGTGATCCCGCGGGAGGCGACTTCCTTGGCCAGAGACTTGGTGAAGCCCAGGATGCCCGCCTTTGCCGCGGCGTAATTCGCCTGACCGGGGTTCCCCGTCAAACCGACGACCGAAGTGAGATTGATGATCCGACCTCGCCGCTCCTTCATCATGCGCTTCAGGCAGGCCTTGGACAGCCGGAATACCGAGGTCAGGTTGGTCGTGATCACCCGGTCCCAATCCTCCGGCTTCATCCGCAGCAGCAGCGTGTCGCGGGTGATCGCCGCGTTGTTGACCAGAATCGTGGGCATCTGACCTGCCGCATCGAGCTGCTGGATCAACGCATCGATGGATGCGGGATTACCCACGTCCAGGGTGGCTCCGCGGCCGTTGTATCCGTGCGACGCCAGGGCGGCGCCGAACGCTGCGGCACCCTCCGGCGTGGTCGCGGTACCGACTACCTGCGCCCCGGCCTCAGCCAGAGCGGTTGCGATGGCGTGGCCGATGCCCCGGGACGCGCCGGTTACAAGCGCAACTTCGTTCTCAAGCATGCTCCGCTCCTGCTGTACCGCCCTGCACCGCTTTCAGCGCCGCGGACAGCGACTCGGCATCTTCCACCGCCAGGAAATCCAGGCCGGGGCGGCGGTCGATACGCCGATTGAGTGCGGTGAGCACCCTGCCGGGGCCACATTCAACGATCTGGCCCACCTGTTCAGCCAGCGTCTTGATGGTCCGGGTCCATTGCACCGGGCTGGAAAGCTGACGGGTCAGGTGGGTGCGAATGTCCGCCGGGTGCTCATGGAAGGCGACGTCTACTGGACTGAGGTACCGTAGCCGGGGAGCGCGTACCTCCATGCTCGCAAGACGCTCGCCGAGGCGCTGCCCTGCCCCCCGCATCAGGCTGCAGTGCGAAGGCACGCTGACCGGCAGCTCGATCGCCCGCTTTGCTCCAAGCCCCTTGCCGAGCTCGATCGCCCGCTGAACGGCAGCCCGCTCTCCGGCGATGACGACCTGGCCGGGCGAGTTGAAGTTGACGGCCTCCACGACGGCCCCCTGCGCCGCATCGCGGCAAGCCGCTTCCACCTGTGCATCCTCGAGACCGAGGATGGCCGCCATGGCCCCGGCACCCGCAGGGGTGGCCTCCTGCATGGCCTGACCCCGAAAGCGGACCAGCTCAATGGCCGCGGAAAAATCGAGCGCTCCCGCGCAGGTCAGCGCCGTGAACTCACCCAGGCTATGGCCGGAGACAACGGCCGGCTCCGGCCCGCCCCGCTCGCGCCACAGTCTCCAAAGCGCGATCCCCGCAGCGAGCATCGCGGGCTGCGTGCGCTCGGTGGAATCGAGTTGCTCCCGGGGGCCTTCCTGGACCAGCTTCCACAGATCGTACCCCAGCACGCCCGAGGCCTCCTCGAAGGTGCCACGGACCGCCGGTGCATCGGACAGCGAGGCCAGCATGCCCACCGATTGTGAGCCCTGCCCGGGGAAGACGAAGGCGAAGGACATGCGTACTCCTGTGGGCAAAGCGCCGGATTATAGCGACTCCCGCCGGCCCGCTCTCAGGGCGGACTGGGGCGGAACTGCAGGAATGCCGCGACCGCGATGCCACCGAGAGCACCGTACAGGTGTGCATCGACCACCACCCCATGAGCGCTGTCGGTGAACGGCAGCGCTCCGGCGAGCTGCTCGTAACAGAGCTTCACGATGAGGAAGGCGGCCAGGAGCCACCCGTCCAGGTCCCCCCGCCGCAGATGAGCCAGGGTGCCTGCCGCCATGACTCCATGGAGTACTCCCGAGGAACCGACATACCATGCGACTGTCGAATCGCGGAGCCAGAGGCCCGCATCGATGGTCGCAGCCGCGGCCAGGACGATCGCCAGCCACTGGCGGGGTCGATAGTCTCGGGCGAACAGCGCCCACATGAGAACCAGGCCGAGGCTGTTGAGTGCGGCATGCGCGAGGTCGAGATGAACGACATGCGCCGTGAGCAGTCGCCACCATTCGCCCGCTGTCAATCCGGAGCGGTCGTAGCGCAGCGCCACGCGCCCGGCATCGCCCGCCAGTTCGGGTGCAAGGAGGAGCCCGCACACGGCAACCAGCGCGAGCCCCCGCGTCCCGTCGCAATTGAGAGACGCGAGCAGACGTCTAACCGCGTTCACAGGCCCCGACTCCCCCATTTGTTATGATCCGCCGCCCACCACGGTCACTGACCGCATCACCCGGACTGAAGCGCATGCACCGAAAACAGGACGCCTTCGAGGTTATCAGACACGGCCGTTTCGACTGTCAGCAGGCATCCGGGGCTGCGGCGGCCCGGCGCCACGCCTCGCCGCGAGCTCACCGGGCTCGAGGCTTCACGCTGATCGAGATCATGGTGGTGGTCATCATCATCGGCCTGCTCGCCGCCGTCATCGTCCCGCAGGTGGTCAACAAGGTGGACGAGGCGCGCGTGACCAAGGCGAAGCAGGACATCCAGAGCCTCGAGACCGCGCTGACGATGTTCCGCCTGGACAACTCGAAGTATCCCACCACGGATCAGGGACTGACGGCACTGATCAAGCAGCCGACCGATCCGTCCATCCGCCACTGGCGCCAGGGAGGCTATCTGGAGCGCATCAGCAAGGATCCATGGGGCAACGACTATCAGTACGTCTATCCCGGCACGCATGGCAAGGAGTACGACCTGTACACGCTCGGCGCGGACGCCCAGCCCGGCGGTGAAGGCGTGAACGCCGACATCGGCAACTGGAACATCGGCGACGAGTGAGGCCGGAGCCGGCGATGCGCGCGCAGTCACGGTCCGCGGGATTCACGCTGATCGAGATCCTCGTCGTCGTCGTCATCATCGCGATTCTGTCCTTCGGTGTGCTGCTCTCAGTGAGCCTCACCGGGCGCGATCGCGAGCTCGAGACCGAGAGCGACCGCCTGCTGGGCCTGGTCAACTACGCACGCGAGCAGGCCGAGCTGCAAACCCGCGAATTCGGCGTCGTCTTTCACGACAATGGCTACCAGTTCGTCGCCTACGACCCGCGGCGCGGCCACTGGCGCGTGGTGTACGAGGACGACGCGCTGCGCCAGCGCAAGCTGCCCGAAGGTCTGGACGTGACGCTCGTGGTGGAATCGCGTCCGGTCGTTCTGACCCCCACGGACGATACGAAGCAGCAGGACGCCAAGCCGAAAACCCAGCCCAAGACACTGAAGGACATCACAAGCCTCAAGGACCTGGACTCGAAGGATTCCGATTCGGGATCGCGATCGGGATCGATCCGCGGGCTCGATGACAGCGGCTCGACGCTGGAGGACCCGAAACCGATCACCCCCCAGGTCATGATCTATTCCAACGGTGATCTGACCTCCTTCGAGATCACTCTCGAGCGCGACGGGGGCGCCCGCAGCATCACGCTGGCCCAGGACGACAAGGGCCAGGTGATCGAGAAGCCGATGGTCGAGCACAAGACGTGAGCAGCATGAGTCGCGGTTTCACACTCATCGAGGTGTTGGTCGCGCTGGTGATCGTGGCGGTCGGCATGGCCGCGCTGATGGGCGCAATCGGCTCCTCGGCGGACACCGTCAATTACATGCGCGACAAGACTTTCGCCGAATGGGTGGCCCTCAATCAGCTCGCGAACCTGCGCCTGCAACTGCAGCCCGGCCAGCTGCCTCCCATCGGCAATACCAACGGCGACATCGAATACGCCACCCGCAGCTGGCACTGGCGCCAGGAAGTCGTGCAGACCCAGGTGCAGGGCATGGAGCGCATCGACGTGAAGGTGCGGCCCGCAGAGGTCAAGGCCGGCGATGATGCCGGTTGGTACGTCACGGTCAGCGGCATTGTCAGCGATGCGATGGCAGCCCCCGGATCGGCGACGTTGAGCTGGGGCGGGGGAGTCTCGAGCGGCATCCCGGGACAGACCCCCTGCGTGGGCGTCGGCCCGTGCGGTCCGCAACAGAGTACGGGGCTGACTCCGCCTTCAACTAATCCAACGAAGCCGCCCCGCGACCAGAATTAATGAACAGGCCGCCGCTTACACAAGGACCCTGCGCTAGACATCGCACTGATGGGTCGCGCTCGCGCGGCTTCACGCTGCTTGAGCTGCTCGTTGCGATGTTCATCGCAGCAGTGATCTTTGCCATGGGTTACGGCGCCATAAACCAGGGGTTGAAGAACC
>DASTDD010000079.1:0-17188 GCA_035710545.1 Steroidobacteraceae bacterium
CACGTGGTCGGGATACACGCGCCTTCGAGACACTCATGCGTCGTTACAACCGACGCTTGTACCGCATCGCGCGCAGCATCCTGACTAACGCCGAGTCTGCCGAAGAGGCTGTCCGGGCTGCCTATCTGCGCGCCTTCGCCAACCTCGACCGCTATGAGCCTGCTGGCAAGTTCGGTGCGTGGCTGGCGCGTCTGGCATTCCACGAGGCCCTGGCTCTACGCAGGCACATACACGGCGCCACACCGGAGAAGACCGAACGGACGGCGCCGGCGGCTTCCGCGTCCGCGAACGCAGGGAGCTCAGTTGCGACAGCCTCCGGTGCGCGTCCAGAGGGCTACCCGTCCGACCCCTCCGGTCACTTACCTGAAGCTCAGGCGCTCCAAGGCACCGACGCGGCGGCCACCCAACGGATGCTGGAAGAGGCCATCGATGCGCTGCCGGAAGTCTTCCGCACGGTTCTGGTGTTGCGCGTGGTCGAGGAGCTCAGCGGAGTCGAGGTCGCCGTCTGCCTGGGACTGAACGAGACCACGGTGAGGACGCGCCTCTACCGGGCCCAGCAGCGCCTGAAAGACGACGTTGCGCGACGCCTGCGCGCCGAGCCCTCGAACATCTTCGAGCTGACGGGGGAGCGCAGCGAGCGAATCGTCTCGCAGGTGTTCGCCCGGTTGCACACCGCCATACCGACCACCGACCCACGCTGAGGCAAGGACGGCCCCGGCGGCGCAATCCGCCGCCGGGGTTTCTTTCATTCAGCCCGGCTCTCTCTGTCCAGATAACTCTTCAGGAGCCGGTCCGGCTCCCCCGCCGCCAGCTCGCCTTGCAACCAGCGATTCACCAGCGCGATGAGCTCGGGATCGCGCGGCATGAGAATGGCCTTTTCCGAATGCGTCAGGGTGCCGGCATACGCGCGGCACAGTCCTCGATGCCGTCGGCTCTGTAGCTCCGCCTCGACATCGTCGGTGATCATGACATCCGCGCCTCCGGCGGCGATGGAGTCGAACACCGCCCGGTTGTCCTGATACACCAGCAGCCGGGCCCGGTGAATGTTTGCCCGGGCATACGCTTCGTTGGTGCCTCCGGAGTTGACGATGACCCGCACACGAGGCTGGTCCACCGCGGCCAGGCTGGTGTATTTGCCGGAGTCCGCGCAGCGGGCAAGGATCGTCTTGCCGCCGCTCGAGTAGCCCAACGAGAAGGCCGCGCGTGCCTCTCGAGCCGGTGTGACGGAAACCCCGCCAATGGCCAAGTCGAACTTGCCGCGTGTCAGGTCCTCGAGCAACGACGACCACGATGTGCGCACGAAGGCGACCCGCGCATTGAGGCTCCCTGCGAGCTCCTGCGCAAGCGTGATGTCGGATCCGGACAGCGCACCGCCGGTCTCGATGCTGAAGGGCGCATAATCGCCCGTCGTCCCAACACGTAGTATTCCACTCGCTCTGATGCGCGGCTCAGGCGGTGTACGGACCCTCGTTATCCTCGCCATCGCCCGGAGCAACTGGCTCCGGCCCGCTTCGCTCCAGTGACTGTCGCGAAGTTGCAGCCGCGCCAGCGCCGCGTACTGGGCTGCAAAACCTCTCCGCTCGAGCGCAGGTGCCGCGAGGTAGAGCCCCTGCAGCAGCTGAATGGTCAGCTCATCGAGACGGGGGCGCAGTTGCGCCAGAGAGGTCACCGGGCCGGCAAACGAGAAACCATGGTGCGCCCACTGCCGATGTAGCGTGCTCTGCACGCGACGCGCCAACTGTGCCTGCAGCTCAAACAGCGCGCGCACCGGATCGGCCGCGAGGCCCATCTGCTCTCCGAGATCCCCTGCGCGGTGGATCACGGCCGTCTCGCGCGGCGGATCGAAGATGGGCGCGTGCGTTTGCCACTTGACGGCTGCGACCGCCGGCATCAAGGCAAGCCGTGCATCCTCGGCCTGCAGGAGTCCCGCGACCGCTGCTTCTTCTGTGGTAAAGCTCGCGGCCGGCGCGGCCTGCCAGACAGGCCCGGGCTGCGGCATGGTATTGCCCGTAGCGAATGCGGGACAGGAAACCAGCAGGCATGCCAGCCATTGACACCTGATTGCCCACCCTCGTGCCATCCCAGCCGCCTCCGCCGCCACGCCCTGATTGGGTTGCCCGGCCGCTGCAGAGCGCGCCCGATTTCTCCGCGGTCAGACAGAGGGTAACAAAGGGCGGGCAGGGAGATCTGTTTCGCGTGGGGAAACAGACCTCCCCCTGGGAGTGTCGGCGAGAGTGTCTCGCCCCGCGGGCGTCAGCCTGGGGCCGGTTGCTGGGCACCTTTCGAGGAGGAGCGCGAGCCACCCGCCGTCGGACGCGAGGCCTGGGAGAACACTTCGATCATCCTGCGGTTGAACGCGGGAATGTCCGCCGGCTTGCGACTGGAGACGAGGCCGTCGTCGACGACCACTTCCTGGTCGGTCCAGCGTGCACCGGCGTTCACCAGATCCGTCCTGACCGATGGCCAGGACGTGATCGCACGGCCCCTGACGACGCCCGCCTCGACCAGCGTCCACGGTCCGTGGCAGATCACGGCGACGGGCTTGCGCGACTCGAAGAAATTCCGGACGAACTGCACGGCGCCCGGGATCGTGCGCAGCTGATCGGGATTGGCGGCGCCGCCTGGCAACAGGAGCGCGTCGAACTCCTTGGCTTCGGCCTCCTCCAGCGGCACGTCGACGTCGAAACGGTCAGCGTGATCGTGATGATTCCAGCCCTGGACCTGCCCTTTGGCCGGCGAAACGATCTGCGTGTCCGCTCCGGCATCGCCCAGAGCCTTGCGCGGCTCCGTCATCTCGACCTGCTCGAACCCGTCCGCCACGAGGATGGCGACTCTCATTCCGCTCAGTGTTGGCATCAGCTTCTCCTTGGAGGCGACTGTTTGGGGCGATTACACAAGGCACTGCAGCACGCCACGTGCCGCAGCCCGCGGAGCGGGCGCAGCGGCCTGGGCACGAACTCATCGGGGCAGCTGCGAATTGAGCTATGCTTCGGCGCACATGTCAGGAAGGGGGACTTAGCCATGAGCGTTCACAGATTCACATGGTTTCTCCACGGCGCCTTGCTGGCGGTCGTGCTTGCTTTCCCGCTCGCGCGTGCGGCCGACACGCCGCCGGCCCAGACGGTGCTGTGCAACGACGGCACGACCTCGACTCACACCGGCCGTGGCGCCTGCAGTCACCACGGCGGCGTGAACAAGTCCGGCACTCCCCAGGGGAGCAGCGCTTCCAGCTCGGCAACCTCGGCCTCCCCGGCGGCACCGGCGTCGCCGCCAGCGGCTTCGCCACCGCCAGCGACGCCAGCAGCTGCGCCGGCGCCGGCCCCGGCCCCTGCCCCGACCCCGCGCAGTGCGAGGCCATCTTCGCCGTCGGCCTCCTCGGGCACGGCTGCCCCCGGCGGCGGTCCGGGCCTCGTGTGGGTGAACACGAGCTCCAAGGTGTATCACTGTCCTGGCGACCGCTGGTACGGCAAGACCAAACACGGTCAGTACATGTCGGAATCGGACGCCAAGGCGCAGGGCAACCGCGCCGACCACAACAAGCCTTGCTCATAGCCGGTCTGGATGTTGCCGGCGCGAGCCACCGCGCGGCTTTTCAGGACCTGCTGAGCATCCCAGGGCGGCACGGCCGCTGTCGCTTGTTGGTGACAGGGTTCGTTGGCTGAATGAGCGCTGAACGCGCTGATGCAGCACCGAGCGACCGAGACCCAGGCACGACGCTTGCAGTTTCGGGCCCATGCCCGACAGCATGTGGTTCGACGAAGACGAACTCCGGGCCGAGGCACGCCGGCGGGTGGTGACCGGCCGCCTTCCCAGCCGTGCACCGCAGTACATGTGGGCGGGTGCTGGCGACGGCCAGGTATGCTCGCTGTGCGACCGGCCGATCGGTGAGCGGCAGATCGAGTACGAGCTGGAGTTCGACTCGCAGCCGGCGCTCATTCATCGCTTCCATCGCATCTGCCATGAGGCGTGGGAGCTGGAGTGCATAAGGCGCTGAGGGCGCCTGGGCGACCTGGGTGCTGCGCGGAGGCGCGCGGGCGCAAAGCGGTTGGGCGCGCGGGACAAGCACATGCCTGCAGCACAGCACCCCCGCCCCGCGCAGAAGTTCAGAGCGTTCCTGTGCGGTGAGATGCCTTCCGGTGGGGCCGACCTGCGCCCTATGGGAGCGGCGCATGCCCGATAATGGACGCTTTATCCCAGTCGAGGATGAAGAGCCCCATGAAGATTCTCCCGCACCTCCCCGGCCCGCTTGCCGCCCTCTGCCTCGCCATTGCGCTGAGCCCCTTGCAGGCGAAGGAGAAGGAGAGCGCTCAGGAAGACACACGGCACGAGCAGTCGGATGCAGAAGAGTCGCATTCGCCGCGCTTCCTCAAGGACGAAAGTCAAACGACCGCCGGCACCCTCACGGCGCATGGCGTCAAGATTGCCTACCAGGCCGTGGCCGGCGTTCAGGTCGTCTACGTCAAGGATCCCCGGGACGACGATCCGCCGCCGCCGCACGACGAGCACAACAATCCGCCGCCCCCACCGGTCCATGCCAGCATGTCGTATGTCGCCTATTTCAAGGGCGAGCGCGAGGATCCGCGCCGGCCGATCACGTTCCTGTTCAACGGAGGTCCCGGCTCCTCAACGGTCTGGCTGCACATGGGTGCTTTCGGGCCACGCCGCGTGGTGACGGCGAACGACTCGCACAGTCCCGCGGCCCCGTACCGTATCGTGGACAACGAATACAGCCTGCTGGATGCGAGCGATCTGGTCTTCATCGATGCGCCCGGGACTGGATTCGGTCATCTGCGGGGTCCGGACAAGGAGAAGGCCTTCTACGGGGTCGATGAGGACGGACACGCCTTCGCGAACTTCATCGCGGGCTTCCTGTCGCGCCACGGCCGCTGGAACTCGCCCAAGTACGTGTTTGGTGAGAGCTACGGCACCACGCGCGCCGCCCTGCTCGCCTACATCCTGCAGGGCGAGAAGTCGCTGGATCTCAACGGCGTGATTCTCCTGTCACAAATCCTGAATTTCGACGACAACGCGGACGGTCCGCAATTCAATCCCGGCGTGGACCAGCCGTACGCGCTCGTGCTGCCGTCGTTCACGGCATCGGCCTGGTATCACCACAAGCTCCCCGATCAGCCGCCGGCCCTGGAGCCGCTGCTGGCTCAGGTGGAGCAGTTTGCGCTGAACGACTACTGGCCGGCGCTCGTGGCAGGCAACACCTTGAGCCCACAGCGCAAGAGCGAGATCGCCGCGAAACTGCACGAATACACCGGCCTGCCGACCGACTACATCGAGCGCGCCAATCTGCGCATCAACGTCGGTGAGTTCGAGAAAAACCTGATGGGCAGCGAGATCACGACCGGCCGGCTCGACAGCCGCTTCTCCGGTCCCACGATCGACCCGCTGAGCAAGGAGGCGGATTACGATCCGCAGTCAGCCGCGATCTCCTCCGCGTATGTCTCCGCTTTCAACGAGTATGTGCGCACGACGCTCAAGTTCGGCGCCGACCGGATCTACAAGGAGGGCATCGATGTCGGCAAGACCTGGGACTTCCAGCACCAGCCGCCCGGATCGAACGCCAAGCTGCCGCAGGCGCCCAATGTCGAGCTCGATCTGGCGTTCGCGATGAAAACGAACCCCAACCTCAAGGTCATGATGAACGGCGGCTATTTCGACCTGGCGACCCCGTTCTTCGCCGCGATGTACGAGCTGCGACAGCTGCCGATCCAGCCGGAGCTGCAGAAGAACATCGAGATGCACTTCTACACTTCGGGCCACATGGTCTACGCGCACGAGCCGGACCTGAAGTCACTGCACGACAACGTGGCCGACTTCATCCGGCGCACGCACGAGTCCGGTGGAGCGGAGGCGCACTGAGGCGAGGCGATTATCCCCGGCCGACGAACGGCATCCTGGTCGCCATGACCGTCATGAACAGTACGTTGGCCTCCAGGGGCAGGCTCGCCATGTAGAGGACTGCGTCGGCCACGTGCTTCACGTCCATGGTCGGCTCGGGTCTCATCGACAGGTCCGCCTGCAGAGTTCCGTGCGCCATGGGCGCGGCGAGCGGTGTCGCGGCGTTGCCGATGTCGATCTGCCCGCAGGCGATCTCATACGAGCGCCCTTCGAGGGCCGTCGAGCGGGTGAGTCCGGTCACCCCGTGTTTGGAGGCGGTGTAGGCGATCATGTGGGGGCGCGGCGTGCTCGCCGAGATCGAGCCGTTGTTGATGATCCTGCCGCCGCGAGGCTGCTGCGACTTCATCAGCCGGAAAGCGGCCTGTGTGCACAGGAAAACGCCTGTCAGATTCGTGGCCATCACGCTGCGCCACTGCTCGAGCGTCACCTCCTCGAGGGGCGCGGGCGGCGCGCCGGTGCCCGCATTGTTGAAGAGAAGGTCGAGCCGCCCGAACTCGCGCGCGACGGCTGCAAACAGCGCCTCCACTGAATGAGGGTCGGTGACGTCCGCGACGACAGGCACTGCGCGGCCGTGTGCTTCGGCAGCAGTCGCCTGCAGCGCCGGCAGCTTGCGCCCGGCGATCACGACGGAATATCCGGCGCCCGCCAGCGCCAGCGCCACACCGCGCCCGATCCCGGAACCGGCCCCCGTTACCAACGCTATCTTGCCGCTCATCGTTGTTTTCCCGTCAGCCCCAGGTGACTCATCCAGCGCAGACCGGCCTGCGTGTCGCCCCTCGGCCGGTACTCACAGCCCACCCATCCTGCATAACCCAGCGACTCGAGCGCACGGAAGATGGCCGGATAGGCGATCTCACCTTCATCCGGCTCCGCTCGGGAGGGTACCGCCGCAATCTGTACGTTTCCAACATGAGCGATGCACCGCCCAAGCTTCGTCAGCACATCGCCCTCGCTGCGAGCGACGTGGTACACGTCGAACTGCAGCTTGAGATTGGGGAGGCGCAACTCCTCGATCAGGCCGAGTGCCTCCTCCAGCCTCGAGTAGAAGTAGCCGGGGTTGTCGAAGGGGTTCAGCGGCTCGAGCAGCAGTGTCAGGTTGAACCGGGCGGCCTTGGCGGCGGCGATGCGCAGGTTCTCCCGAAACACCGCGCGAGCACGCGTGCGCTCTGCAATGGCGACGTTCCCGGCCATTGCGTGAATAGCGCTCGCTCCGGCGCCGCGGCAGTACTCGACTGCCTGATCGACAGTGGCTTGAAACTCGGGCTCTCGGCCGGGGACCGCGCCGAGCCCCCGCTCGCCGGCCTCGAAGCGCCCGGGCGCGGTGTTGATGCCCAGCAAGGTGAGCTGAAGCCGCCGCGCGGCCTCGCCCATTGCCGGCGCCGCAACCTCGAACGGCCAGTGCATCTCGACCGCGCGGAAGCCGGCCGCTGCCGCGGCCTCCAGCCTGGCAAGCAGCGGCCTGTCGGCCCATAGCAGTCCGAGATTTGCGGAAAATCGCAGCATGGACCCGCACGCGCTCAGTCCGATGGCCGGAAGAGGCCTGCGCCGCTTCCGACCCGCTCACGAAAGGCGCGACTTTCGCTCGCTCAGCTCTACGGGAATTGTAGCGCGCGGGCGTCGACCGCGGTCGGGCGTTCACGTACTCTGATCGACCGGCAATCGACGCGAGGTGACGAGCCATGAGTGGTTTCTATGACATTCCGGTGAAAGGCATCGACGGCACTCCGGACCTCCTGGGCAAGCTGCGCGGCAAGGTCACACTCGCGGTGAACGTCGCCAGCCGTTGCGGACTTACCCCGCAATACGCGGGTCTCGAGCAGCTGCAGAAGGAGCTGCAGGATCAGAACTTCACGGTGGTGGGCTTCCCCTGCAATCAGTTCGGGGCGCAGGAGCCGGGCACGGAACAGGAGATCGTGCAGTTCTGCCAGACGCAATATGAGGTGAGCTTCCCGATGAGCGCGAAGCTCGAAGTGAACGGACCCGCCCGCCATGCCCTGTATCAGTTCCTGACAGCGCCGCAGTCGGGGGTCGCGGGCGACATCAGCTGGAACTTCGAGAAGTTTCTCATTGGCCGCGACGGCCGTGTGTTGAAACGCTACCCGCCGCCGACGAAACCGCAGGACAACGGTCTGATGCAGGACATCGCCGAAGCGCTCTGATCGTTCATCGAAGGAGAGGGATATGACATCGGATCCCAACATGTCGCGGCGCAGTCTGATCGGCAAAGGGCTGCTCGGGGCCGCGCTGCTGCCGCTGGTCATGACGCGCGCGAATCTCGCCCGTGGCGCGAATACGCCGTTGCTCAGCCCGAGCGATCCGGCAGCGACCAAGGTGAACTACACCCCGGATGCCGCCAAAGCGAAGGGGGTGCCGCCCGGAAACACGTGCGCAAACTGTGCCCTCTACGAGGGCACCTACCACTCGATTCAGGGGCCCTGTCAGCTCTTTCCCGACAAGCAGGTGATGGCCGCCGGCTGGTGCTCTTCCTGGTCGCCCCAGATGTGACCTCGACGCCGTGAGCGGGTCAGCGTGACAGCGCGGGCGCGCGGGACGCGGCAGGTGGCCTGATGGGCTCGCGGGGAAACAGCTGACGCAGCTGCGCAAGACCGGCCCGAATGGCTGCGGGAGGCGTTCCGCCGTAGCCGAGGACGAGTCCCGACTTGGGGGTATTCCCCACGGAGTACACCTGCAACGAACGCACGTCGAGACCCAGCTCGCGCGCCCCCCCGGCAATGCCATCCCAGTCCATCGGGCGGCGCGCCAGCGCGGTCAGGTGCATGCCGCCACTGGCGGGGATCGGCTCGAGCCAGGTACTGAAGTGGGTTTGCAGTCCACTGACCAATTGGGTGCGCCTGTCGGAGTAGACCTTGCGCATCTTCCTTACGTGGCGCGCCATGTGCCCCTCGGCGATGAACGCCGCCAGAGCGTCCTGCTCCAGCACCGGGCTGTGCCAGTCGGCGCATTGCTTGGCCATGATCAATGCATGCCTGGCCCAGCGTGGCACGACCACGAATCCCAGGCGAATGCCTGGAAAGAGGCTCTTCGAGAAGGTTCCAACATAGAACACGGATGCGGATCGGTCGAGCGTCTGGAGTGCATCGCGCGGGGTGGACCCGAAGCGAAACTCGCCGTCGTAGTCGTCTTCGATCACAACCGCGCCACTGCGGCGCGCGAACTCGAGCAACTGTGCACGCCGGCGCATCGACATGGCCACGCCGAGCGGAAATTGATGAGAGGGGGTCACGCAGATCACGCGCGTGTCCGCCGGCAGGCTCTCGACCAGAAGACCCTCGGAGTCCACGGGAGTCGGGATGATCCGCGCGCCATTGGCGATGAACGCGGCCCGCAACGGCGGATAGCCGGGGTCCTCGAAGGCGACGCGGGTCTCCCCCGGGGTCACGAGGATCTTCGCGAGCAGCTCGAAGGCCTGTTGTGTGCCGCTGGTCACCACGACATCCCGTGGCTCGCTCGCCACGGCGCGCGCGAACGACACATGATTCGAGATCGCCTGGCGCAGGACGGACCTGCCCTCGGGCTCCACGAAGGCAGCCGGTGCCTTCGCCAGGGCCCTCAGTGAGCGCGCCAGCAGCCGGCGCCAGATGTGAAAGGGGAATGCATCGGCATCGGGCACACCGATGCGGAAGGGCGCGGTTCCCGGTGCGGCCGATGCCCAGGTCGTGCCCAGATCGGCCGGGGGTCTGCGCCAGAAGGCATTCAACCGCTCATCGGTCTGCCGCTCGTCGTCCGATGCGGTCCGCGTATCGGTCGGCAGCGCAACGGCCACATAGGTGCCCGCGCCATGCCGGGCAGACAGGTATCCCTCGCTCAGCAACAGATCGTAGGCGCCCATGACGGTATTGCGGGAAACCCCCCACGAGTCTGCGAGCACGCGAGTGGAGGGAAGACGCAGGCCGGGTTTGAGCCGCCCGTCGAGGATCGCTGCTCGCAACTCCCGATGCAGTACGCGCATGACGGCACCGGAGCCGCGCGGCGGCAGCGTTATGCTGAGCTCAAGCATCGCGCACCCGACGTCGGTGATCGCCTGACCACAAATGCAGCACCGCATAGCCGCGCCACGGTCGCCAGGACTCGGCGCGTCTCGAGAGGGCACGAACACTCAGTGGCGCGCCCCCATCGGCCGCGGCTCTGCGCAGGATCAGGTCTCCGGTCAGGAATGCATCGGGTTCGCCCAGCGCCCGTAGCGCGACATACTGTGCCGTCCAGTCGCCGAGTCCCGGCAGCGAGGCCAGCACGGCCCCCACCTCCTCCGCCGAGGCCCTGAAATCGAGGCGTTCTTCGAGGATGGCGCGGGCCATCTGCTGCAATGCCCGGATCCGCGTCCCGGTGATTCCGAGACCCTCGAGGTCGGCGGCCATCAGCTGCGCTGGCGTCGGAAATACGTGGGTCAGACCGTCGATGCCGGAGTTGATTCGGGAGCCCGCGCGCTGGACCACGCGGGCCGCGAACGTCCGGCCCGCGGCGACGCTCACCTGCTGACCGAGGACGGCGCGCACTGCGCACTCGAACGGATCCCAGGCTCCGGGGATGCGCAGACCGGGTTGAATCCGTATCAGGGGCGCCAGCAGCGCGTCCGACTTGAGCGCCTGGGCAATCCGCGCGGGATCGGCGGCGAGGTCGAACGTACGGCGCGCGGCGCTGGACAGCTGAAACAGCGCCGCAGGCGGCGCGCCTCTGACACGAAGCTCGAGCGCATCGGCGTCCTCCAGCGGCCGCACACTGACAATCGCCGGTCCGCTTATCAAGGCAACGGTGCGCAAGTAGGCGCGTTCGTCCACGCGTTCCACTCCCGGAAGCGCACGCACGGCAAGGAAATCGCGTACCTGAGCCCAGTCGTAAGGCGGACGGTAGGCAAGCCGCAATGCCACCTCGCCTGCCGGATCCACCCCGTGAGACCACCCCACGAAATCTCGCCTGTCACGACTTGATAGCGAGCGCCGTCGGCGAGGACGCGAGATTTCACGGGGGCCCCGGAATTCCGCCTGCGGCGACGAACGACTGGAAATCGTCGATGAGGACGCGAGATTTCCCGGGGACCCCGGAGCCACCCCGGCCGCCAGTCCGCCGGGTCGTTTGCGCAGCTCCCGCGGCGAGCGCGCATAAGTTGACTGAAACGCGGCGTTGAAGCGCCGGATGCTGGAAAAGCCCGCGGCGAGCGCGATCTGTGTGACCGGCAGGTCGGTCTCGTCGAGCAGCCGCTTGGCGAATTGCAATCGCCTGGTCTGTGCGACCGTGATCGGCGAAGCGCCCACATGCTGCAGAAAGAGCCGGGCCAGATGCCGGGCGCCCACCCCAACGCGGGCAGCCAGCGCGCCGACCGAGTCGGCATCCAGCGCCCCCGCGTCGATGAGACGCAAGGCGCGCCGGACGACGGCCGAAGTGCCCATCCATGCGGGCGTGCCTGGCGCGGCTTCAGGTCTGCAGCGCAGGCAGGGGCGAAAGCCCGCCTCGGCCGCCGCGGCCGCCGTCGCGTAGTAGCGAACGTTGGCGCTCTTCGAAGTGGGAGATGGACAGACCGGACGGCAGTAGATGCCGGTCGAGGTCACTGCTATGAAGAACTTGCCGTCGAAGCGTGGGTCGCGGCTGAGGCGTGCCCGTTCCAGCGCGCGGCGATCGAGGCCGAGGAGATTTTGCATGGCGTCACGATACCCGCGGCCGCGCCGCGCGACTAGCCGTTTTCGGACATCATTGGCGCCCTACAATACGCCGTCGCGATGGGCCGTGGGATCTGTGCGTGGGGCACGCGCAGATCCCTCGCCCGCAGCTTGTTTCCGTCAACAGAGTGAGGTTTGAGTGAGTGCCATCATCAGCTCGTTCCTGCTGACGTTCGCCGGGCTTTTCCCGATCGTCAATCCCATCGAGGCGGCGCCGTTCTTCCTGGCGCTGACGCCGAACCTGGCAGCCGCGGAGCGCAACGCGCTGGCGCGCAACATCGCGATCAACGGCTTCGCGCTGTTGCTCGGCTCGATGGTGCTCGGCCCGTGGCTGCTCGAGTTCTTCGGCATCGAGCTGCCGGTGGTGCGGATCGCCGGCGGCCTGGTCGTCACCGCACTGGGCTGGAAGCTGCTCAGCCAGGAGGACTGGTCCGATCACGGTTCCGCACCGCTCGATCCAGCCAGCGGTCGGCGTATCGGAACGTTCTACCCGTTGACGATGCCGCTGACCGTGGGGCCCGGGTCGATCTCGGTGGCGATCACCATCGGAAGCAAGAAGGAGAATACGGAGTTCCACCTGACGGAGTTCGTGCAGCACGCGATCGGCGCGCTGGCGGGCGTCGTTGCGATCGCGGCCAGCATTTACCTCGCATATCGCTTCTCGGGCAACATCGCCCGGCTGTTGGGCGCAACCGGCCTCGAGGTGGTGGTGCGCCTGTCGGCCTTTATCCTCATGTGCATCGGCATCGAGATCGTGTGGAACGGCTACAGCACGCTCATTGCACATTGAGGGCCCGGGCGACATCACGGCCCATCGACGCCAGGTCCGCACTATGGGTCTCGAGATCGCCGCTCCAGAAGTCACTCACCCTTTGTTCGTATTCGCCTTGAAGCAGTCGCCCACGATCTTCTGCGCCTCCTCGAGAATCCGCCGCAGGTGGTCCTTGCCCTGGAAGCTCTCACCGTACACCTTGTAGATGTCCTCGGTCCCCGAGGGTCGCGCGGCGAACCAGCCGTTGCGGGCCATCACTTTCAGTCCGTCGATCGGTTCACCGTTGCCGGGCGCCTCACTCAGGATCTGAATGATGGGCTCGCCCGCCAGCTCGCGCGTGCGGACCTGGGCGGGCGAGAGCCGCTTGAGGATCTGCTTCTGCTCGCGGGTGGCCGGTGCATCCATGCGCTCGAATGCCGGCTCGCCAAATTCCCGGGTGAGATCGCGATACAGCTCGCCCGGATCCCGCCCCGCGCGCGCGGTCATCTCCGCGGAGAGCAGACACGGGATGAGCCCGTCCTTGTCGGTACTCCAGGGGCCCCCGGTCCGGCAGACGAACGAAGCACCGGCGCTCTCCTCGCCGCCGAAGCCCAGCGAGCCGTCGCACAAGCCGCCCACGAACCACTTGAACCCGACCGGTACTTCGTACAGCCGCCGCCCGAGCTTCGTGGTGACCCGGTCGATCATGCTGCTGCTGACGACCGTCTTGCCCACGCCCGCGGCGGCAGGCCAATGCGGCCGGTTGCGGAACAGGTAGTCGATCGAGACTGCCAGGTAGTGATTGGGCGGAAGCAGGCCGGCACTGCGCGTGACGATGCCGTGACGGTCGTGGTCCGTATCGCATGCGAAGGCGATGTCGAAGCGATCCTTGAGATGAATCAGACTCTGCATCGCGTACGGCGAGGAGGGATCCATGCGGATGCGGCCATCCCAGTCGACCGTCATGAACCTGAACGTAGGATCGACTTCAGTGTTGAGCACGGTGAGATTCAGTTTGTACCGTTCGGCGATCGCGGCCCAGTAGTGCACGCCGGCGCCGCCGAGGGGATCCACGCCTGCCCGGACCCGCGAGGCGCGGATCGCATCCAGGTCGATGACCTGCGACAGATCCTCGACGTAGCGGTTGAGGAAGTCATAGCGATGGGTCGTCGGGGCGGCGAGCGCTTTCTCGTAGCCGATTCGCTTCACGCCCTGCAGGCCGACCTGCAGCAGCTCGTTGGCGCGCTTTTCGATCCACCCGGTCACGTCCTTGTCGGCCGGGCCACCGTTCGGCGGGTTGTACTTGAAGCCTCCGTCCGGAGGCGGATTGTGCGAGGGCGTCACGACAATGCCATCGGCCAGGCCACTCTGCCTGCCGTGGTTGTAGGTCAGGATGGCATGCGACAGCGACGGCGTCGGGGTGTATTCGTCGCGCTCCGAGAGCATGACCTCCACGCCGTTCGCGGCCAGCACCTCCAGCGCGCTGGCGCAGGCCGGGACCGACAGCGCGTGAGTGTCGATGCCCAGAAACAGCGGCCCGGTGATTCCCTTGCCCTGACGGTACTCGCAGATCGCCTGGCTGATGGCGAGCACGTGCCATTCATTGAAGCCGCGCTCGAGCGCGCTGCCGCGGTGGCCCGAGGTCCCGAAGGCGACGCGCTGGGCGGCCACCGAAGGATCGGGCTGAAGCGCGAAATAATCCGTCACGAGGCGCGGCACATCCGTCAACATGGCGGGGGTAGCCGGCTTGCCGGCCTGTGGGTTCACGTTGGTCGTGCTCATGTAGCTCCTGTGAGCTCGGTGACGCTGCAATCGGGGAGGTCTGCGATCCGTTCGAGTGTCACGTCTGCGGGTGGATAGGTGCTGATGTTAGCCATGTCCAGTGCGTAATGCCCCTGGCGCACGAACACGGTGGTCAATTTCACCCCCCAGATCTGCTTCATTGCCGTAAGGATCCGCAGTTTGTCGTCCACCATGACGTAGTGGCGTGCCGGGTAACGGCGCTCGACCGAGGCCAGCATCTCCTCCTTGTGGAGGTAAACCATCACCTGACCGTCCACCGCTTCCCAGAGCCCGGAGCGCGAGATCTTGCGCGGCTGGAATACGACGTCGCCATCCGAAAGCAACGCGACGGGGCCGAGTCGGCGACAATGCGCCAGTGCGCGCAGGGCACCTGGGTAAAGGCGCTCGGCGAATGGATAGTCGACGAGAAAGGCGGCCATCCGCAGGAGTTGCATGTCGTCGGGGTCCTCCTCCCGGTAGCGCTGCAGAGCTCCCAGATAGTCCGCATAACCGAGCTGCGATCGCAGCGTCTCGAAGATGACCCAGTAACGCTCGCGCGCGGCGCGGCCGAACTCACTCTCCAGATGAGCCCCGAGATCCGCCTGGACCGCGTCGTTGTCCAGCAGCGTGTTATCAACATCAAATAGGAATACAGTGTGCTCGCGGCCGTCCGGCATCGGCATCGCTCCTGTCCTGTGAACTAATGGCCCGGTCTTGCGTTAATGGTAAAAGGGGCTGAAACCCAAGGCGGCCCCGTCATACACGAACGTCGGGAGTGCATATGAGTCAGCCTGGTTTTGGCGTAGCGAAACTCGTAGCAATTTCCATGCTGGGGGTGGTCCTCGGCGGATGCGTTGTCGCCGCTCCGCCTCCGAATGAATATTATGTTGGCGGCGCCGTGGAAACCGCGCCACCGCCACCACGCGTCGAGGAGTATGGGGCTCCGCCTGCCGTGGGGTACATCTGGCTCGGCGGCTACTGGAACTGGGTCGGCGGCCGTCACGAGTGGGTACCGGGGCACTGGGAGCGTCCCCATCCTCGCGAGCGCTGGGTACCGCATCGCTGGGTTCACGAGCGGGACGGGTGGCATCTCTCGCGGGGGCACTGGGAGCGGCGGCGCTGATGGCTGCCCGGGCAGCCTGAGCGCCTCGTTCGCGCCGTTTCAAAGTTGGTTGCGGCATAATCACTGACTGCGCAGTTCGCAGTGGCGTCCGATGAGCAGTCTACGTCCCCGGCGGGTGTCGCGCCGCCGCCCCTGGCAGGCCGTCTCCCTCGTTGGCTGTCTGGCCCTGGCTGGTACCGTCGGTGCCGCCACACTGGAAGTCCGGGTCCTGGATGCGCATCCTGGGGATCCTCTGCCGGAGCGGATAGTCAGCGGATCTCTCGATTCACGCTTCACCTCCTCGAGCTACGGCGAGCTCATGGCCCGGGGCACGCCTTTCTGGCTGCGGTTGCGGCTGAGCAGACCCCTGGCCACCGAGGCCCTGCCGGTACTGACGATCCACACAGGCCGCTTCACGCAGGCCCGCGTATACGCGGCGAGCGCAGACGGAGCGGGGGGTACTGCGCTGCCGCGAGCGGCCCACCTGCCGGGTTTTGCTGGCTCGCAGGAGGCGGTCTTCGTCCTGCCCCCTTCCTCGGCCTCGGCCCAGCAAGCCCTGTACGTGCATATCGAGCCCGGGGCGTTCCGCTCCGAGGTGCCACGCCTCTCGCTCACCTCCCTGGATGCAGTGCTCACCGCCGCGACTGCGCGTGCACGGATGATCACGCTCGCCTTCGGCGCACTCATGGCCATGTCGGCGGCCGCCCTGCTGATCTGGCTGGTGCTGGCGGAGAGACTGTTCATCCTCTATGCGGCGCTGTTTTCTCTGCAGGCGCTGTACGTCGTGTTTCTATCCGGGCAGGGGTTCGAGTGGCCGCTGTTCTCCGGCGTCACTCCCCTCGGCTCTTATGCGTGGAATGTGCCCGTGGCGCTCGGCGGCGCGGTGGCCTCGCTGTTCACTCGAGAGATCGCCGATCTGCGCCGCTTTTCGCCCCGGGTCTACTCGACGTTCGGATGGTTTGCGGTCGCATTCGTCGTCCTGGCCTGTGCCAACCTGCTGAAGCTGTTCGGACTCGGCCTGCTCGTGAATTCGGCCGGCAACACGCTGTTCCTCGTGACCTCGACTTTTACCCTGGTCGTCTCGTTCGTAGCCTGGCGGCGGGGGAGTCGGGCGGCCGGGTGGTTCTTCGTTGCCTGGGCGTTGCTGGAGGCCTTCACGATAGCGACGACGGCGACCCTGCTGCTCGGCGGCGACGAGGAGGGGCGGCTCCTGTACGTCGGCCTGCCGCTGTCCATGGTGGCCGCCGCGGTGCTCATCGCTCTGGGCCTTGCCGACCGCCTGCGCGAGCAGCGCGTGGCGCTGACTGACGCGGAGCGGCGCGCACAGACAGACTCCCTGACCGGGGTGCTCAACCGGCGTTCATTTCTCGAGCGGCTGGATGCGGCGTGCCTGCGGGCCCGGACGCGCGGACTGCCGATCTCGCTCTTGTTCATCGATCTCGATCATTTCAAGCAGATCAATGACACGTTCGGACACGCGGCGGGGGATGCCTGCCTGATGGCGATCATCGCGCCCATCCAGGCCGAGCTGCGTCAGTCCGATGTCATCGGCCGCTACGGGGGCGAGGAGTTTGTCGTGATTCTCAGCAGCGCGGATGGAGCAGCCGCTTATCCGATTGCCGAGCGCATCCTCTCGAGAGTGGCCGCGGTCCGCGTCGAGGGCTTCGGCGATCCGATCGCCCTCACCTGCAGTATCGGGGTCGCCACGAGCGACACGCTCGGGGTCTGGGGGGAATCGCTGATCGCGCGCGCCGACGAAGCCGTGTACGCGGCGAAGCGTTCGGGCCGAAATCGCGTCGAGGTCGCTTTGCCGCTGGCGGCGTGAGCCGGCTATCTGGCGTCGTGAAAGATGATGCCGGCTGAGTAGCGCTGTCCGCTTCTCAGGCGACTGACGCCATGTCGGTGTTTGACGCGATAAACGCCTCTGACGCCCTGCGCGGGACGCTCGTTCACCGCGAAGATCACTGCATC
>DASTDD010000080.1:0-2016 GCA_035710545.1 Steroidobacteraceae bacterium
CCGCCGCGGCGCGCGCCGCGGGGGCATCCTTCCGGGCATCGGCTCGCGGCGCAGTTGCAGGATGTTCCTTGTGCTGGCAGATGCTCATGCGATGGCTCGCTGGTTGGTGGCCCGCACACCCAGCGCATGACAGATCGCATAGGTCAGCTCGGACCGGTTCAACGTGTAGAAATGGAATTCCCGCACACCCTCCCGCTGCAGGGCATGCACCTGCTCTATGGCGACGCTGGCGGCGATCAGGCGCCGTGTCTCGGCATCGTCATCGAGTCCGGCGAAGCGGTCTTTCAGCCACTCGGGAATGCTCGCCCCGCAGCGCGCGGCGAATTTCAAGACCTGCGGAAATCGCGTGATGGGCAGAATGCCCGGCACGATGCACGCCTGAATCCCCGCGATCGCGCAGCGGTCGCGGAAGCGCAGGTAGACGTCGGTGTCATAAAAGAACTGCGTGATGGCGCGCGAGGCGCCCGCATCGACCTTGCGCTTCAGGTTGTCGAGATCGAAGTCCGCCGAGGGCGCCTCCGGATGGATCTCGGGATAGGCGGCGACCGAGATGTCGAAATCGGCGACGCTCTTCAGTCCCGCCACCAGGTCCGCAGCGTAGGCGAAGCCGTCCGGATGCGGCTGGTAGCCTGACTGACCCTGAGGAGGATCGCCGCGTAATGCGACGAGGTGGCGAATTCCCTCGTCCCAATATTTCCGTGCGATATCGAGAATCTCCCCCCGCGTGGCACCAATGCACGTCAGATGAGGGGCACCGACGAGCGCCGTTTCGCGCTGTACTCGCGTGACGAGATTGTGCGTGCGCTCGCGGGTCGAGCCATCCGCACCGTAGGTCACCGAGACGAAGCGCGGAGCGAGGGGAGCAAGCCGTTCGACGGATCGCCACAGCGTGGCCTCCATGTCGGCATCGGCAGGCGGAAAGAACTCGAATGAGACGCTCATGGGGGTTTGCGCCTGATGGCTCTCCACAGCCTGCGAAGCGGCGGTCGTTTTCATGCACGCCTCAGGTTGGCATGTCCCGTGGTCGCCATCGGTGCCGCAACGGCCGCCAGCACGTGCTCGCCGTCGGCTTCGATCGGACTCAGGCGCTCAACGGTCAGCGCGACCTCCGTAAGCAACCTGCGCAATCTCGCGAGCGGATGCTCCACGATGCGTTCGCGGGAGGTCTCGAGGGATTCGTACCTTTCAAACAGCCAGATACGGCCTGTCGGCGACAGAGCGCGGCGCGCACCAGCCAGCATGTCGGCGAATTCAGTCTCCGCCGCAGCGGGATGGTCCAGGATGATCACATCGAATGCGCGACCGGCGACGTCTCGATCGTTGAGGCCTCGAGCCTCGGAAGCGAGCACGACCCGGCAGTTGAGCCGGTGTCGCTCCGAGAACGCTCTCGCCCCCTGAGCCGCACGTCGCGAGTGAGCGATGGCGGTACAGTCGCTGGCCATCGACGCGGCACTCTCGAGGACTTCGAGATGCTCCACTCCCACCAGGAGGGAAGCGCCCTGCTGAGAGGTTGGCGGATTGGCATCCAGGAACCCCTGAAGCGCACGACCTAGCCGTGACTCGGACGTTGCGGCTCCGGCAGAAGCTGCCACGCGCCCCGTTTGACGCGGCTGGGCCCGTTCGAGATCCAGCGCAAGCTGCGGATCAGCGCGATCGAGCTGCGCCAGCAGACCCTGGACGAAGCCTGCGGCATCATTCTGAGCCGCGAGACGGTAGTGCACCCACTGACCCTGTGGCAGCCGCTCTAGAAGCCCAGCCTCGCACAGGATGCGGAGGTGCCTGGAGACACGCGGCTCGCTCTGGGTGAGCGCGCGTGCCAGATCCGACACACTGAAGTCGCGCTGGCTGCACAGGAAAAGGAGACGCAGCCGACTCGGCTCACCGACCGCTCGTAGCCAGCTCGTCAGTTGTGAAGGGGGCACCGGCATCTGTTAAATAATTGCACAATTCTTTAAGTGCATCCTACAGAGCTCACCCACCTGGGACAAGGGCCGGCTTTCCCAGCTGCGATTTGAA
>DASTDD010000081.1:0-4051 GCA_035710545.1 Steroidobacteraceae bacterium
GTGACGGCCAGCTCAAGCGCCGGAACGCCGACCCTGACGCCAAGTCCATTCGTCATCGGCTGCGATGCCGGCACGGGCGGTACGACCGTCCAATTCTCGTTTACCGCGGCAGGCCAGGCGGGAGGCGGCGGCATCACCATACAGGTCACTGCGCCAAACGGGACGGTCACGCTGCTGAGCATTCCGGTGACCGTCACCTGAGTCTGCGCCCCTTCAACCCTCAGGTCAGCGGCCGCCATCGGGCGGCCGCGTCGTTTTCGGTATGCTGCACGCAGCATGCTCGGCAAGCGGAATCTGTTTCTGATCGGTCCCATGGGTTCCGGGAAGAGCGCGGTGGGCAAGCAGCTCGCGCGCCTGCTGAACGTGCCCTTTCACGACAGCGATGCGGAGATCGAGCGGCGCACGGGGGTCGATATCGCCTTCATTTTCGAGAAGGAGGGCGAAGCGGGCTTTCGGTCTCGGGAGCGCGACGTCATCGACACACTGACCTCGCAGGAGCCCATCGTCCTGGCCACAGGAGGCGGGGCGGTCCTGTTGCCTGAGAATCGCCGGGCCCTCGCCGAGCGCGGCCGCGTGGTGTACCTGGAGACCTCCGTAGCGCAGCAGGCCGACCGGGTAAGACAAGGCCGGATCCGACCGTTGCTGGCCAATGTCGACAAGGCCGCCAAGCTCGAAGAGCTCATGGACAAGCGCGCCATGCTCTACGCCCAGATCGCCGACATCACCGTGGCAACGGACAACCGCAAAGTGCACAGCGTGGCGGAACTGATCCTGCGCGAGCTCGACTCCAGAGTCCGGCGCTGACAGCGGCTCTTCAGCCAGGAGCTCGCGCGGCCAGCTTGGCTTTCGCGCGGCATCGCGTTCTCGGGGCACGTATACTGGAGTGTGCTTGCGCCCGCGGCCCGTCGGGCGTTGTGCGGACATGTGGAAACGTTAAGAGTTGAGCTGCGCGAGCGTTCCTATCCCATCCTGATCGGCGCCGGGTTGCTGCGTGAGCCGGACCGGATCCGGGAGCACGTTGACGCCCGCGATGTGCTGATCGTCAGCAATTCCACGGTCGCGCCGCTGTACGCGGGGCCGATTACGGCCGCTCTCCCCTCGCATCGGGTGGTCGAGGCGATCCTGCCGGATGGCGAGGCTCACAAGACCCTGGCCACCGTGACCCGGCTGCTCGACGTTCTCGTGGCCAATCGTTTCGGCCGCGACTGTCTGATCATCGCGCTGGGGGGCGGCGTGGTCGGCGATATGGCGGGCTTTGCGGCAGCCTGTTACCAGCGGGGTGTACGTTACCTGCAAGTCCCCACGACCCTGCTGGCCCAGGTGGATTCCGCCGTGGGGGGCAAAACGGGAGTCAATCATCCAGGCGGCAAGAACCTCATCGGTGCCTTTCACCAGCCCGTCGCCGTGCTCGCCGACATGACGACGCTGGCCACTCTGCCGCCGCGGGAGCTGCGGGCAGGCGTGGCCGAGATCATCAAGTACGGTCTCATCAGCGATGCCGCCTTCTTTCGCTGGCTGGAGGCTCATCTGGATGCGCTGCTCGCTCTCGATGCCGCGGTCCTCGCCCAGGCGGTCCGCCAGTCCTGTGAGATCAAGGCAAAGATCGTCGCGGCCGACGAGCGGGAGCAGGGTACCCGCGCCCTTCTCAACCTGGGACACACGTTTGGACATGCTATCGAGGCGGCTACCCAGTACACGCAATGGCTGCACGGAGAGGCTGTGGCAGCAGGTCTGCTGATGGCGGCGGCGATGTCGCGCGAATGCGGCATGCTCGGCTCCCAGGATGTGGACCGGCTCTGCCGGGTGCTGGAGCGCGCCGGATTGCCGATCCGGATCCCCGACTTGCAGCCGGCCGCGGTGCTGGAGCACATGGCTCTCGACAAGAAGGCTCAGGGGGGTCGGGTCCGGCTCGTGCTGCTGAAGGAGATCGGCGAGGCGTTCGTGACGGCCGACTATCCCGTGCCGGGCCTGCTAAGAACGCTCGATGCTTTCGTCGGGTGACTGAGTGAGCCGCGGTGCTCAATCCGGCTACGGACTGGCGCCTTACGCCGCCAGCGACGAGCAATCGCGCGGCCGCCGGTATCCCGAGCCGAAGCCGGCGTACCGGACCGAGTTCCAGCGCGATCGGGATCGGATCATTCACTCGAACGCCTTCCGCCGGCTGGTCTACAAGACGCAGGTCTTCGTCAACCACGAGGGCGACCTGTATCGGACCAGAATCACTCACTCGATCGAGGTGGCGCAGATCGCCCGGTCGGTCGCGAGCGCCCTCCGGCTGAACGAGTCGCTTACCGAGGCGATCAGCCTGGCCCACGATTTGGGCCACACGCCGTTCGGACACGCCGGGCAGGACGCGCTCAACGAGTGCATGCGCCCCCACGGAGGCTTTGAGCACAACCTGCAGTCCCTGCGCGTGGTCGATGAGCTCGAGGAGCGCTATGCCGAGTTTCGAGGGCTGAACCTGACGTTCGAGTGCCGAGAAGGCATCCTCAAGCACTGCTCCGTGCGCAATGCCCGCGAGCTGGGGGAGCTGGGGGAGCGATTCTTACAGCGCCTCCAGCCAGGGCTGGAGGCGCAGATTGCCAACCTGGCGGACGAAATCGGCTACAACAATCACGACGTCGATGACGGGATCCGCGCCCAGTTGATCGAGGTCCGGGACCTCCTCGGCGTACGGATCTTCCGGCGCCAGTACGATGCCGTCCTCGGCCAGTATCCCGATCTGGGCGAGCGACGCCTGGTGCACGAGGTTGTGCGCCGCATGATCAACTTCATCGTGACCGACCTGGTCAGGACCACTCAGGCCCAGATCGATGCGGCGGCCCCGAAGTCGATCGAGGACGTTCGATCCCAGCCGAGGCCGCTCGCCGGCCTCAGTGATGCGGCGCGGGAGGAGCATACGGAGCTCATGGAGTTCCTGCGCGAGCACGTGTATCGCCACTACAAGGTGCTGCGAATGACCTCCAAGGCCCGGCAGGTCGTGAAGACCCTGTTCGAGGATTTCTTTGGAGACATCAACCTGATGCCACCGGAGCACCGGGACCTTGCCCGGCAGGCTGAAGCCAGCCGGGGGACGGACGGACGGGCCCGCGCCGTGGCCGACTACATAGCAGGCATGACCGACCGCTTCGCCATCCTCGAGCACCAGCGGCTGCGGGATCCGACGGAAACGACCTAGGCCCGCCTCGGAAAGTACGTAAACGCGACGCGACTCATTGCTTCCCGGCGCGCGCGAGCCCGTGTCTCGCGGCACGCCACGGAACGATAAAACAATAAGTAAATTCAAGGGCTTATTGCCCAGCTAACGCTGTCGATTCCAGGCGTGATCCACCCTTCGTCCGTGACGTCAACGAGGGGGCGCAAATCTTTGACGACTGTCACAATTTGCTGCTACTTTGCCTTACATAACACAGCCCAACTTGGGGCTATTGATGAACGGGTCTCGGGGAGTAGGCGTGGCGTAATGCCGCGTTGCATCAGATCGAAGAATGAACAAGACGATCAAGGAGAAAGAGGCGGTACTCAACGTGTTTGCGGCGCTCATGCGGCCGCTCATGCGTGTTGCATTCGAGTACGGCATCTCCGCGAGCGAGATCTCCGGGGTCGTGAGACGTTGTTTCATTCAGGCGCTCGAAGCCCGTCTGCTGGAGCAGAAGAGGGCAACAACAGATGCGCGCCTCGCGATCGTGGCGGGCCTGCCGAAGTCGGATGTCAGCGCGCTGCGCAACGCGCTGCGGGCGGGAGCTCCTCATAGTCTGAGGGGGAATGTCAGTCTCGATCAAATCACAAGCCTGCTTACTGCTTGGCACAACGATTCCAGCTTCTCTGGCGCGTACGGGATGCCACTCGATCTTGATCTCCGTCCTACACCCGGGTCTCCGCGGCGAAGTTTCATGGAACTTGTTGCACTGGCGTGCCCCGATGTTGACGAAGAGGCGCTGTTGGACGAATTGGTTGCCTCAAGGTCAATCGAGGTCCTCGACGGCAACACTGCCAGATGTCTTTCACGTGCCTACGTCCCACCCGACGGTGACGTTATGCGGATTGAGCG
>DASTDD010000082.1:0-27953 GCA_035710545.1 Steroidobacteraceae bacterium
TGCTTCGCGCCGATGACGTGGCCGTGCGCACAGCTGCTGCAAACCAGCAGCACGGAGCCCCGGCCCTCGCTCCCGAGGTTCGCGGGGCCTCGCGCGTAGCCGATGTCTTCAAGGGACGAGCACGCGCTGCTCTGCCTGCGCTGATCGATGATGAGGCGGGCGCGGTATGGGCCATGGGCGGTCAGGTGCGTTCGGCGTTTGTGTTCACCTTTGAGGGCGGAAAAATCAGCAGCATCGACCTCGTCATGGACCCCGCTCACCTCTCAGACCTCGAGGTGAAGATCGGATAGTCTGCCATCGGGAAGCTCGTGCTTTTGCTCGTGTGAGCAATCACCGCCGAGCGGCTCGCCACGGTCAAGCCCTCACGGGCCGCGTCCGGTCACAGTACAATCGGCGACGCAGCAGGGCCGGAGGGCGGATCGTGCTCAATCTCGTCGCGGCGTGCGCCTATTTTCTCCTGATCCACTTTGGCATTTCCGGTACGACGGCGCGGGATGCACTGGTGGCGCGCCTGGGAGGAGGGCGGTACCGCGGTGCATTCGCGCTCGCTTCATTACTGGGACTCGCATGGATGATCTATGCGTACCGGCATGCGCCATCCATACCGCTCTGGGGGCTGCTGCTCGGGTTCCGCCCAGCGGCGTACGTATTGGTGTTCATCGGTTTTCTCTTCGTGGTGATCGGGATTGCGACCCCGAGCCCAACGCGAGTGGGTATGGAATCGAGTCTCGCGCAGGGACCCACCATAGCCCGTGGGGTGATTCGCATTACGCGCCACCCGTTCTTGTGTGGAGTGGCACTTTGGTCCCTGGTCCACCTCATCGTGAATGGCGACCTTGCATCGCTCATCCTGTTTGGCTCTCTGCTCGTACTCGCCGTCGCAGGAACCGTCTCGATCGATGCCAAGCGAAGGCGTAATTTCGGGGAGCAGTGGGCACAGTTCGCGAGCGTGACTTCCGTCGCCCCGTTCGCGGCCATCGTGGCCGGCAGGAACCAGCTGGGCCCGGCCCTGGTGGAAATGGGGATCTGGCGCTTAGCGATTGCGATCGTGGTCTACGCAGTGGCGTTCTATCTTCACGGACGCCTGGGGCCGCCACTCACCTGACACTGACTCAGCTCCGAATCGATGTCCGGACCGGCCGGGTCGGCTTGTCAGGCCCGCCGATGACCGACACCTGGAGCTGCGAGCGGCCGCCCTCACCGCTGCTGCGCGGACGGGTCTGCGTTCATGCCGGCGTCGAGCAAGCGGGCTCGCACGACATCCTGCTCACGGGAATATCGGGCGCAGAGCGTGAGATAGTTGTCCGCCACCTGCCGATCCCACGGGTGGCTCTCCTCAATGTGCTGCATCAGTCCGGACCGGTATTCATAGACCGCGCGGGCGCGCGTGGCGGCCTGCCATTCGGGTGCGTTTTCCGGCCAGACATGCCTGGCAATTGCGATCCCCATCATCTCAGTGATGTACGCATCCCCGCCTTCCAGGGCTCGGGCGATTCCCCGGCACGTTGCGAGGTGATCCCCCTGGGTCGGCTGCCCTCTGATACAGACATCCGCCAGCACGCGATAGGTGGGAATATCCTGCGCCGAGAGCACGCCGATGATCGACAGCTCGGCCTCGCGGAGGGACATGACTCCGGGTCGGGCGGCTGCTCTCGTCAACCGGCTGATCAGAGTCGTCCAGTAGATGTCCACACGATCGGACTGACTGATGGCCAGCAGCGCCGCTTCCTTCACCGCATCGATGTCCGGTGAATCGGGCCGCCCGAGCACGAGCAGGCCGAACCAGCCGGCGCCATTGGTCGGAGCCAGGTGCCGCAGACGCTCGCTCAGCGGTTCCGGTTGACACGGCGGCAGCCTCAGGCACATCTGGACCCGAAGCCACGCAAGGTCAGGGCGATCGGGCCCAGCGGCGGTCGCGCGCGCCAGCAACGCCAGGGGCTCATCGCCATGGTTGCCGAGGCTGAGCAGCAGTCCCGCCGCCGCCAATGAATCCGCGTCGGGGCGCTTTGAGAGCTCCGCAATCGTCTGCTGTAAGTGCTTACGTGAATACGCGACCGGCTTCGGCCCCGAGGATGCACAGGCTCCCAGTAGCGTCAGCAGAAGCAGCCAGACGATCGTTGGCACTTTCTGCATTCAGCGCCCTCCATGCCGGCGCGCACGCAAGCTCCCACTGCCCAGCACCAAACCCCGCACCAGGACGTCGACACACCCGGCGGCCCTCAGTGCGGAGCAGCCACGACATCACCAGAGTGACTGCGATCGTAAACCAGCTTGCCGCCCAGGTAAGTCTGGTCGACATTCATGGACAGCAGTCGTTCCTCCGGGATCGTCAGAGGATCGCTGTCCAGCACGATCATGTCGGCAAGCTTCCCCGGCTCGAGCGTGCCCTTGAGGTGCTCTTCCCAGGAGAGGTACGGCCCGTTGGCCGTGTACATCCGTAGGGCCTCCTGTCTAGACACGGCTTCCTCTGCGAATCCATGCTGCACGCCATCCGGTCCACGCCTCGTCGTGGCGTAATAAAGTCCCACGCGGGGATCGATCGGCAGATTGTCGGAGCCGAACGCCATGAAGATTCCGAATTTCCGCACCGGCGTGGCTACCGAGTTGTTGTGTGTCACGCGCCACCCATCAAGAGTGGCGTTGTAGCGCGCTTCCAGGTTGTAACCGAAGTTCGGTTGCTGCGCGATCAGTATCCTGTCGCGGGCCATCAACGCCATGGTGGCCTCCGGCGGCATGACTGTGAAATGGTCGAGAAACCAGCGTCGGTTGGCACCCGCGTGATCCATCCCAGGGTACCTGCCCAGCGCCCGGTCGTATGCGATCACCGTTTGCTGAATGGCGGCGTCGCCAATCGCATGCAGGCCCATTTGCCAGCCGAGACTGGCCGCGGTGTCGACCATGCTCTGTAATTCGGTGTCGGAAAAGAAACCCTTGCCGCGGAAACCCGGTTGCCCCTTGTAGTCCACCAGCGTCCAGGCCGTTGGTCCGGTGAAGCCGCCGTCCACCGCGTTCTCTCCGATCGGGCCCAGCCTGACGCGGATATCACCGTACCCGGAATGGTGCGGATAGGCCTTCAACCGATCCGCCCCCGGGTACGAGATATAAAGAGTGGCGCGCGGAATGGCGGTTTCCGCAGCAATCCCCTGAAAACGGCGGAACGTCAGCTCCGAGCCGGGACGCTCGATGCCGCCGCGTCCGACGGGCTCATCGTCGAGCGTGGTCGTGGCGGATTCGAAGCTGGTGATGCCCAGGCTGAACAGATGCTTCAATGAGCGGATGTAGCCGCCACGAACCTCCTCCCACTTGTCCGGGGGCACGTGGTTGCGATAAAGGTCGCTTCGTTCGCGAATGATGCCGTTGGGCTCCCCATCCGCGCCGTGCTCGATCACCCCCCCGCTGGGATCAGGCGTATCACGTGAAACGCCGGCAAGCTTCAGGGCAAGGGAGTTGCCCACGCTTGAATGTCCGCCGGCGCGCACGAGCGTCACCGGATTGCCGGGCGCTGCGACGTCCAGATCCGATCGATTCAGGTTGCGTTTCTCGGCCAGCAGGGCCTCGTCCCATCCGTATCCCGTGATCCACTCGCCCGGACCCAGCTCGGCCGCCTTCGCCCGAATCATCTGCTGGATCGCCTCGATGGAGCGGGCTTTTGCCGGCTCGATCTCACGCCGGGAGAGCGTGAAGATGTGCAGGTGGGTATCCATGAACCCGGGCATGAGGACCCGGCCATGGAGGTCCACCTTCTTCGGCGCATCGAAGGTCTGCGCGAGCTCGTTGCCGCCGACCGCGACGATGCGGTCGCCTCTCACGACCACGGCCTGCTTTACCGAGAATGCCTTGTCGATCGTGAGGACTCTCGCGTCATAGAGCACGAGATCCGCGGTGTGCGGTGTTGCCGCGGCAGCGAAGGCAGGGGCGGCCAAAGCCACCCCTGCGCGCAGAGTCGATCGAATCACAGAGCCATCAGAACTGGCCGCGCAGGCCTATGGTGACGGCATTGCTGTGATAATTCCGATACCCGAACAGCACCTCGTCGTAGACGAATGCCTGGACACGGTTCGCGAGGGTCACCGACAGTCCGGCGCCTGCCACGCCATAGTTGCCAACCGGCGCGTCGGTGGGCAGCAGGAAGTCGCTGTCGCACACGCCGTTCTTGCAACTCGGGTCGAACGTGTAGTGCGCGGCGATCGTCCGGATGCTCGTCCGGAACTCGTGATCCCACTCGACACGCACGATGGGAGTCACGACTCCGAAGGAGGTGCTCACCGGCTTGGACAGGTCGAGGGCCAGGATGGATCGCAGGGACTCGACTGTCTGATCGTCGAAGGACAGCGGCAGGCCATCGTTCGGATCGTTCGGGTCGTGCTCCGAGAAGGAGTCGAATTTCGCGCGCCGGTAGTTCACGCTGAGAGAGGGCATGACGTCCCAGGTGGCCGCCGTGGTCTGATAGCCCGCCGTGGCGCCGACGGCCACGGAACTCCCGTCGGGGTTGCCCTGCAGCGTCCGGTTTACCGACACCGTGCACGTAGCCGCTGCGGGTGGGCAACCCGGATCGTTGATGTCCGCCTGAGGATCGAGCGCGGTGTTGTAAGTCACCGAGTACTTGACGGCGCGGGACAGATTGGTGGTCAGCTTGCCGTAGGTGGCGATTCCGTTGACCGTCCAGTTATCGCTGAACCAGGCACCGTACAGGGAGCCGCTGGTCCCCTTGACTTGCGCGCTGCCACCGGAGGAGTTCACGCCCGTATCGCGGAAGCCCGCGTCATAGTCGTCGTAGCCGATCGAGGCTCCGAGCACCGCCCCGCCGAAGTTGTAATCGATGCCGGCGGTCACGCTGGAGGCATGGAAGTCAAACGGGTCCTCGTTGATCGTCTGGTCGTGCCGCCCGGAGTTGTAGCTGCCCTGAACGAACAGTCCCCAGGGGCTCTGGACCTGGCCGCCCATGCCTCCACCGCCCCCCGCGCGGGCCGACCCCGAATCCGACTGGGCGAGATACAGGGAGCTGTCGTTGTAGCTGGTGCCGATGAGCGCGCCGGGATTCTGATAGGTGCCCACGGGGAGCAGCGTGCCGCGCGAGAGCGAGTCGGCCTGCGCGTTTGAATCCACCACCGAGCGGTCGAAGTAGAACGTTTGCGGCCCCAGCGAGGCCAGTGAGCTGCTTCCGGGCGCTGAGCTGTCCGAGCGGGCCGACAGGCCCTGGGACAGCGCAAACGCCGAGCCCAGACGCAGTGCGTTCAGGCGACCGGTGATGTTGCCAAACTGGCCGGCGCTGACGCGCGTGGCGAGGGCGCCCTGCGTCGAGATCTCGTTTCCGGAGACCTGCTGCAACGCGCCCAGCGACGAGGCGCTCACGGCCGTGAACTGACCGTTGACCGGATTGAGGTTCGATACGGCGACGGCATGGCACTGGTCGTGCAGGTCGTTTTCCTGCGCCCCCGTCAGGTTGTTGGGCAGGTCCAGGTCGAGCACGCACATCTTGGCCACCGCATTGAACACAATCGCCTGCAGCGGTGTCGCATTCGGCGGTGGCGGCGGCAACTGCGCCTGGACGGGAGCCGCGAGCACCGCGGAAAGCGCCAGCAGGACGCCGGCCGGCGCGGTGATTCTCAACGATTTGGTAAACACTGAGACCCTCTCCTATTGCTGTTTTTGTTGCGCGGGCGGCCGGCTATGCGGCTGCCGCGCAGCGTTGGATTTACCGCGTCAGGGCCGCCACCTGGGTGGCCCTGGCCACGGGCAGGAAAAAGAAATCGCCAAACTTGTGAGCCGGATCCTGCAGGTTGGAGTAAGTGGGCGTCTGCTTCAGGCCCATGCGAGCCGCATAGCCCGCCATGCGACTGCTCAACTCGTGCGCCAGCATCTCGCCGGACATCAGGATGTCATTCTGACGCAGCACCGTGAGGAACAGCGATGCGAATAGCGAATGCGATGGATCGGCGGCGCTGGCGTCCACCACGGGCTCGTTCTCTCCCGAGGTCAACACCATGCGGGCGCCCTTGCTCCAGCGTATCGCGGTGCTGTGCTCATCGTCCGCACGTGCCACCGTGGTCGAAGTAGGGTGGGTGATGACACTGGAAAAGCACGAGTCGGCCACCAGCAGGATGTGCCGAGCGTGAATCTCGCCGACGGAATCGGCCACCATTTGCGCGGACAGCCAGCTGCCGCGCAGCTCGGGGTTTGCATCCACGCCGAGCCAGAATGCGCGCTCGGGCGGATCGATCCGCGTGCCGCCATGCCCCGCGTAATAGATCAGAAGGCGGTCCGCGTCCGTCAGCGTCCTCGCGTACTCGTTCATCGCGGCCATGATCTGGTCGCGGGTCGCATCGATCAGCAGCTTCACGTCGAAGCCATAGCGGCTCTGCAGGACGGTCGCGATATCCCGCGCATCGCTGGCGGGCGTCTTCAGCTTGTCCATGTACAGATAGTTGCTGTTGCCGATGATCAGCGCGTGGTAGTTCGCCGGCCCCAGGCCGCGCACCATGCGCATCAGTGCCTCGGGGTTGGCGCCTCCCGGCCCCGAGGCTTGCGCCATGCGAAAACTGACGTTACCCGCCACCGGTGGTGCGCCGGCGGGCGTGCCCGTCCTGGCCAGCTCGAAACGCAGGGCAGCGATCTGTTTGTCACGCTCGCGAACGTCCGCCTCGAGTGCCGCAATCCGTTTCTGACTCGCCTGCGTATCGCTCGCCGCCGGCTGGGTCGAGCTCTGCCGGGCGCGCACGAGCTCCAGCTGCCGGGCCGCGAGCTCCATTTCCAGGTGCTCCAGTGTGTCCTGCTGCCTGGCAATCTTGTCCTGCGCGGCGCGCAGCGCATCACGATCGCGCTGCGCATCGGCGACGGACGTTGCCGACTGATGCTCCCGCGCCTCCCGATCGCGGTTGTAGGCCTCGCGAAGCTGGCTCTCCTCGAGCTGCAACTCCGCGATGCGCTTCTGCTGCTCCTCGAGCTGGGCTGCCTTCGCGCTCAGGCCCGCCGTCATCTGGGCGGTGAGTGCATCGCGGTCGCCCTTCGACTGCGACTGCAGGTGTGCGAACTGGGTGCGCTGCTCCTGCAGCTCCTGCTGCTGCTGCGCGTATTGTGTGCGCAAGGCCTGCAGCGATCTCTCGAGCTCCTGGTTGCGGGCCGCCGCATCCGCGGCGCTCGTACCGACCGCGCCCGCCTGCTGGCGCATTGCGGTGAGCTGCCCTTCGAGCGATTTGATCTGCAGCTGCTGCCGATCAAGCTCGCGCTGCCTGGCTTCGAGCAGCGCCTGCGCCGCATCCCCGCCATGGGCGCGCAGCTTGTCCAGCTCCTCGCTGCGCGCGGCAAGCGCGCTTGTCTCGCGCAGGTAGTCCGCCCGCACGGCGCTCAACTCCTGCTGAGTCTGGTTCAGGCGCTGCTCGGACTGAGCGAGGCGGGCCCGCAGGCCTTCGGCCTCGGTGCGGCCGGTGGCGAGCAGCTCGTTCAGGTGGGAGTTCTCCGCCTGCGATTTTGCGAGCTGCTCGGACAGCTGCGTCTGCTCGACGACCAGATTCGCCGAAAGCGTACCGATGGTCGACTGTTTGTCGGCGAGTGCCTTCTGGTCCGCTGCGAGCTGCTGCTGCAGTTGCTCGATACGGGCCGTTCCCTGACCCGACCCGTCGCGCTTCGCTGCATCCAGTTGCGAGCGCAGATCGGCGAGGTGCGTCTGATCGCGTTCCACCTGACCGGTACTCTGCAAGAGCCGCTCGTTCACCTGTTGGAGCTGGGCACGCAGGTCCTGCACGGAGCTGTTGGCGGCGTCGAGCTGGTCGGTGACGGCCGCGATCTGCTTCGCGGCTTCCTCGCGGTTGGCCGTCAGTTTCGAGGCGTAGTCGAGGTCGCCGCCCAGGCCGGAGGCTTCACGCTGCAGATTCAGTCCCGCGAGAGCGTCCTGTTGCACCCCCAAACCCTGCTCGTACAGGTAACCGAGCTCCTGCATCGCGGGCGCGTATTTCTTCTGTGCGGCGCGCTGATACCACTGGGCGGCCTTCGCATAGTCCACCGCCACTCCGTCCATTCCGTTCGCGTAGATGCGCGCGACGTAGTACTGCGCCTCCAGATTGTCTTTCTCGGCCAGGGGGAGCCAGCGCTTGAGGGACAATGTTCCGCTGGCGAGATCGCCCACGGTGTATTCACCCCCGCGGGTGCGGCAATCGATGGCGGGCAGCCGCAGAAGCGCCCCGGGGGTCAGGTACGTGCGCATACCGCCCAGTTGCTGCAGTTTTCCCGGCAGCTGACAGTCCACCACGAGCGCATCTTCGAGGTTGGATGCAGCTATCTGCGCCCGCGTGGCGATCTCGGTGGAATCCCTGGGGGTCGCGCCGAGCGCTGCGGCGCACAGAGCCGCACTGCAAACACAGGACCAGAGTTTGCATTGGAGGGAGATGCTGGGCGCTCGCATGATGACCCCGGGTTCGCGTTTGGCAGTTTAAAGCGATCTGCGCCGTCCCGCACCACCGCCGAAGTTGCCTATCGGCAAATAACGTAGATCGGCAGCGGAACCGGACATGCGCGGCGCGTGATTTTTCCTGAATGGATAGCGGCGGCAGCCGCGGTCAGCTCACACCCGGTTGCGGTCTTCCCTTGCCCGCAGTCGGTGTGGTACAGAAGATCCAAAGCCCGCTCGGAAACTACGCGCCGCCAGGTGTGAAGCGTCGGAACAGGGGTGTCCAAAACAACAGCACGCGCTCGGCTGTCGCACGGGGATTGTAACTTTCCGCGCCACGTTGCGAACCCCGCGGCCCGCGATTTCCCGTTCCGACCTGACATCACATGTAAACCAACGTCCTAACTCCATGATGTTCAAGTCTTTATCGAGGCTCCGTGGCCACGGCGACGAGCGCTGAGTATCACCTGGCGATCGTCGGGGCGGGGCCGGCCGGACTGAGCGCCGCCGCCCGCGCAGCCCAGATCGATGTCCGGGAGGGTCGCCGCACCCCCAGCTACGTCCTGCTGGAGGCATCGCCGAAACTCGCCAAGACCATTCAGCGCTACCAGAAGGGCAAGCACGTGATGGCGGAGCCCGGCTTTCTCGGGTTGCGCAGCGATCTGCGCTTCGGGGCGGGTAGCCGCGAGGTGATCCTCGATACCTGGACACAGGATTCCGCCCGCCTGGCTGTCAACGTTCGCTACGGAGCGGAGGTCAAGGCAATCGCCGGCCAGCGCGCAGATTTCCGTCTGCAGCTGGCCGATGGGACCTCGTTGCGGGCGGCGACCGTGGTGCTCGCCATCGGGCTGGAAGGCAACCCCCGTCGCCTGGGCGTTCCGGGGGATCAGCACGAGGGGGTCCAGTACCAGCTGGACGACCCCCGCGAGTACCTGGATGAGACCATCCTGGTGGTGGGGGCGGGGGATGCCGCGATCGAGAATGCCCTGGCCCTGAGCGAGCAGAACGATGTCTGGATCGTCAACCGGGGCAAGGAATTCAGCCGCGCGAAGGACGCGAACCTGGCGGCCATCCTGGCGGCGATCAGCGATCCCCGGCGCCGCCTGGCCTGCTACTACGAGACCCGTCCCCGGGCAGTTGCCCCCTCGGACGGCGATCCGAGGCCCCTGGCCGTGACCCTGGAGACACCCGCGGGGGAGCGCCTGGTTCACTGCCACCGCCTGATAGCCCGCCTGGGATCGGATCCGGCCCGCGCCTTCGTCGAATCCACCGGTATCCGCTTCCCCGGTCCGCAGCGCGAGGCGATCCCGGCGCTCTCCCGGCAGTACGAGTCCAACGTCCCCGGACTGTTCGTGGTGGGCTCGCTCGCCGGCTACCCGCTGATCAAACAGGCGATGAACCAGGGTTACGACGTCGCCGAGTATGCCTACGGGCATCAGATCAAGCCCGCGGACCACCCGCTGCTGGAATGGCAGTTCTGCGGGCTGCCTTTCCAGCGGGAAACGGAGGATCTGCTCGAGCGCTTCAAGTCCATCGTGCCGATGTTCCGCGAGCTCAACGCCCTCGCCTTCCGTGAGCTGGTGATCGAGAGCGAGGTGATCGCCGCCTACCCGGACGGGCCCGAGTACGCCGAGGCGCGGCGCAAGGTCGACTCTGTACAACAAAGTATTGCCGACCGTCCGGGTCAGCCTCGCGTGACTCGCGTGATCCGCGAGGGCGATGTCATCTACGACACAGGCGAGTTCGGGACGTCGTTCTTCACGATCGCTTACGGCGAGGTGACTCTCGAGACACCCGGGCCCAATCCGGTGACGACTCAGCTGAAGCTCGGCGAGTTCTTCGGCGAGATGAGCCTGCTGTCGGGACGGCCCCGTACGGAGCGGGCGGTCGCGGGTGCGGGCTGCATTCTCATGGAAACCCCGCGGCGCACGATGATCAAGCTGATGAGCTCCAACGAAAGCGTGCGCAACGGCATCGACTGGATCTTCGTCGTGCGCGAGCTGCAGAGACTGTTCGCACCGCAGGCCAGCGCGCGTGAGTTGCGTGACATTGCCGCGCAGGTTGCCGTCCGCCCCTTCAAGGCTGGCGAGCTGATCTTCTCCGAGGGCGAGCCCGGCGCCAGCCTGTTCATCGTCCGCTCGGGCGGCGTCACGCTCTCGCGACGCCGGAACGACCAGAACCTCATGGTCGCCCAGGTCCCCGCCGGTCAACTCGTGGGCGAGATGTCCCTCATGGGCGATCCGCAGCGGCGCGAGACGGCCCGCGCGACGGTCGCATCGGAGCTGATCGAGGTGCAGCGACCGGAATTCCTGCGCCTCTCGAAGCGGGCGGATGCGCCCCTGGAGCTGCTCCAGCAGGCCGCGAGTCAGCACGTCGCCGAAAGCGCCCGCATGGAAGTGAGGCCCGAGGCCAGCTCCATCATGAATTTTCTGATGGGCCAGGGACTGGGGGAGGCGACCAATGCCCTGGTCATCGACGAAGCGCTGTGCATCGGCTGCGACAACTGCGAGAAGGCCTGCGCCGAGACCCACGGTGGCATCTCGCGGCTGGATCGCAAGGCGGGTGCCTCTTTTGCGCAGGTACACATCCCGATCTCCTGCCGGCATTGCGAGCAACCCCATTGCATGAAGGATTGCCCGCCGAATGCCATCCGGCGCTCGGCCAACGGTGAGGTGTTCATCGATGACACCTGCATCGGCTGCGGAAACTGCCAGGTGAATTGTCCCTACGGCGTCATACGCATGACCTACGAGGCGCCGCGGAAGCCGGGGTTGTGGTCCTGGCTGTTGTTCGGCGCGGGCCCGGGGGTGGGGGAGGAGCGCAACTACGAACCCACCGCGGCACAGAAGGCCAAGGGAAAGAAGGCCACCAAGTGCGATGCGTGCGGCAGCCTCAGCACCGGACCGGCGTGCGTGCAGGCGTGCCCGACCGGTGCCGCGGTGCGCATCGGGCCCGATCAGTTCCTGGACCTCGCTGATCAGCGACGCCGATGATCCACGAAGACCTCCTGCGTTTCCGGCGAGCGCGTTATGCGTGGTGGGCGCTGTGTCTCGTTGCCATGTCAGTGGCGATCTACGCGACGCAGGGGGGACGGCAACGCCCGGGCGGGGGCACCTGGCAGGGTTATGTGCTGGGCACTCTCGGAGCCCTGCTCATCGTGTGGCTGGCGCTGCTGGGGATTCGCAAGCGCAGTTATCGCTCCACGCTCGGCTCCGTCCAGGGCTGGACCTCCGCGCACGTGTGGCTCGGCCTCGCTCTGGTGTTGATCGCCACCCTGCATTGCGCCGGGCTGTTCGGCTGGAACGTGCACACCCTCGCCTATGGGCTGATGTGCCTGGTCATCGCCAGCGGCATCGTCGGCCTCTATGTATATCTGTCCATGCCGCGGCAGCTCGCGGCCAACAGTGGCGGCCTGTCTCGCGCCGCGCTTTTTGCCGAGCTCTTCGGGCTGGACCGTCAGGGACGCGAGCTGGCCCGGGCATGCGACCCCGTCGTGGGCAACGCCGTGCGAAGCAGCATCGAGCGCACGTCTCTGGGCGGCGGAGTGTTGCGGCAGCTGCTGGCGATCGATCGGTCGCTGTTCATGCGCACCGATCCGCAACAGGCGCGGCCCTCCGGGGCGGCGCTCGTGGTCGGCAACACCGACCAGCGGGCGGTCATCGACTACGTCGCGCGGCGCGTGCCACAGGCCGCGAAGCGCGCCGAAGCGGCCAATCTCCAGGCGTTGATCGTGCTGCTGTCGCGGCGACAAGCCGTGCTGCGCCGGATCCGGCGGGACATCCAGCTGCAGGCGTGGCTGCAACTGTGGTTGTACGTCCACGTGCCGCTGACCTTCGCACTCATAGTTGCCCTGATCGTGCACATTCTGACGACGTTCATGTATTGGTGATCGATGGACGTGCTGCTGCGACAACTGCGTGCCAGTCCCGATGGCGGCACCGAGTATCAGGATACGGAGCTGAGCGCGGAGCTCCTCTCGCTGGGGAGCGCGGCGGACTGCACGATCCAACTGCTCGGAGAGGGAGTGTCGGCACGCCACGCGACACTGCGTGCCCGGCGTCACGAGAGTGCCATCACCTGCGAACGTCGGGCCACCGTTACACTCAACGGCCGCCAGGTGACCTCGGGAACCGCCAAGCCCGGCGATCTGCTGGAGATCGGAGGTCACCGGCTGCGCCTGCTCGAGCCGCCTTCGGGCTTCGACCTTGCCCTCGAATGGGAGCCCGACCCGCAGGTTGCCCCGAGCGCCTACGAACGAG
The DNA here is from genome assembly GCA_035710545.1 of Steroidobacteraceae bacterium. Taxonomy (GTDB): domain Bacteria; phylum Pseudomonadota; class Gammaproteobacteria; order Steroidobacterales; family Steroidobacteraceae; genus 13-2-20CM-66-19. The sequence goes on from DASTDD010000082.1 coordinate 12,643, forward strand.
CGTTCCGCACCGAGCTGTCCATGACCTGGCTCTCGAGGCGCAGGGCTGCCTGGCTGCTGGCCACCCTGGTGTTGGTTACGGCGCTGCTGCTCCCCTACGGCAGCCTCCTGCGCCAGCGCTCGGGGGCCCACGCCGTGCCCTTGCTGCCCAGCGACCAGATGTGGAGCGCGGGCCCGCTCACTCCCGCCCACCAGCTTGCCGCAGGCCAACATTGCGGCAGCTGCCATCAACAACTCTTCGTGCACGTGCGCGATGCAGCCTGTCGCGAATGCCACCGCGGAATCGGGGATCACGTGCAGCCCGCGAGACTCGCCCAGACGCAGCTCGGACCCTCACAGCGGTGCGCTGAATGTCATCAGGAGCATCATGCGCCCGTGACGGGCCTGGTGGTTCGGGATAACGGGCTGTGCGTGGACTGTCACGGCCATTCCGACGCGAGATTCGGTGCGCTCAAGGTTCGGCCCGTCGTGGGCTTCTCGCGCACGGCACACCCGGCATTCACCGTGAGCCTGATCAAGCCGGCCAACGTACTGGACGAGAGCGGGGAGCTGCGGTGGACGGTCCACCGGGAGCCGGTGGGTAGGGCGCGGGAGCAGTCCAACCTCAAATTCTCACACGCCCAGCACCTCGATCCCGATCACGTGACCCGCGCGAGCGACCGAGGCGCGCTCGGGTGCTCGGATTGCCATACGCTGGATGCCGATGGCGAACATTTCGTCCCGATCACGATGCAGCGCTCATGCTCCGCGTGCCATGAGCTGACCTTCGACCGCCTGGCTCCGGATCGGCAATTGCCGCACGGCAAGCCGCGCGATGCCATCCTGTTGATCCAGGATTACTTCGTGCGTAACGCGGTGGCGCCCAGCGAGCCGGCGAGCGGCTTTCACCGTCGCCGCATGCCGGAAGAGGAGCAGCCCGAGGCCGCCACCTGCACCGGACCGGCGCTCGGTTGCGCCATGAAGCGCGCCCAGGCGGAGGTCGAGAATCAGTTCACCGGGCGCGGTTGTGTCAGCTGCCACGAGGTGCGCGATCAACACACGAGCGACCTGCTGGAGCGGTTCCACGTCCAGCCCGTCAGGCTGACCCGCGACTATTTTCCCAAGGTGCATTTCAGCCACCGCCTGCATGCGGTGCAGAAGGGCAAGAGCGGCGATGCGGCCTGTCTGTCCTGTCATGCGGTCAAAGCCTCGAAATCGAGCGCCGATGTGTTCATTCCCGACCTGCCGAAATGTCTGGAATGCCACAGTGATCGGCTCGCCGTGGATCGTGTTACGCTGCAGTGCTCGAGCTGCCACAGCTACCACCCAATAACAACGTACGATCGCCTCAGGGAGGCCGTAGCACGATGAGCAGACAGTCTGCGTTGGCGGCTTTCGCCGCGGCCTGCCTCGTGGCGTGCGGGGGTGGCGACCCGGCGGTGACCTCCACGGGCAGCGCGGGGGGCGGTACGCTGGATTGTACGGGCAGCTGCGCTACGGCCAGCTCGCTGCTGAGCGTGACTGACGTCGAGCGGGTCATTGCCCAGGCCGTCGCTGAAGCGCAAGCCCGCAAAGTCAACGCGACGATTGGCATCGTTGATCGGGTAGGCAACGTGCTGGCGGTCTACCGGATGGGAGCCGCGGCGACCCGGACCGTGCAGATCGCCAGCCAGCTGGATGCCGCCGGCAACCCTGTCGTGCACACGGGCCTGGAAGGCTTGCGGCTCCCGGTCCCGGGGGCGCTCGGCGGTTTCAACCTCGATGAGCTCGCGGTCATCGCCAAGGCGATCACGGGCGCCTATCTGTCCTCCGAGGGGAATGCCTTCTCCTCGCGCACGGCGAGCCAGATCGTGCAGCAGCACTTTGACCCGGGAACCCAGGGAGCGCCCGCCGGCCCGCTGTTCGGCGTGCAGATCAGCCAGCTGGCTTGCTCGGATCTGGTGATGTCCTCCACCGGAACCGCTCCGACGGTGGGGCCGCAGCGCTCACCCCTCGGGCTGTCGGCCGATCCTGGAGGGTTCCCCCTGTACAAGGATGGCACCGTCGTCGGGGGCGTCGGCGTTCTGGCGGATGGTATCTACGGAGTGGACACGGCATTCGATTCGCACAGTGTCGATCTCGACGAGGCGATCGCGATGGCCGCCACGTTCGGCTTCGGGGCTCCGGTGGATCGGCGTGCGGACCAGATCACCGTGGGGGGGCTGGCGCTGCGTTATACGAACGTTGAATACGCGGGCCTCGCAGCTGATCCTGGGTCGGCGCCATCCTACAGCTCCCTGACATCGGCGGTGGGGGGACTCATCGCGGTGACGGGTTACGCGGACGGGCAGATTCACGCAGGCACCGCGTTTGGCCAGCCCGCCTCGGGAGTCCGTCCGGAGGGCGGCACGGACTTTCCCGGCCAGGATGCGTTCGTGCTGGTCGATGCCGCGAACACTCCCCGATTTCCCGCCAGGGCGGGAGCTGATGGGGCGGATGCGCTGACACGCGACGAGGTCCTGCAGGTGCTGCGGTCCGCGCTCGCCATTGCAGAGAAGGCCCGCGGGCAGATCCGCTTGCCGCTGGGCGACACGGCGCGTGTCTCGATCACCGTGGTCGACACGCTCGGCACGCCTTTGGGGTTCGTTCGCTCGCGGGACGCTCCCCTGTTCGGCGCCGATGTCGCCCTGCAGAAGGCACGGACGGCAGCATTCTTCTCCTCGAGCGCCGCAGGGGCCTTCCTGAGTGCGCTCCCCCCTGCGCAGTATGTGTCGATCAGCGCCAGCGGCCTGACTTCGAACGGGCGGATTGCGCTGGGAAGTTATGCGGGAGCGGTGCAAGGGTTCCTCGCCGACAGCAGCGCCCTGACCGATGGCCTCATCGCCTATAGCGACCGGGCCATCGGCAACCTGTCGCGCCCATTCTTTCCGGATGGTATCGATGGCACGCCCAACGGGCCGCTGAGCAAGCCGATAGGTCAGTGGAGTGTGTTCTCCACGGGCCTGCAACTCGACCTGTCGTTGAATGCGATCCTGCAGCATGTCGTGTACGCAATCGGGGTGCCTGGCGCCAGCGACGTGCCGGCGGGCTGTGCGGGTGTTGGGTTGACGGTGCCGCCCGTCTCACCGACTGTCAGCATCACGGCAAGCACTGCCGGCTCGCGCCTGAAGAACGGTTTGCAGATCTTCGCGGGCAGCGTGCCCATTTACCGCGGTGCCACCCTGGTCGGGGCGATCGGCGTGTCCGGCGATGGCGTGGACCAGGACGACATGGTGGCTTTCCTGGGCCTGCAGAACGCCAGTCAGGCGCTCAACGGCTCGATCAGCCAGGCTCCGGCTGACCGGCGGGCGGATACCCTGAGTCCGCAGGGCACACGGCTGCTGTACGTGCAGTGTCCGCTGTCGCCCTTCCTGGACAGCGACCAGGAGAATGTCTGTGCGGGGCTTTGAGGCCACGCGCCGCTCGCGAGACATCCGGCGCGCTGCGCAGCTCGCAGCCTTCCTGCTGCTAGGCGTCGCGGTGCTGCCGGAGCTGGCGCAGGCCGACACCTGCTACCGCGACGATGCAGGCCGCATCTTCCGGCGCAGGCTGCCGGGCACGGTCGAGGTGCCCTGCCCGTCCGCGGGGCAGCCCACGCCGCCCAGCCAGGCACCCGGCACGCCAGCCACGCCGGGCGCACCGCCAACCGGGCCAGGCACACCCGCCGAAGGCGCACCCCCCGTGCAGGCAGGCTTCGATCGCGGTCCCCGGCCGGCCGCATCGCCCATTCCCTTGCCGGGTCTCACCGACTATGTTGAGTCCGTGCCGGTGCCGGACCGCTGGCGCATCGTGGACGCGCTCGGCTATCCGCGCAATCTGCTCGACCCCTACAACCGCAACCCGTTGAAGGCCGACGCGCCCTTCCACGGCGACTGGTTCTTCAACCTAGGGCTGCTGTCGGACTCGACTTTCGAGTACCGCAATCTCGTCTCGGCGGTCGGCATCGCCTCGACCGAGCGAGCGGGCAGCAACGATGTGTTCGGGCATCCTGGCGGACACAGGCTCTCGCAGAGCGCGTCCGCCGATTTGACGCTGTACAAGGGCGACACCGTCTTCAAGCCGCCGGACTGGCAGTTCCGGCTGACACCCGTGTTCAACTACAACTACGCCTCCGTCGATGAGGTCGGATTGCTGAACGTCGACCCGCGGCGGGGCACGACCCGATCCGATGACTTCGTCGGCATCCAGAATGCCTTCGTCGAGAAGCATCTGCGCAACGTCTCGGACCGGTTCGACTTCGACAGCATCCGTATCGGCATCCAGCCCTTCTCGAGCGATTTTCGCGGCTTTCTGTTCCAGGACAATCAGCCGGGCGTGCGTCTGTTCGGCACGCGGGACAACAATGTCTTCCAGTACAACGTGGCGTGGTTCCGCCGTCTGGAGAAGGACACTAACAGCGGGCTGAACGACGTGACGCACGCTCCAAGGCACGACGACGTGGTCGTAGCCAACCTCTACTGGCAGGACATGCCGGTACCCGGCTTCACCTCTCAGGGCACGGTGATCTACAACCATAATACCGAGGGCGGGGAGCAGCATTACGATACCAACGGCTTCCTGGTGCGTCCGGCAGCTCTTGGACTCGAGCTCCCACACGACTACGCCGTGACCTACCTGGGTTACAACGGTGACGGCCACTTTGGACGCACGAATGCGACCGTCTCTTTCTACTATGTGACCGGCCACGAGCAGCCTGGTGTGTTCTCCGACACTAGGCTCAAGGTTTCGGCGGCATTTGCGGCGGCAGAGGTCTCGCGCGACTTCGACTGGATCCGCGCGCGTCTGTCGCTGCTATACGCCAGCGGCGATTCCAGCCCCTATGACCGCAAGGCGACCGGCTTCGACGCGATCTTCGAGAACCCGCAGTTCGCCGGCGGCGACAACAGCTACTGGATCAGCCAGGCGGTGCCGTTGATCGGCGGTGGCGGCGTGACCCTCACCTCCGGTAACGGCGTGCTGGCCGATCTGCGCTCCTCCAAGGGCGAGGGCCAATCCAACTTCGACAACCCCGGTGTGATGCTGGCCGGCCTCGGCGCCGATCTCGATCTGCTGCCGACGCTGCGCGTCTCGATGAACCTCAACAGCCTGTATTTCGCCCAGACCGCGGTGATCGCCGCCCTGCGAGCCCAGGCCTTCGATGACCGGCACATCGGCGAGGACGCCTCCATGGCCCTGACTTACAGGCCGCTGATGTCGCAGAACATCGTGGTGCGGGCGGCCTACGCGCGATTGTTCGCCTCGAGCGCCCTCGACGCGCTCTTCCCGCGGCACAACCCCGACTACTTCCTCCTGAACGCCATCTTCGCCTACTGAGGCTGCCGTGCCAGACATGCCATCACTCAAGGCCCGCCCCGCGAAATCCCGCATGCCATGGCTGTGGAGCAGTGCGGCGGCTCTCCTGTTGCCGCTCGCTCATGCCGGCGAGCCGGTCGAACGGCACTACGTGACGGCGGCGCCCTCGCCGATGACGCAGTCGCCCGAGATGGCAGCGGACAAGAGCCGCGGATGCCTCTCCTGCCACACGCAGACCGATAACGCCACCATGCACGGCAATACGGCGATCAATCTCGGCTGCACCGACTGCCACGGCGGTAATCAGGCAGTGGTCCTTCCGCAAGGGGTCGGACGTGATTCGGCACAGTACCGCAAGGTCATGGATGAGGCCCACGTGCTGCCGCGCTACCCGGCGCAATGGCGCTACCCCTCGAGCGCGAACCCCGAGCGCAGCTACGCGCTGCTGAACCGCGAAGCACCGGAATTCATCCGCTTCATGAATCCATCCGACTACCGGGTGGTGCGCGAGTCCTGCGGCGCCTGTCATCGGGAGATCATCGAGGCCTCCGTGCGCAGCCTGCATGCCACCACCGCGATGTTCTGGGGCGGCGCCGCCTACAACAACGGCATTCTCGACTCCAAGAACTACATCCTGGGCGAGTCCTACAACCGCGAAGGCGTCGGCGTGTTGCTCAAGGGACCGGCGGTGAAGGATCCCAAGGCGGCCTTCGATGCCGGCATCCTGCCGCAGCTGTATCCCCTGCCGCCGTGGGAGAGCCTGAAGCCGGGCGACATCTTCCGCATCTTCGAGCGAGGCGGCCGTAACACCGGCAACCTGTTCGCCGAGACGGGGCTGCCGGATGCCCAGGGCGAGCTGGAGCGGATCGAGGAGCCGGGCCGACCGGACATCCGCGCGTCCAACCGCGGAGCAGGGACTGGAGCACGCATCTCGGTGCCTGTCATCAACATCACCAAGACGCGTCTCAACGATCCCAACCTGTGGTTCATCGGCACCAACGACCAGCCCGGAGACTACCGCCAGTCCGGGTGCGCTTCCTGCCACGTGGTGTACGCCAACGACCGTGATCCGCTGCACTCGAGTGTGTATGCCTCGGCCGGACACGACGGAACCTCGCAGACAGTCGATCCCACGATCGACCGCACACAGCCCGGCCATCCTCTCAGGCACGCCTTCACCCGCTCGATCCCGAGCAGTCAGTGCATGGTCTGCCACATGCACCAACCCAACATGTTCATGAACAGCATGCTCGGCTACACGATGTGGGACTACGAGTCGGACGCGCCGGCCATGTGGCCCGCCAGGCAGCAGTATCCCTCGAGCAAACGCCTGCGCGAGGTACTCGACCGCAATCCGGAGGGCGCCGCGACCCGGGGCAAGTGGGCGGACGTGGACTTTTTGCGCGCGGTTGCGGACCTCAACCCGCAGCTGAAGGACACGCAGTTCGCCGACTATCACGGACACGGCTGGAATTTCCGAGCCGTCTACAAGCGCGACCGCGCGGGTGACCTGCTCGATGCACAGGGTAACATCGTTTCGGACGACGATCCGCAGAAGTTCCGCAAAGCCGTCCATCTGTCCTCCTCGCACGTGGACGTTGGCATGCAATGCGTGGACTGCCATTTCTCGCAGGACAACCATGGCAGCGGCCATATCTACGGCGAGGTGGCCGCAGCGGTGGAGATCGGCTGCAAGGACTGCCATGGAACGGTGAGCAGCTATCCGAACTCGTACACCTCGGGGCCGGCTGCGCTCAACGGCGGACTGGATCTGCTGAGCCTGCGCACGCCGGACGGCCGGCGCCGCTTCGAGTGGATCGCCGGCCAGCTGTATCAGCGCTCGATGGTGGATCCGAAGCTCGAGTGGAAGGTCAGCCTGGTCAAGGATTCCGTCACGCCCGGACGCCCGGAGTACAACCCCAGGGCGGCCCGCGCGAAACTGATGAGTCGCGATGTGACCCGGCAGGGCTGGGGGCAGCAGGTGCCGGCGGATTCGCTGGCGCACAGCGACGGGAAGATGGAGTGTTTCGCCTGCCATACCTCCTGGACCACGAGCTGCGGCGGCTGTCACCTGCCCATCGAGGCGAATGCCAAGACCGCCCGCCACCATTACGAAGGCGGCGAGACACGCAACTACGCGACCTACAATCCGCAGGTCGCCCGCGACGACATGTTCATGCTCGGGCACCGGGAGAGCGCCGGCGGCGGGAAGATCGCCCCCTTCAGATCCAGCTCGGCGCTGGTACTCTCATCGACCAACGCCAACCGCGAGCACATCTACGTGCAGCAACCGCCGATCTCGGCCAGCGGCTTCAGCAGCCAGGCCTTCAACGCCCACTATCCGCACACCGAGCGCAAGGTGGAGACCAAGGACTGCGACGACTGCCATCTCTCGAAGAGCAACGACAACAACGCGATCATGGCCCAGCTGCTGCTGCTCGGGACCAACTTTGTGAACTTCGTCGGGTATCACGCCTACGTCGGCGGCGCTGGCGAGATCAACGCGGTCCGCGTGACCGAGTGGGATGAGCCGCAGGCGGTCATCGGCAGCTACCTGCACCGCTACGCTTACCCGGACTGGTACGCAGCACATGTCAAGAACGGCCGCAAGCTCCAGCACGCGGCGAACCACCCTGCCGGCGAGGCCCAGTGCCTGCAGTTGCGCGGCGAATTTCTCTATGTCGCGGAAGGCAGCCGTGGAATGCGCGTGTATGACGTCGCCAGCGTGGGCAATAAAGGCGTCTCGGAGGGCATGCTCACAGCGCCTTTCAGCCCGCTGGGTGACAACACGCACATCGGCTCCGCCGATGCCACCTGCGTGGCGCTTCCGACCAACCAGCCGATCAATCCTGCGCGCAATCACGGCGACAAGATGCGGGTCGACAACCAGGAGTCGGCGTTCCATCCGATGTACCACTACGCTTACATCACGGACGCCCGGGAAGGGCTGATCCTGACCGATGTCGACACCCTGGCCGATGGCGAGCCTCGTAACAACTTCCTGAGGCGCGCAGTCACCTGGAATCCCGGCGGCATCCTCAACGGTGCCAGGCACCTGACGGTGGCTGGGTACTACATCTACATCACTACGCCGGGCGCATTGGTCATCGTCAGCGTCGATGACCCGCTGCACCCGCAGCTCGTCGCGAAGCTGCCAATGGAGGACCCCCGCGCCAGCGCGCTCCAGTTCAGATATCTGTTCGTGACCGACGCGCAGGGTCTCGAGGTCGTTGACGTCACCCATCCGGAGGCGCCGCGGCTCATTCCGGACAACCTGGTTCGGATTGCCGAGGCGCATCGCGTCTATGTAGCGCGTACCTATGCCTATGTGGCCGCAGGCAAGGAGGGCCTCGTGATAGCGAATGTGGAGCGCCCGGAGGCCATTCGGGAGCAGCAGCGCTTCAATGCCGGTGGTCAGCTGCAGGATAGCCGGGACGTCGTGGTCGCCTCGACCAACGCCTCCCTGTTTGCCTACGTGGCGGACGGTAGCGGAGGCCTGAAAGTCCTGCAGCTCATGTCCCCGCAATCGCAGCGCAAGTTCTATGGATTCAGCCCGGAGCCGCGGCCCGAGCTCATCGCCGCTTATCCGACGCACAGGCCGGCCCTGAGCCTGTCCAAGGGATTGGATCGCGACCGCGCCATGGACGAGACGGGCAATCAGATCGCGGTATTCGGTCGGCGCGGCACTCGCGCGCTGAGTCCCACCGAAGTGCACGATTTGTATCTGGATGCCTCGGGCAAGCCATGGTTTGTCCAGGACGCGCAGACGGGCGCGCGCGGTGCGGGCGGCCGCTGAGCTCAGCGCATGAGAAGCTCCCGGCGAACTGTGCTCCTGATCGCGATGTATGCGGTGGCGCCCGGCGCCGGCGCGCAGCAAGCCGCGCCTGCAGCGTACAAGCATCTGGGCGTCGGCAGCTGCTCCTCGAGCGTCTGCCACGGGAAAACGAAGGCTCAGGAGGGGCGCGACGTCGCGCTGAATGAGTACACCATCTGGTCATCCCCCGATGATTTCCACTCGAAGGCGTATCGCACCCTGAGCAGCCCGCGCTCGCAGGCGATCGCCGCCAAGCTCGGGTTGCCGAGCGCCGCCGCCGCGGCGATCTGTCTCGACTGTCACGCCGACAACGTGCCCGCGAGCCAGCGCGGCCCGAAGTTCCAGCTTACCGACGGGGTGAGCTGCGAGGCCTGTCACGGCGGCGCGGAGAAGTGGATCGAGACCCACACCCAGAAATCGGTCGGCCATCGCGACAACGTCGCCAGGGGAATGTATCCCAGCGAGCAGCCGCTGGCGCGGGCGGAGTTATGTCTGTCGTGTCACATGGGCACGCGCAACAAGTTCGCGACGCACGTGATCATGGGCGCCGGGCACCCGCGCCTGTACTTCGAGCTGGAGGTGTTCACCTACAACCAGCCGCCGCATTTCGTGGTGGATGAGGACTATATCGCGCGCAAGGGCCGGATCGAGCAGATGAATCTGTGGGTGACGGGCCAGATCGAGAACGCGCGCCGCTACCTGGAGCTGCTGCAGACGCGACTCAGCGTGCCCGACACCTACCTCCCGGAGTTTGCCCTGTACGACTGCTTCGGCTGCCACCATCCGACCGACCGGCAACGCTGGACGCGCGCTCGTGCAGGAGCCGGGATCCAGCCCGGGACCCTGCGCCTGCAGAGGGACTACTTCGTGATGCTCCAGGCGCTCACCGAGGTGTTGGCTCCGGGGGAGCTGCCGCAGCTCACGGCGGCGACGGAAGAGCTGGTGCGCGCCGGTCAGAAAGACCCGGGCTCAGTCCGGGAGCAGGCGCAGAAGCTGCACGCCTGGATCGACGCCCATGACGGGTGGACACGGCGGCAGTACACCCCGGCAGAGATCGCGAGGGTGCGCAAGACCGTGCTGCGCTATGCCGCGCAGGACAAGGCTAGCGATTTCAGTACCGCCGAGCAGTCCGTGATGTGCGTCGAGAGCCTCAGTTACGCGCTCGGTGACCACGACCGGCACAAATCCGGCCTCGATTCGCTCTACGGGACGATCAAGAGCGCCTCGGGATTCGACCCGGGTCAATTTGCCGCGACGGCACGCGCAGCTGACGGCCAGTTCTGAAGAGGCCGCGCCGCCAACCCCGCGCCGTGTACGCTTCCGGCGGGCCGCTGGCTGTGATTATGTAGTTCCGATGAGGTCCCGGGGGCCCTCATCACCTCTGGCGCGCACCGGAAATCACCGGTCGCCGGGATCGCTTATACTCCCGGGCCGAGGATGGCCGACAGAAGATTCATACTCCAGAAGCTCCCCGATGGACCCGAGATCCCGATCGCCGGTGAGCTCGCCGTAGGCCGCAGTCCCGAGAGCGGCCTCAAGCTGGTGGAGGGACGTCCGTCACGCAACCATGCGCTGCTGAGCGTCGTCGACGGCTCGGTCTTCGTGGAAGACCTGGGATCGACCAACGGCACTTTCGTCAACGACCGACGCATCGACAGCAAGGTGCGGCTCAAATCGAACGACAAGGTACGGTTCGACGTCGAGCAGTACCTATTCCGCATTGATACGGTGGGGTCGCCAGCGGATCAAACCGTGCGGCGCGAGGGCGAGCCGGACCTGGTGGTCTCGAGCGGAAAGGCGCGAGTGCCGGAAGGTTGGCTGGAAAACCCGCAGGCGGGAAACAAGACTCTTTACATGTCCCCGGAGCAGCTGCGCCAGGAGCGCAAGCGCCTGGCGGCCATGGGGGCCGTGGATGGAGCGCTCGGGAGGGTCGAGGTGCCGCAGCTGGTGGTGCTCGGCGGCGCTGAAGGACCGCTGCGCATCCAGCTCCAACCGACCGAATCAGGCAAGAAGGAATGGAGCATCGGCAGCGAAGGGGAGCGCGAGATTCTCCTCAAGCGCGTCGGCGTGTCGGCATTGCACGCCAAGATCGTCAATGACGGCCATCGCTGGAAAGTCATTGACGAGCTGTCGGCCAACGGCACGTTCGTCAACGGCCGCCGCTGCACGATGAGCTTCCTCAACTCCACCGACCGCATCACCTTCGGCTCCGTCGAGTGCATCTTCCAGCTGCCGAAGGGGGGGCCGGCCGCGGTATCCGCAGGCGAACGGCCTCGCTGGGTGTGGCTAGTGCTCGGCGCGGGGGTACTGATCGCGATCGCAATCGCAGGCTGGTATTTCCTGGCTCACTGACCGGCGCTGCGCGTCTCGGGCGCGCCCGCGGGCACCCGGCGCTGCAGCCAGTCACGCTTCTCCAGAGCTTCGCTCGCGTGGCGATACCCCACTTCGATCGCCCGCTCGAAGGACTTCCAGTCCAGCAGATTGATATTGTCCGTCGGGGGCTTGAGCAGCAGGTCCGCAAGCTCGCGCTGACCAATGGTCGTCGCGGCACTGTTCACCATGCCGGCACGCCAGAGTATCTGCATGATGTTGATTCGCGAACGCCGCAGTCGCCGCCAGCCCGGCAGGCCCCACATGGGGGGTGTCTCCGTCAGCTCCAGGTCCGTGGCGAAGGCACGATCAGCCCCGGCGTCCACGGCAATGACCGGACCGTCGAGCACCTCGCGCATGATATCGACGGGCAGATTGCTGATGGTCGCTCCGTCGACATAGACCTGGCCATCGGCGATCACGGGCGGCAGAACGCCCGGGATCGCGACGGAGGCGCGCGACCACAGCCACACCGGGCCCCTCCGGTGGACTGCCGCCTGGCCGCTCGTCAGGTTGGTCGAGACACAGTAGTAGGGCAGCGGCAGATCCTCGATGTTCGTCTCGCCGAACTCCCGGCGCAGCAGCCGGCCGACCTTGCGGCCGCTCAGCAGCGAAAGCAGCGGCAGCGTGTAATCGCTCGTCGGGTTGGTATCGACGAACGAGCGGCGGATCCGTTGCAGCATCTCCGGATAGTCCCAGCCTGCCGCCCAGCCGCCGCCGATGATCGCGCCGATGCTGGTCGCCCCGATTCCGTCGATCGGGATATGGGCCTCGCGGATCGCCCGCATGACGCCGATATGGGCGAGTCCCCGGGCGCCTCCTCCCGAGAGCACCAGGCCGACTGCGCGGCCCGTGAGCGTGCGAGCCACTCTGGCGATGTCTGCTGAATTGCTGACGTGGTGGTGCCGACACGGGTACAGGTCGATCCAGGGGCGGGTCGCCGCGCGCCGGCTTCCGGATCGATGCTGCAGCACGAGCTCGAGTCGCTGCGGCTTGTCAGGTTGCTCGTCGCGCGCCAGCAAGGCCGGCCATGCATGCGCGGTGACCTCGCCGTTGGCAAGCAGCAGGAGCGAATCCGCCTGCCGCAGGCAAAGCTTGCTCCAGTTCGAGGGCCGGAAGTCGGTCACGTAGACCACGAAATCGTTGGCGCGCTCGAGCCGATGGAACCAGTGGCTGGTCTGCTCGCTGCCGGTGCTGCGGGACACCAGCTCCGCTTTGCCGAGCTCCTTCAGGCATTGCAGCAGTTGTCGCCCGAACCCTTCGGCGTCGACATCCGGCCCGTGAGGCACGACGGTGAAGGTCTTGGAGCGCGCTCGGGGCTGGCGGTCGCCGATCTGCGCGGCTTCGAGCCGTTGCACGAGGATCTTCGCGATCTGACGCAGGGCGCCCGGATTCCTCGCGATCAGCCGCTCGATGAGGGCAGTCGGCAATCGCGCGACCTCGGTATCGCGCAGCGCCACGACCGTCGAGGCGCGCCGGTTTCCGGAAACCGCCTCGGTTTCACCGATGAGCTGGCCGCCTGGAACCTGCGCCGCGAGCCTCGAGCCCCCGCCCGAGCGCGGCACATATACGCCCAAACCTCCATTCACGACCACATACAGTCCGTCGGGCGCTTGTCCTGCCTTGTAGAGCGTCGTGCCGCCCGGGAGGGAGAACCACTCGATCTCCTGTGTGATCTCCGCAAGCAGGTCCCCGGCCAGCTCACGCAGGAGAGGCAACGCCGCAAACATCGCCGGAACGTTGCGGCTGTCGATCGCGCCCTGAATGATCGTGTCGGTTCCCGGGCTCATATGGCACGCGAGAGACTGGTGGCGCTCCGCCCGGCGCGTAGCCCGAGCGGGTCACCTTGTTTTGATTGAAGCGCCATCGGACGGTACAGCGCGGCCTACTCAAAGGCAACAAGGCAGCGTTGCGGCAGCGGGGCGGGGCGCTCGGGAGATGCGCGCGGACCGCAGCCCCTTGCGCCTGAGCTCTCTTCCCCCGGGTGGTGTCTGGGGCGACTCCACGCGCATGCTCTGGCCTCAGGCGCCCTAACGGGCCCTGCGCGAAGCCCATCCGTCCGTCGTGCTAAGGTCCTCCCACCATGCAATCCGAGCTGGCGCACCTGGGGAGGTACCGGCTGCTGGGCGTGATCGCCCAGGGCTCGATGGGAACCGTGTTCCGATCCGCGGACCCCGGTACCGGTCGTCCCGTGGCCATCAAGGCCGTCCGGTGTGATCCTGCAGGTCACGATGACAATGAGAGTCTTCCTGCACGGTTGCGTGCGGAGGCGGAGCTGGCAAGCCGCCTGGCGCATCCTGGGATCGTCTCGATTCACGAGTACGGCGAAGATGCCGGGTACGCCTTCGCGGTCATGGAGTACGTCGAGGGAAGCAGCCTGCGCGAGTGCTTCGAGCGCGAGATCGATTTCAGCCCTGCGCGCTCGAGCGACATTCTGTCGCAGGTCCTCTCGGCGTTGCAGCATGCGCACGATCAGGCTGTGTGGCATCGGGATGTCAAGCCTTCCAACATCCTCCTGGACAATGATGGCCGGGTCAGGCTGACCGACTTCGGCATCGCGCAAAGCGCTGCGCCGCGCCCGGGCCAGACCGATACCATCCTGGGCAGCGCGGGCTACGTTGCGCCCGAGAGCTATCTCGGCGAGGCGTTCGACCACCGGGTCGATATATTTGCTGCGGCCGCCGTCCTGTACCGGCTGCTGGCCGGTGTTCCGGCTTTCACGGGGACGCCCGATCAAGTCATGTTCAAGGTGTGTCACGCGACGCCATTACCGCCCTCCATGGTGGCCGGCACGCCGGCACTTCAGCCGTATGATCCGCTTGTGCTGAAGGGACTGGCGCGGCGGCCGGAAGATCGCTTCGCCAGTGCCGCGCACTTCCGCGCGCAGCTCCTGGCCGTCAGGCAAGGGCGTTAGCCAGCTCGGGAAGCTGGATTCCCGGAGCCAGGCCGTGGCGCGCGGCAATTCCCCGTCGCAGCTCCAGCACGGCACGCGCTCCGGGCGCGAAGCGCATGCGTCCGGCCTTGACCGAGGGACAAACCCGCAGCACACGTGCTTCCCGATCGAGGAACACGACATCGATCGGATAGCGCATGCCGATCGTGTGGATGCTGGAGCACGGCGCGATCAGCAGGCCTTCGCGCGGATCGAGAGGGGCTCCCACCAGCAACCCCAGACCGCGCGCGATGAACGTGTCAGCGATCCTGACGCGCAGAACGCCCGAGGCCGTCGCGCATTGCATCCAGGTGGACATCACAGCCCCGACCTCATCAACTGGGTGACGATCGGAAATGCGATCACCAGGAAGGTGCACGGGAAGATGAAGAAGATCAGCGGAAAGAGCATCTTCACCGGCGCCTCGAGGGCCAGCTTCTCCGCGCGTTGAAAACGCTCGGTGCGGCGCTGCTCGGCCTGCGCCCGCAGGATGGGGCCCAGGCTGCTGCCCATGAGCTCGCCCTGCACCAGCGCGCTGACCAGGCTGTTCATCGCCCCGAAGTCCAGCCGCGCCGCCATGTCGCGCAGCGCATCGGCCCGTGCCTTGCCCGCACGCACCTCGCGCAACAGCCGGTTGATCTCCACGAGCAGAGGCCCCGGCGGCATCTTCTCCACCGACTTCTGCAGCGCGGACGACAGGTTCATGCCGGACTCGACCGCCATGGTCACGATGTCCAGAAAGAATGGCAGGCGCTTGAGGAGCTTGAGGTTGCGCACCCGGGTCATGTCAGCGAGCCATTTCTCCGGGAGGTAAAAGCCCACGAAGACGCAGATGGCCGCGCCGAGGAAGGTGACGCCCCCCTGAAAATTCATGGTCATCGCCACCCACACGAACGCGCTGGCGAAC
>DASTDD010000083.1:0-10366 GCA_035710545.1 Steroidobacteraceae bacterium
TTGCGCCTGGCGCTGCAAGAAAGGGGGCACGAGGTGACGTCTTGGCAATGAACGCCGCCAGCCGCGGCGCTGCGGAGCCTGCAGGCTGCGTCGACGAGGCGCTCACCCGCGCGCTCGATCTGTTGGCCCGTGAGCCCGCGCAGGCCCTCGCCAGAGCCCGGGAGGTGTTCGCGACCGCGCCGGGCCACCCCGTCGCCACGCTCATCATCGGCATGGCCCAACGGATGTTGGGGAATGGTGCGGCGGCGGTGGCGACTCTCGAGCCGCTCGCGCGCGCCCAGCCCAAGGCCGGGGTCACCCACTACGAATATGGCCTTGCGCTGGCGGCGGCTGGTCAGGGCGAAGCCGCCGTTCGCTCGTTACAGCGTGCCGTCGAGCTCAGCCCTCATCTGCCCGGCGCCTGGCGCGCGCTCGGGGACCATCTGACCGCGCTCGGCGAGGTCGAGGCCGCGGATGCGGCCTATGCGCAGCACATCAAGGCTGCGACCCGCGATCCGCGGCTGATGCGCGCCGCCGCGGCCCTCTGCGCCAATGACATTCCGACTGCCGAAGCCCTGTTGCGTGAGCACCTGCGCCAACACCCGACCGACGTGGCCGCGATCCGCATGTTCGCCGAGGTTGCAGCGCGGATCGGACGCTTCGCCGAAGCGGAGGCGCTGTTGGTTCGGTGTCTGGAGCTCGCTCCCGGTTTCGCCGAGGCCAGGGCTCACTATGCAACAGTGCTGAACCGCCAGAACCGGCACCTGGAGGCGCTGCGCGAGGTGAACACGCTCCTCGCCTCCGACGCGCACAACCCCGGTCATCGCAATCTCAAGGCTTCGATTCTGGTCGCCATCGGCGAGTACGACCAGGCGGGTGAGCTCTACGGCCGGCTGGCCGCCGAGTATCCCCGGCAGCCGCGTCTGTGGCTGAACTACGGTCATGTTCTGAAGACCTGCGGACGATTGCCGGAGGCTCTGCAAGCCTACCGCAACTGCATCAACCTGGCGCCGCACGTGGGCGATGCCTGGTTCACGCTGGCAAACCTCAAGACCTTCCGCTTCAGCGAAGCCGACATCGACACCATGCAGCGCGTGCTGCAGCGGCAGGATGCGCCGGTGAACGACCGGCTGCAGCTGCACTTCGCGCTCGGCAAGGCCTGCGAGGATGCGGGGCACTTCGAGCAGTCGTTCCAGCACTATTGCGAGGGCAACCGGCTGCGGCGCAGCCAGATCCAATACGATGCGGCCGAGACCTCGCGCATCGTCGAGCGTTCGCGGGCGCTCTATACCCGAGAGCTGTTCGCGCAGCATGCCGGCTCGGGTTCGCTGGCCCCCGATCCCATCTTCGTCGTCGGGCTGCCGCGCGCCGGATCAACCCTCGTGGATCAGATCCTGTCGAGCCACTCGCTGGTCGAGGGCACGATGGAGCTCTACGACATGATCGATCTGGCGCGCGGGCTCAACCGGCCCGGCCAGGGAGACACCGGCGGCCAGTACCCGGAGGTCGTCGCCAGGCTGTCTGCACAGGAACTGCGCTCACTCGGCGAGCGGTATCTCGAGCAGACGCGCGTGCAGCGCAAGACGGGCGCGCCGTACTTCGTGGACAAGATGCCCAACAACTTCCTGTACGCGGGCCTGATCTGCCTCGCCCTGCCGAATGCCAGGATCATCGATGTCCGGCGCCACCCGCTCGGCTGCGGCTTCTCGGTGTTCAAGCAGCATTTCGCGCGGGGCCAGCATTTCAGCTACGACCTCGCGGACATCGGGCGCTACTACCGCGACTACTTCGAGCTCATGGCCCACTTCGACGCGGTTCTGCCCGGGCGCATCCACCGAGTTCACTACGAGACGCTGGTCGAGGACACCGAGCGCCAGGTGCGCGCGCTGCTCGAGTACTGCGGCCTGCCGTTCGAAGAGACCTGCCTGCGATTCTATGAGAACGAGCGGGCGGTACGGACGGCCAGCTCCGAGCAGGTTCGCCAACCCATCTTCCGGGAAGGCCTGGACCAGTGGCGTCGTTACGAGCAGTGGCTCGAGCCGCTGAAGATCGCGCTGGGTCCGGTGCTGGATTCTCACACCGGCATGAGCCGGCCGGGCAATTGACAGCAAAGGGTTAGTGCCCACACACGCAAAGGGGAGAGCAGATGTACCGCAGTCGATCGACAAAGCGGACACGCGCCGCGCAGCCCTCCAGAGGCGTCATTCCCACCCTGGGGAGATATACGCCGGTTGCGGCTGCAATCATGACGATACTTCGCGGAGTGCACGCGGCCACGCCCGCCGACGCCGCTGCCCCGACGGCGGAGGCGCCGGCGGGGCAGCTGGAGGAAGTCACCGTGACCGCCTCGAAGCGCGCCGAGGACCAGCAGAGCGTGCCCATCAGCATCCAGGCCCTGAGCACCAAGGCGCTGGAGCAGATGAACACGCAGAACTTCAACGACTACGCGCAGTCGTTGACGAACGTGACGTTTCAGTCGGCGGAGCCGGGTCACGCCAACGTGACCATGCGCGGCATCGCCAGCGACAGCGGAGGCAACCCGTCGGGCTCCCTGCCCACGGTCGGCGTGTACCTGGACGAGCAGCCGATCACGACCATCAACGGTCCGATCGACGTTCACGTCTATGACATCGCGCGCGTCGAGGTGCTGCCCGGACCGCAGGGAACCCTCTACGGAGCGAGCTCGGAGGCCGGCACGATCCGGGTGATCACCAACAAGCCGGATCCTACGCACTTCGCAGCCGGCTACGACGTCCAGGGAAACACGATCAAGAACGGAACCGCCGGCGGCATCGTCGAAGGCTTCGTCAATCTGCCGATCTCCTCGAACGTCGCCGCGCGCCTGGCCGGCTGGTACGAGCGCGACTCGGGCTACATCGACAATGTCTTCCAGCAGGCCACATCCAACGGACATACCTTCAACAACGCGCCCTTCGTCGAGAAGCACTACAACCCGGTCGACACCTACGGCGGCCGGGCCACCCTCAAGATCGACCTGAACGACAGCTGGACGATCACGCCGGTGGTGATGGCGCAGAAGACCCACGACAGCGGCATCTTTGCGCAGGAGATCTGGAATGCCGACGTGATGCCGGCCAATTCCTATCGCGATCCTGTCAACTGGCCGAACGGCGTGCCGTTCGTGGGCACGCCCATTCCGAACCAGCTGTCCGTCGCCCACTACGCCATCGAGAACAGCCAGGACAGCTGGATCGATGCCGCGATGACGGTGCAGGGCAAGATCGGCAACTTCGACATCACCTATGCGGGCGCGTTCCTGAAGCGCGACACGCACGGCGCCTCGGATTACGCGGACTACGAGTTCTTCTACCAGCAGTACACGAAGTACTGGCCGGCGGACACGGGATTCGTGAATTTCCCGGCAAACTGGTATCAGCAGTTCAGCAACGAGCTGCGCGTGACCTCGCCGAAGGAATATCCGGTGCGGTTCGTCGCGGGCGTGTACCAGCAGCGCCAGCTGCAGAACATCTTCAACAACATCGCCACGCCGGACAACACGCGACCCCAGTATGAGGTCGGTTACCCGAATCCGCCGAGCGGCTACAACGGCACCGAATACCTGCTCAACGAGCAACGTGTGAACCGCGATAGTGCCGTGTTCGGCGAGGTGACCTGGGACATCACTTCCCAGCTCTCGTTGCTCGGCGGCTTCCGGCGCTTCAAGTTCGACAACTCGCTGGAGGGCTTCTACGGGTTCGGGCCGAACGCTTTCGGCACTTCACCGCCGCCGCCGCAGTATCCGGGTGGGCCACCGAGCGCAGGCGGCATCAGCGGCCAGCAGATCTGCTTCACGACGACCGTATGGCACGGAACCGCCCCCTGCGAGGACATCCGAACGGGTACCTCGGGCACGGGCTGGACGCCCAAAGTCAACCTGTCCTACAAGTTCGACGATCAGCACCTGGTCTACGCAACGTACTCCAAGGGATTCCGGCCCGGCGGTGTCAACCGCACCAATGGCGCGCCTCCCTATACACCGGACTTCTTGAAGAACTACGAGATCGGCTTCAAGACGCAATGGCTGGACAACCGCCTGCGTGTGAACGGGTCGGCATACTACGAGCAATGGAACGACTTCCAGTTCACGTTCAAGGGCCAATTCGGCATCCCGCTCATCGCGAATGCGGGCAACGCCGCCGTCAAGGGCGCGGATCTGCAGACCGAGTGGGCCGCAACCTCGGCACTGACACTCCGGGCCGGCATCACGTACACCGATGCCTATCTGACTCAGAACTATTGCGGCGCGCTGGACGCCAACGGCAATCCGATCACCACGAACCCCTGCGTCGTGCCGGGCAAGAATCCGTTCACGCCCCTGGCGTTCGAGGGGACCCGGCTGCCGGAGACTCCGAAGTACAAGACCAGCTTCGGCGCCCGCTACGTGTTCCCGCTGGCGAGCTGGGAGGCGCATCTGGCGGGCGATGTGGTCTACCAGACCGAAGTGTCTCCCGGGCTTCGCACCCAGGACGTGATCGCTCTCGGGGGCAATCAGGGCGCCTATGCCTTGACGAACCTGTTCTTCGGCGTGGAGCGCAATGGGCTCTCGATCGAGCTGCTCGTCAAGAACGCGTTCGACCGGCGGGCCGATCTGTTCAAGTATTCCGAGTGCGGGACCCAGGTCTGCGGACCCGGCGCGACGTACGAAGTGATCGCACCGCCCCGGCTGATCGGCCTGCAGGTCGGACAGCGGTTCTGAGGGGATCACGCCGCGCGCGCACGTTCGCGGCGGGGCCGGAAACTGGGTATGGTGGCGCACGATCCGGTGCGCCACCATGGGGCGTGAGCGGACCAAGGGGGCCGGATGGGGGATGAAAGGAACGTGCGCCGACCGACACCACCGGTACTGGTGGTCCTGCTGGTCTCCGGGACGTTGCTGATCAACTACATCGACCGGGGCAATATCGCCACAGCGGTGCCGCTGATCCACGACGAGCTCGGGCTGTCCGCCACGCAGCTCGGATTCCTGATCTCGGCTTTCTACTACAGTTATGTGGCGGCGATGGTGCCGGCCGGCTGGCTGGGTGAGCGTTTTGGCGCTCACCGCGTACTGGCAGCCGGCATCGTCATCTGGTCGGCAGCCACGCTGCTGACCGGCTTCGCCACCGGATTCTGGTCTCTGCTGCTGCTTCGTCTGCTGCTGGGTATCGGCGAGAGCGCCGGATTCCCCTGCGCCTCGCAGCTCTTCGCCAGCCAGTTGCCCCGGTCGCAGATCGACGTGGCCAACGGGGTGCTCGGCTTCAGCTACCTGGTGGGACCCGCTATCGGTACGGTGCTCGGTGGAATGCTGATGCCGCTCTACGGCTGGCGGGCTGTCTTCGTGATCTTCGGAGTCTGCTCCCTGGCCACTCTGTGGCCGATGGCCCGGATCCGCCTCAACCAATCACCGGCCCGCGTGGAGGCGGCCTCCGCCACCGCCGGCCCCACCTTCGGGCAGATCCTGCAGCAGCGCGGCTTGTGGGGCGCCTCGCTCGGTCATTTTGCGAGCAATTACAATTTCTATTTCATCCTGGCGTGGTTGCCGGACTACCTGGTGAAGGCACGCGGCTTCTCGATGAAGGGCATGGCCGTCGTCGCCGGCGGCGCCTACCTGATCAACGCCGTGAGCGCGCTGGTGGCCGGCTGGGTCGTAGGCGCCTGGACCCGCTCGGGCCGTTCGGCGAGCCCTTTCTACAAGTTTCTCATGGCGTTCTCCCACGTCGCTTCCATGGGCTGCATGGTCGGCATGGTCGTGTTGCCCATCCAGGGATGCATCGCCTGTCTGTTCGTGTTTCAGGTGGCCATGGGTGCCTGCTCACCGGGTGTGTACGCCATTCCGCAGATCATTGCCGGTCCGGCCGCCACGGGACGCTGGGTGGGCGTGCAGAACGCGTGTGGAAACCTCGCGGGCATCTTTTCTCCGGCCATCACCGGAATACTGTTGGATGCGACGGGCGAGTTCTCGAGCGCTTTCGCCCTGGCTGGGGCGATAAATGTACTCGGGCTGGTGGGATGGTTGTGGATGCTGCCCCGGGTCGAGCCTCTCGACTGGTCACGCATTGCCGGGCGCCGCTCCATGAGGTCTGACTATGTCAGCTAGCCGGTGGCGGAAATGAAGAAGCTGGGGCTGTACCTGATCGAGGCGCTGCACGCCCAGGGAGTGCGCCACGTATTCGGGATTCCCGGTGTCCACAACCTCGAGCTGTATCGCGGTCTGGCGCATGGCCCGATCCGACACATCACAGGCCGCCACGAGCAGGGGCTCGGGTTCATGGCCGATGGCTACGCGCGCCTCAGCGGCCGTCCGGGCGTGTGCTTCACCATCACCGGGCCGGGCCTGACCAACATCGCGACGGCGATGGGTCAGGCCTATGGGGACTCGATTCCCGTGCTGGTGATCTCCAGCCAGAACCGCCTCGGAGAGGGCCGTAGCGGCTGTGGCTTCCTGCATGAGCTGCCCAACCAGATAGGTGTGGCGAGCGGCGTCGCCGCGGAGGCTTTTGCCGTCGCAAAGCCGGATGACTTGCCGCGGGCGCTTGGCAACGCCTTCTCTGTGTTCAACGCCGCGCGCCCACGTCCTGTGTACATCGAGATCCCGCTCGATGTTCTCGCGGCGGACGCCAATGGCCTGCCGCTGCCGGAGGTGATCCGGTCGGCACGTGGCCCCGAGCCGACTCTGGTGGATGCGGCGGCCGGCATTCTTCGGGGCGCACGCCGACCGGTGATCCTGGCAGGCGGCGGTGCCATCCGCGCCGCCAGTGAGCTCAAGCGTCTCGCAGAGCGTCTGGATGCGCCGGTGGTGATGACTGCGAATGCGCGTGGAATGCTCAGCCCAGGTCACCCGCTCGCGGTGCCGATCAGTCCGATGCTTGCGCCCGTGCGAAGTCTGGTGGCCTCCGCCGATGCCGTGCTGGCGGTGGGTACGGAGATAGGACCTACCGACTACTCGATCGACATGCGCGCGGATTTTCCAAATCCCCCCCGGTTGATTCGCATCGACATCGATCCGGATCAGCTTGACCGCGGTGCCACCCCCGCGCTCGGCATCCGCGGCGATGCGCGGGCAACACTCGGCCTGCTGGAGTCGCGTGACCTCGGCCCTGCCAGGGAGAGTGGCGGCGCCGCTTGCGCGGCCACCGCGCGCAGCGAGGGACTGGAGGCGCTCGCCGCATTCTCGCCGGCTCTGCGACGTCACGTCGACCTGCTCGACTTGATCCGTGACACGCTGCCTGACCCTGTCCTCGTCGGAGACTCGACTCAGCTGGTGTACGCCGGCAACCTCGGCTTCAACGCCCAGTCGCCGGGCTCCTGGTTCAACTCCGCGACGGGCTACGGCACGCTGGGCTACGCGTTGCCGGCTTCCACGGGTGCAAGCCTCGCGGCCCCGGACCGGCCGGTCGTGTGCATCGTGGGAGATGGCGGCCTGCAGTTCTCGCTCAGCGAGCTCGCAACACTGGGCGATGTGGGCGCCTGGACCGCGGTTCTCATCTGGAACAACCAGGGCTATGGGGAGATCCGCAATGCCATGACCATTGCGGGCATCGAGCCGGAGGGTGTCGACGTGCGACCCCCGGACTTCGCGCACATTGCCCGCGCCTATGGGCATCCACACCGCCGGATCACCTCGCCCGAATCGCTTCGCAAGGCCCTGCGGGAATTCGCGAGCCGGCGCCGGGCGGTCGTGCTGGAAATCTCGGCCGATGAGTTCGTTCAGGCGTGAATTCGAATCGACACTACGCGCCCCCGCGGGGTCCGCGCATGACACAGAGGGCGTGACGGCTCAGTATGCAGACTCCTTCCAGGTACGATGTCATCATCGTAGGCGGAGGCCACAATGGCCTCGTATGCGGCGCATACCTGGCCCGCGCGGGAAGGAGCGTGCTCGTTCTCGAGCGCAACCCGCATGTTGGCGGCGCTGCCGTCACCCTGGAGTTCGCCCCTGGCTTCCGGGCCTCCACGTTCTCCTATCTGATGAGCCTGTTGCATCCGAAGATCATCCGCGAGCTGGAGCTGGAGAGATTCGGCCTGAAGATCCTGCCCGCGACCGACATGTTCACGCCCCTTGCCGGCGGCAACTACTTCCTGTTCACCGGCGATGAGGAGCGCAATGTCGCGGAGATCGCCCGTTTCTCGCAGCGGGATGCGCGCCAGTATCCACGCTTCAAGGCCTACCTGGACCGCATTGCCGAGGCCGCCCGGCGGCTCATGCTGCAGACGCCGATCGATCCTCAGGATCTGTCGCTCAAGGGACTGACCGACATCGCCGGCTTCGTCCTGCAGAACCGCAAGTCGCTCAAGGAGTTCTACGGCCTCTACGACATCATGACGATGAGCGCCTATGACTTCCTGTCCGAATGGTTCGAGTCGGATGTCCTGAAAGGCGTTTATGCCTACTACTCCGGGATCGGCAGTTTTCAGGGACCGAAGACCCCGGGATCCGCCTACATCCTGCTGCACCATCTGATGGGAGAGCACGCCGGGGCGGGGGGCTGGGGCTTCGTGGAAGGAGGCATGGGGAAGATCTCCGAGACCATCGCGCAATCCGGTGTCACGCACGGAATGCACATCGTGACGGATGCCGGGGTCGATCACATCGAGACACGCAACGGCCGTGCGACCGGCGTGGTCTGCAGTGACGGACGCGAGTTCCACGCCCGGGTGGTGGCGGCGAATGTCAGCGCCAAGCTGCTGTTCACGCGAATGATCAACGGGGCGGAAATACCCGATGACTTCCGCTGGCATGTCGAGACTTTTCGCACGGAGTCAGCCGCTGCGAAGCTGAACATCGCATGCGAGCGGCTGCCGCGGTTCACGGCCTTCAACAAGGACCTCTGCGGTTTCGACTATCCTTCCTATGCGCATGTCGCACCCGACGTCGCCTACCTGGAGCAGGCGTACGCCGATGCGAAACAGGGCTGGTACTCACAGCGCCCGTTCGTGACGGTCACCGCTCCGACGACCGTTGACAGGACGCTCGCGCCGCCGGGCAAGCACGTCCTGAATCTGTTCTGCGGCCACGCGCCCTACACGCTCAAGGGCGGCGCCAGCTGGGAGGACCATCGCCAGAAGTTCGCCGATCGCGTGCTCGATGCCCTGGAGGAGTTCGCGCCGAATTTCCGCCAGGACATCATTGCCATGCAGGTGCTGGTCCCGCCGGACATCGAACGCCTGATCGGCAGCCCGAACGGACATATCTTTCACGGCGAGCTGTCCATCGACCAGCTGTTCTTCAAGCGGCCCGCGCCGCACTTCGCCAATTACCGCACCCCGCTGCGGGCTCTGTACCTGTGCGGCTCCACCACGCATCCGGGCGGCGGAGTCTCGGGCATTTCCGGCCACAACGCGGCGCGCGAGATCCAGAAGGACTGGCGTCGCCTCTAGATCATCGATGTCCGTGCGATCCAGAAAACGCGGCCTGTCCAGGGCGGTCATCGCCTCAGCCGAATGGTATGCAAGACTCGGTGCGCTGTGTGCCGGCAGCTTCACGACGGCCACCATGATCGGGCTCGCCGATGAGCTGGTGGATCGGCTCAACGTGGACAGCATACTGATCCTGCGTTACCCGGAGGCCGCCTCGCCGCAGCTGCTGTACGGGCGTCCCGATCACAAGCACCGAGCCAACACGGTGGAGGATTACCTGCTGGGTCACTATGCGCTCGACCCGTTCTACCTGCGCAGCGAGTACTGCTCCCAGCAGGGCCTGGTCTCCCTGCGGGACGTCATCGAGGAGGACTTTGCCTCCAGCGAGTATTACAAGGTGCACTATCAGTCGGCCGGGCTGATCGACGAGATGTGCTTCTGCTGTGCCGACGGCGAGGGCGGGCACCTCAATCTCTCGCTCAGCCGGACCATCGGCAAGAGTCATTTCGGTGCCGCAGAGCTCGACGGGGCGCGGGTCATCGCACCGTTGGTGACGGCGGCGCTGAGCGCGACCTGGCACGCGCTGTCACCGGATGCCGGCGCCCCTGCGCAGGCTGCTCAGGCCGACGGCGATCACCACCGCCACATCGAGAATGTTCGCCTGAATTTCGGCCGCTCGATCCTTACGGAGCGCGAGTACGAGATCCTGCAGCACCTGCTACGCGGAAATTCGGTCGACCTGATCGCTCAACGCCTGGAGATCGCCGTCAGCACCGTCAAGGTGCATCGCAAGCACATCTACTCCAAGCTGGACATCAACTCGCAGGCCGAGATCTTCACGCTGTTTCTGGAGGTCGTCGCCGGCACACAGTACGAGCCGGGATTCGACCCGCTGGTGCGATATCAGAGGTCCATGGCGTGATGTCCGTCGGGCGCCGCTGAAGCTGCGGGCCGAAGGGCGAGGCCGTCCGCCTCAGGAGCGCATGCGAGCGCCGTCAGGGTCGAGGAAGGGCATCGTGACGACACTCGC
>DASTDD010000084.1:0-12841 GCA_035710545.1 Steroidobacteraceae bacterium
GAGATCATTCATGCTGGCGGCGCGCTCTGCCGGCCCGTGGACCCGCGAGGATGCGGGCGAGCTCCAGTACTTTCAGGCCTGCGAGCGGTGCGGTGGCCATTCAGCAGGCCACGATGAGGTACATGATCGCAGCGGGGGAGGGCATTGCTGCTGTCGATTTCAAGGCCGCGGTCGGTCCCGGTCTGCTCTTCTAGGCGATTCCATCGCCGTGGGTTACTCTAGCAGCCGCCCAAAAATAGAGCAACCGCTCTAATCTGCCACGGAGCATGCGCAAACTGGCGAGTGTGAGATGAAAGCAGGAGATCATGCCGGCTCGGCCCAGCACAGTTCCCTGACTCACGGACTCTGGGAGAGGACGGCATCGGGCTTGCCGCTGCCGGGTTCTCTGGAGGGCGATCTGAGCACCGACGTCGTCGTGATCGGCGCAGGATACACGGGGCTGTCGACGGCGCTGTGCCTGAGTGAAAGCCGTGTGCCGGTGGTCGTGCTGGAGGCAGCTGACATCGGCTTCGGCGGCTCCGGACGCAATGTCGGGCTCGTGAACGCCGGTATGTGGGTCATGCCGGACACGGTTGTGGCGCGGCTCGGTCCGGAGCACGGCGAGCGTCTGCTGCGACTGCTGTCCGAGGCGCCCGCCCTCGTATTCAACATCATCTCAAAGTACTCGATCGAGTGTGAAGCGGTCCGCCGCGGCACCCTGCACTGCGGTGTGGGTCGCCGTGGTCTCGCGGAGCTGCGGCAGCGTGCGGCGCAGTGGAGGGCTCGCTCTGCGCCGGTGGAACTGCTGGATGCGACGGAGACCGGCAAGCGCACCGGATCCTCAACTTTCTCCGGCGCGCTGTTCGATCCGCGCGCCGGCACCATCCAGCCACTGGCCTATGCGCGCGGGTTGGCGGCTGCTGCGCTGAATGAGGGAGCGAAAATATTTGTCCGCAGTCCCGCAACGGCCGTTGTGGCGGACGAGGGCGGCTGGAGGGTGCGGACTCCGTCGGGCAGCGTCCGCGCGCATTGGGTGGTCATAGCTACGGATGCCTATGCGACCGGTCCTTGGGACATCGTGCGCAGGGAGCAGGTGCATCTGCCTTATTTCAACTTCGCCCTGCCGCCGCTGGACCGGGCAGTGCGCGAGTCGATCCTTCCCGGAGGCGAGGGGGCGTGGGACACCCGGGCGGTGCTGTCGTCGTTTCGGCTCGATTCGGCCGGCAGACTGATATTCGGCAGTGTCGGCTCGCTGCGCGGCAGCGGCGCCGCCGTGCACCGGCAATGGGCGCTGCGGGCGGTACGCAGGATATTCCCGCAGCTGGGGCGTCTCGAGTTCGAGAGCGGCTGGTTCGGACACATCGGCATGACCGCGGACAATCTTCCGCGCTTCCACGTCTTCGCGCCGCACGTGGTTGGAGTCAATGGCTACAACGGCCGCGGCATCGGGCCGGGGACGACCTTCGGGCGGGTGTTGGCGGGGTTCGTGCTCGGGCAGCTGCGCGAGCAGGACCTGCCATTGCCGGTGTCCGAGCCCAGGAGCGCCGCCCTGCGCTCGGTCCGGGAGGCAATCTACGCAAGTGCAGCGCAAATGCTACACTTTGCGGGCGCAAGATTTTGAGTCAGTCGCTGCGCATGGCGATGGCTTCCGACCGCGCGACCGACTCGGCAATCCATTCGCTTCACCGCAAGGAGACGACGATGAAAGTAGTTTCTGCCTACTCGAGGCTGCGCAGCGGTCTGGGCGCCCTGACGGCTACGGCGCTGCTTCTGGTCACGGTGTCCGCGGCCGCCGAGGACGTCAAAGTCAATCTGACCGGCGCGGAGGAAACCCCTCCTGTCACGACGTCGGCGACTGGCATGGGGACCATTCACATCCACAAGGACAAGACCGTGAGCGGGACCATCAAGACGCAGGGAATCGAGGGAACGGTCGCGCACATTCATCTCGGCCCAATCGGCCAGGCTGGCCCGCCCATCATCACGCTGACCAAGGGCGCGAACGGGACGTGGACGGTGCCGAAAGGCTCCAAGCTGACCGACGAGCAATACCAGAGTTTCAAGAACGGCGACCTGTACGTGAATGTGCACAGCGAGGCGCACAAGCCGGGAGAGATCCGCGCACAACTGAAGCCCTGAGGGAAGGCACGTGTGGCGTGCGGCATCGCCGCGCGCCACACGCTCAGATTTCCGGCTCGGCACCCCAGGCGGCAAACACCAGCTCCGCCGCCGCCAGGTCCTCGATCGCAGCGCCGACCGACTTGAACACGGTGATCGCCGATTCATCGGCCCCGCGGCCGCCATGGCGCCCGGAGCACAGCTCCACCAACTCGGCCTCGATCTTCTCCCGGGTCATGACACCCGCCGCGATGGCTTGAAGCACGTCGCCACCTTCCTCGAGCACTCCCTTGCGCGTATCGACAAACACCCGCGCACGGCCCAGGCATGCAACGTCGGCCTCGCACATCTCCGGCCTGAAGGCGCCCACGAGATCGATGTGAGTTCCGGCTCTGACCAGCTGTCCCGGTATCAGGGGAGTGGAGGCCAGCGTCGCCGCGGAGATGATGTCCGCCTCCCCGATGGCTGCCAGACGATCCGGCACCGCCCGTACTTCGATTCTCGTGTCGTTCATGCCCGCCGCAAGCGCTTCGGCCTTGCGGTGATCCCGGCCCCAGAGCAGCACCCGACGAATGGGTCGAACGCTGCGATGCGCTTCGATCAAATGGGGCGCGAGAGTTCCGGTGCCAAGCATCAACAGGGTTGCCGCATCAGGCCGCGCCAGCATGTCCGCCGCCAGGGCCGAGGCTGCAGCCGTCCTACGCGCGGTAAGCATTGCGCCATCCATTACTGCCTTGGGTCGACCGTCTTCGCCACTAATCAGTACGTAGGTGGCCTGCACCGAGGGACTTGCGTGTGGATAGACCGTGACGATCTTTACGCCAGCGTCGCCGCCGCTGCGCCATGCCGGCATCAATAGCAGTGTTGAGCTGCGTGGAAGCTGATACTGCTGTCGCGGTGGAACCGACTCCTCGCGCGCAAAGGCTTCGCGCAGCGCGGCGACCAATGCGCTCATTGGTGTCAGACGCCGGATCGTGGCGGCTGTGATGTATGGGGGATTGGTTCGGTCTGCGCCGCGGCTCACCGCGGGCATTACATATACAAAGCCGGCCTCTGTCAACGTTCGGTGCACGCCTCGGCCCGGAGAATCTTGGTAAGATAGGTCTATTGACCTAGACGTGTGGGGGATCGTCGGATGGACAGGAAATCGATCGCCGCCCTGTGTCTCTTCACCACGCTGCTCTCGCATCAGGTGGATTCGTCTGCAGCGAACACCCCTTCCGAGGGCCCGACCGTGCTCATCACGGACCGGGCGTTCGATGGCGTGGGCGGGACGCTGCATGAGGCGCGCATCCACGTCAAGGACGGCAAGATCGCCTCGCTCTCCGGGCCTGTAAATGCGACCGCGATCGATCTGCGCGGCTATACCGTGTTGCCCGGCTGGATCGATGCTCACGTGCACATAGCTTCTCACTTCGATCGCACGGGGCACCTGGCGACCTCCAAGGAGCCGCCGGCCGAGGCAGCGCTGGAAATGGCGGACGCCGCCTGGCGCACCTTGATGGCCGGGTTCACGACCGTGCAGAGCGTCGGCGATCCCAGCGAGGGACCCTTGCGGGATGCGATCCGCGATCACGATTTTCCCGGACCGCGGCTGCTGACCTCACTCGCTCCGATCGAAGGTAATCTCAGCTCGGCCACCCCCGACCAGCTGCGCGCGATGGTGCGGGAGCGCAAGGAGCAGGGGGCGGACCTGATCAAGATATTCGCCTCATCGAGTCAGCGCGTCGGCGCCAAACCCACGCTGACACCGGAGCAGCTGGATGCGCTGTGCAGTGAGGCCAAGGCAGTGGGCCTGCGCTCGATGGTGCACGCCTACCGCGGCCAGGTGGCGGTGGCGGCCCGTGCGGGCTGCCGTGAGATCGAGCACGCCACTTACGCCACTCCGGAAGAGCTGCAGGTCGCCGTGCAGGCCGGCGCCTACCTCACTCCACAGGTCGGCCTGGTCGTCCAGAACTACATCGAGAATCAGAGCCGTTATATCGGTATCGAGGGGTATACCGTGGAGGGCATGACGGTGATGCTGCGGGACATGCCGGAGGACTTCGCGGTCTGCACCAGGTTGGTCCATATGCCCGGTGCCAAGCTCGTATTTGGCACGGACGCGACTGCCGGCGCCCATGGACACAACGCTGAGGAGTTCATCGGTCGCGTGCAGCATTGCGGGCAGTCGCCCATGGCCGCGCTGGTCTCGGCCAACTCCCTTGCCGCGGAGGCCATCGGCCTGGACAAGGAGCTCGGGCGGCTCGCGCCCGGCTATGCGGCAGACATCATCGCCCTGGACGGAAACCCACTTGAGGACATCACGGCGGTCCGCCGCGTCGTGTTCGTCATGCGTGGCGGCAAGATCTACAAGTGGCTCGGCTCGCGGCTGCAGCGGCACGCCACGAAGTGAAACATCGACAGCCTGGCGGCCGCCAGCAGCGCGGTCAGGCTCTGCTGCCCAACATCAACCGGCCCGGCACCGCATCGTGGTCGCGCAGGCGGTGTGGGCGACTGCGATCGCCTCAGGCATGCGGCCGCCATGCAGAGAGCACCTGTTGTTCCTTTTCCGCGGATAGGTAGTCATCCCACGGACCCTCGCGCAGGCTGCGGAAGTAGACCAGACAGTCCAGGGCGGTCTCCGGGAAGGGCCGCGTCTGCCAGCCGGCGCGAAAAGCCTTGTCACTGCTGATCTGGAACAGGCCGGGCTGGGCATCCGCCGGGCGCCACAAGGGAAAGTTGCCGGCAAACGTCTTCAGGACAGAATCCGTTTCGAGGCCGTGCGCGCGCAGGAAGCTCTGCGGGATCCACTGGAACTGCGCGTCCGAGGCGGTGGCCGCATTGCAGGCGGCGAGAAAATCCTGGAATGACATCGGCCGGCCCGTCAGGTTGAACGTGCCGTAGAGCTTCAAGTCGATGGCGAGCATCAGAAATCTCGCCACATCCTTCACGTCCACGAGCTCAACGGGATCGCGGCCGTCTCCGGGCCCAATGTGGCGGCCGCCCTGTTGCGCCCGCACGAGCCAGGTCAGCAGGTCGGGCGTGTCGTCGCGCATTCCCTTGATGGGGCCGGGCCGCACGACGGTCACCCGATCGCCAAGGAGGGCATGGAGCCTGCGCTCGCTCTCCGCCTTGCCCCGATTGTATTGGCGGCCCGGCCCGTTCCAGGGCTCCATGGGCGCATGCTCATCGATGCCCGCCCGTGCAAATTCCCTGCTGTCATAGGCGGCCACCGACGACACATATAGATAGTGGCCCACCCTGTCCTTCAGGAACGAGGCTGCCGACTCCACCACGGATGGGTTGTTCGGCCACACATCGATGGCGACGTCAAAGTGCCTGTGGCCGAGCGCGGACAGGTCCTGATCCCTCTCGTCGGGACTGCGAAAGCCTCTGAGCTTTTCGACGTGCGGGAACAGCTCCGGGTTGGTCACGCCGCGGTTGAACAGGGTCGGCGTGTGTCCCCGCGCAATGGCGGCCTCGACGAGGGCCGGCCCCAGAAATTTCGTGCCTCCCAGGAGCAGAATGTGTCGCGGCACAACGCCGGCGGTCGCGGCACCGGGAATCCAGGACACGCAACTTGATGCGGTGATTGCGCTCAGAGTATGGCTGATGAAGTCCCGCCGATGCATGGGTCACCTCGTCTTGCTCAGTTCCTGCTCTCCGCCGACGCGCGCTCGCTGCGCGCCAGCAGCTGACGTTCGACGGGCAGCCGCCTGATTCGGACTCCCGTCGCATCGAAAATGGCGTTGACGACTGCGGGGCCGATCAGCATGACACCCAGCTCGCCCACACCACTCGGCCTCGCGTCGCTCGGCACGATGTGTACCTCAATCTCCGGTGCCTCATTCAGGCGCAGCACCCGGTAGTCGTGAAAGTTGCTCTGTTCAATGCTCCCGTCCCGAACGGTGATCTCGGCGTTGAGAACCGCAGTCAAGCCGAAGTTGATCGCGCCCTCGGTCATCGCGCGCACCCCATCCGGATTCACGGCTATTCCGCAATCGACCACGCTGATCACGCGAAGGACGCGAACAGTCCCGTCCGCCTCGACCTTGACTTCGGCTACCTGGGCACTGACGGTATCCCCGCTCCGGCAGGCGACTCCGCGGCCCAATCCAGCTCCCAGTGGGCTGTGCCATCGGGCTTTGCTCTCCAGGAGCAGCAGTGCAGCACGCAGTCGTCGCGCAACGGCAGTTGCATCCGGCAGAAGTCCGAGCCGGAACTGCAATGGATCGAGGCGGGCCGCCCGCGCCACTTCGTCGAGAAAACACTCGCGGGCGAAGACCGTGTAGGACGAAGACACGGAGCGCCACCAGGATCGCGGCACCATTGACTCCATCGGCACGTAGTCCACGCGGCAATTGGGCACGGAATAGGGAGCGATGTCTGCACCAAACCACTCGAGCTCGGCGATCGTCGCGGGATCCCGCAGGTTCCGCGGCGTCTCTGCCTGATCCGTGTAGAGATTGGTCCCGGCGATGGGCGTGGTCACGATCCGCGTGTACCAGGCTACGAGCTGGCCTGATGAGTTCAGCGCTGCGGTGAGGCGTTGATGGTTGTAAGGTCGGTAAAAATCGTGCTGCAAATCATCCTCGCGTGTCCAGATAAGCTGCACTGGACCTCGCACGACGTTCGCGACCTGCCAAGCCTCGGCGGCATAGTCCCACTGATATCGCCGCCCGAATGAGCCACCGGAGAGCAAGGTGTGGACGATAACCCTGTCCCGGTCGATCGCCGCGAGAGCGGCAATCTCGCTCTGGACCTCCTCTGCGAACTGCGTGGGCGACCATACTTCGATTGCATCCTCCCGCACGTGAACCGTGGTATTCATCGGCTCCATGGTCGCGTGGGCCTGAAATGACGACGTATATGAGGCCTCCAGCTTCGTTGTCGCGTTCTCCAATGCACGCAGCGCATCGCCGCGATCTATCGCAACGTGCTTTGCGGGCGCCGCGGCAAGCGACTCGGCCGCCTGCTTGAGGCGCGAGCTGCACTCGCCTTCCAGCGTACCCTTGTCCCATGAAATGACGAGCGCCTTGCGTCCCTGCAGGGCGGCCCATGTCGAAGTTGCCACGACCGCGATCCCTCCCGCCGTGTTGTAGCGGCGGGGGAGGGGCATCACGGGAAAGACGGCGACGACGCCGGGCAGAGCTCCGGCTGCTGTGCCCTGCCAGCTGTCCAGTCGTCCGCCGAAAGTCGGGCACCGGGCTATGACGGCGTAGAGCATCGACGGAACACGGACGTCGATGCCGAAGCACGCTCTGCCATCGACCTTGCCGTGCAGGTCAATGCGTGGAAGCGGCTGGCCGATGCTGGTGAATTCGGATGCGGGTTTCAGGGCGATGTCGCGCGGTTCCGGCACTCGCAGCCGCGCCGCGTCGGCCACGAGTTCTCCATAGGTTAGGTGTCTGCGCGAAGGCGTATGGGTTATGACACCCAGTCGCGCTACGCAATCGCGCCGGTCCGCGTTCCAGCGTCTCGCCGCGGCCTCCCGCAGCATCTCGCGCGCCTGCGCCCCGACGCGACGTAGTGGATCGTACGACGCCACGACGCCACCGCTGCCTCCGGTGCGAAGTCCCTTGTATATCGAGGGGATGGTGGGCGCCTGCTCGACCTGCACGATGGCCCAGTCCACCTCGAGCTCCTCGGCAACCATCATGGCGCTGTAGGTCCAGGATCCCTGTCCGAGCTCGGGTTTCTCTGCGATCACGGTCACGCGGTTATCGGAGGTGATGCGAAGCCACGCATTCGGGGCAAATAGGTCCGGGGCGGGGCGGGAAGTGACGCTCACCCGAGCCGCGGCAACGAGTCGAAAAGGCAGTGTGAGTGCGGCTACGGCACCGCCGCATCCAGCGAGGAAAGCGCGTCGATCCGTCGGGAGCCGGCTGACGGCGCATTGTCCATCGTCGGTAACCGCCGGGCTGGCCGCTGCATCCGGCCGTGAAAGGTCCATGCGTTGTACCGTACACCCCGGTGTGGACAGTCAACGCGTTCGGAGGGATGAGTAGTCGCCCGTACGGGTCGAAACGTAGCGCCGCGTCGAATTGCGGCGGACCGGGGGTTTTTGCGGCTAGGATGTGCAGACCGAACCTCTCCGGCATCGAGGTGTTACCGCGGATCAGCGCAGATGAGAGCGATCGATGACGCCGATATCCCTAGCGCGTTTGGCACGCGATGGCTCGCCGCGGGCAGCTGGGCACTCGTCGTATTCCTTTTTGCAAGTGAGTGGTACGCGTACGACGTTACACGCGGCGCGGCCAGCCCCTACAGCTATTATCTGGGGTGGTCGTGCTTCATCTGGGCGCTGGCCCCCCCGGTGCTGTGGTTCATTCGACGGCACCCGATTCAAACACGGCAGTGGCTGTCATCACTCGCGTTTCATGGTGGTGCAAGCATCGTGCTCAGCATCGCGCAGGTGGTCATCGAGGCAACCGTAGGCTGGCTGCGTGGTCATTACGACATGTCGTTCGGGCAGGCACTGGCCCACTATTTCACACAGCACGTCCAACTTTATTTCCTGACATACTGGGTCCTGGTGGCGGTCGCCCAGTTCTATCGGATTCAAGGCCAGGCTCGCGAGAGGAGCCTCAAGGCCGCGCAACTGGAGTCGCAGCTCGCAGCGGCGCGACTCGAGGCACTGCGCAGCCAACTCCAACCTCACTTCCTGTTCAACACGCTGCATGCGGCAATCGTCCTGGTCCGCGAGGACCCCAAGGGCGCCGAGGATGTCCTGCAGCGCCTGAGTCAACTCCTGCGCGCGAGTCTCGGGGATTTCCAGACCAATGAGGTTCCGCTGCGCAAGGAGCTGGAATTTCTGGACTGTTACATGGGAATCCAGCAGCGCCGCTTTGGCGAGCGCCTGAGCATCGATCTGGAGGTCGATCAGGGGCTGCTGGATTGCGCCGTTCCGAGCCTGATCCTGCAGCCGCTCGTGGAGAATGCCATTCGCCACGGGGTCGGGAAGCATTCCGGAACCGACGTCGTTGCGGTCAAGGCGTTCGAGGATCAGAGTTGGCTGATGCTGGAGATCTGCAACCTGAACAGCACCCTGGTCGAAGCCCCGGAGCGGCTGATGACGAGGCGCGGCGTGGGCCTGGCCAACACCCGGGACCGCCTGCGGCAGCTCTATGGCGAGGAGCAGAGCGTGCAGTTGCACAGCCTGCAGCCACGTGGTGTCTGTGTCAGGCTCGCACTCCCCCTGAGAAGGGTCGAGGCTGCGCAGCCTGCACAGTACGCCTGAGCTGACGCATGCAAATCCGCGCCCTTGTCGTCGACGATGAGCCACTCGCACGTCGCGCCGTGAGGAGGCTGCTCGACCACGATGCGGATATCGAAGTGGTCGCGGAGTGCGGCGATGGGCGGACCGCGATCGCCGCCATCGGCAGGCTGCAGCCGGATCTCGTCTTCCTCGACATCCAGATGCCGGAGATGGACGGCTTCGAGGTCGTCCGGCAGGTGGGCGTCGATCTCATGCCCGTGACGATCTTCGTCACGGCCTACGATCGGCACGCGTTGCGCGCATTCGAGGCTCATGCACTCGACTACCTGGTCAAGCCCTTCAGTGAGGCCCGCTTCGCTGAAGCGCTGCGCCGCGCGAGGCAGCACATCGCGGGAAATCTGAACCAGGAGGCGCTGCGCAACGTGGTTGCGGCGCTGGGTGCAGGAGAGGGCCGCAATCCGTACGCGCAGCGGCTGCCGGTCGCGCACGATGGCCACGTGATCTTTGTGGACACCGCACAGATCGACTGGATCGAGGCGGACGGCAACTACGCCCGGCTGCACGTCGGCGCTCACGCGTACGAGCTTCGGGAGACCCTGACGCGCATCGAGCAGAAGCTCAACCCGCAGGACTTCGTGCGCATCCACCGATCGACCATCGTGAACCTGCGCAGCATCAGGGAAATTCATCCATGGTTTCACGGCCATCACCTCGTGGTGCTCAAGAGCGGCCAGGAGCTGAGGATGAGCCGGTACCAGCGGGAGGTTGCGCGACGACTGGGGGTCGGCTAGCCCGGTCAGCCGGCGGATGCAGCTCACTGGATGGCGCGCGCCCATCGTGATACAAGAACGGACTTCCTCGATGAGAAATCAGAACGCGACGGGAGCATCCGGATGTCGAAGCTTCTTCTGCCTGCGTGCGCCGTGCTCTTCGTTGCGGCGGCTGTGGCCGCGGTTCCCGACAAGAGCACCAGCGCCTGGTGGGGCCACATCACGGTGCTCGCCTCGAGCGATTTTCAGGGCCGCCTGACCGGCAGCCCCGGTTATCACAAGGCGGCCGAGTACGTCGCCGCCGGGTTCGAGCGCGAAGGACTGAAGCCTGCAGGCACCAGTGGCTATTTCCAGAACGTGCGCTTCGAAGTCCAGACGATCGAGACGGACCGGGTGCGGGTCCGACTCACGCGGGCCAAAGGCGCGGCACCGCTCGACGTCAATGAAAGCGTCGAAATCTCACCGGGCGTCCCACAGCGGACGGACACTCGCGCTCCCCTCGTGTTCGCGGGCTACGGCATCCATCTGCCCGAGGCCGGCTACGACGATTTTGCGGGCCTCGACGTTCGCGGAGCGGTTGTCGTATTTCTCACCGGCGGCCCCCAGACTCTTTCCGGTCCGCAGCGTGCTCACGCCGTATCCGAAGCCTTGCCGCGTTTTCTCGAGGAGTCCGGCGCCGTCGGCGTGCTCTCGCTGATCGCGCCGAAGAATCGTGAAGTGCCGTGGGAGCGGCAGAAGGCCGCCGGCACTCAGCCGGGCATGGCGCTCTCCGAAAAGGCGTTGCGACGCTACCAGGGCCCCATGTTCTCGGCCAGCTTCGATGAAGCGAAAGCCGAGGAGCTTTTCGCGGGCTCGGGGCACCGGTTCTCCGAGCTGGTCGCCCTGGCCGAGGCACACCAGCGCTTGCCGCATTTCCGGCTGGCCGCGGGCATCGATGCGCACGTGGAGGCGCAGCTCTCGAGCGTTTCCGCAGAGAACGTGGTCGCAGAGCTGCCGGGAAGCGATGCGTCGCTGGCAGAGCAGGCGGTGGTGCTGTCGGCGCATCTGGATCATCTCGGAACGGGCAAGCCGGACCATGGCGATGGGATTTTCCACGGCGCGATGGATGACGCCTCGGGCGTGGCCTCGCTGCTGGAGATTGCGCACCGCTTGAATGCTTCGAAGTCGAAGCCGCGCCGGTCGATTCTCCTCGTGGCGGTCTGTGGCGAGGAGAAGGGACTGCTCGGATCACGCTATTTTGCCGCCCACCCGACCCGACACGCCGGCCACATCGTTGCCGATATCAACACCGACATGTTCCTGCCGCTGTATCCGTTGCAGCACGTCGTCGTGTTCGGCGGAGACGAAAGCTCGCTCGGCGATGACGTCAGGGCGGTCGCGACCCGGTTGGGCGTGGACATCCTGCCGGATCCGCTGGCCGATCACCTGGTCTTCGTGCGCTCGGACCAGTACAACTTCGTGCGCAAGGGAACACCGTCAGTCATGCTTCTGATCTATCCGGCTCCCGGATCCGCGGGTGTGGCGACCTTCAACGAGTGGTTCAGCACGCGCTACCACGCGCAAGCGGACGATCTGAGCCAGCCGGTCGACCTGACCGCGGCAGAGACATACAACACGATCGTTTACCGGCTGGCGATGCGCGTGGCAGATGCGCCCAATCCGCCCGCGTGGCGCCGGGACAGCTTTTTCGCGAGGTTTGCCGATCATCCTCTTCCCTAATTGAATTGGAACAGCGGCCTGCTCAGGCGTATTGCACGATCGACAACAGATTGCCGTCAGGGTCGCGGAGCCAGACGACCCTCGTCCCGTCGGGTATCCGCACCACGCCTTCGGCATCGTGTGGAAACCCTGGAAAGCGCTGCCATTTGACCCCGCGCGCGGCCAGCACCGCCACCACGGAGCTCAGATCCGACACGGCGAATCCCAGCACCGTGTGAGCGGAGGGTTGAGTCGACAGGACCGGCGAGACGCGCAGCTCGCTGCCCCCGACGTCGTAGACCAGAGCGCCATGGGAGTTGCCCTGGAGCGTCAAGCCGAGCACATCACTGTAGAACTGTTCGGCTTCGGTGAGATTCGAGGTCCAGATGATGGTCTGCAATCGGGCGGTGGCGAGCATGATGCGGTCCTTCGGCTCAGAGCGCCGTTGCGGGGGCTGCAGAAAACGACAGGCCGCGTCGGACCCGGTACGAGCGCGGATCCGCGCGGCCTGCGCAGATGCAAAAGCCGCGACGGGCGCGGCTTTGAATGAGGTTGATGCTAGGGATGTGACGACTCCCGGTCAAGCTTCACGCGGCTCAGAAGTCGCTGGGCGAGATGGCTTCGAAGCCCGGATCATTCTGGCGATCGAGCCGCAGGCCGTCGCGGTCGATCTTCCTGCCGCGCACAAACACGGCGGCTACCCTGCGGGATTGCGAGATGTCGTGGTCGGGCCGCCCGTCGATGATGATGAAGGTGGCGAGCTTGCCCGCTTCGATCGAGCCCCAGTCGTTCGCGCCGATGAGTCGGGCGGCGCTGCGCGTCGCGATGGAGAGGGCTTCGAGCGGCGTCATGCCGGCTTCAACGAGCAGCTCGAGCTCACGGTGCAGACCCTCGCCCTGCATGTCACCCGGGTACGCTGCATCGGTTCCGGCCGCCAGCAGCACGCCGGCGCGATACAGCGCCTGCGCATTTGCCTGCGCATTGCGAAGCCATTCGCCCCATCGCCGTGCCTTCTCCGCTTCCGCGGGATTGAGCTGCCGGGCGGCTTCCGCTTTCAGACCCTGCAGGAAGGAGG
>DASTDD010000085.1:0-7045 GCA_035710545.1 Steroidobacteraceae bacterium
GAATGAGCGACGATTTGTCGCTGCGCTTGGATTGCAAGGCGGTCAGCTTGTCCTCGGTCTCGCGCAGTTGCTTCTCGAGCTCCTGTTCCTTGGCGCGGAAGCGGTCGTCCGCGCTGCGCCGCAGGGCCTCAACCCGGTCGAAGGGGCGGCTGAAGCTGGCGCGGCCACGCACGCTGATCAGGTCTGCGCTGCCCGCGAGGTTGTCCAACGTGTTGAGGACCAGGTCGCCGTTGTTGGCCCAGGCCTGCTGCAGGCGCTGACCGAGGAGGTCCTGCTCACGCACCCAGAGGTAGTCGGACAGCATGTCCGTATCGGCGAACACCACGAGATTGAGTGGCTTGGCCGATTCCTTCAGTGCGGCCTGGCCTGCGGGCAACGTCACGCCCTGCGGTGGGCCGGCGGGAAATGCCGACTTCGCCTCGCCGGTGACCCGCGCGGCGAGGGTGTAGCGCTGCCCGGTTGCCTTGAACCCATCTCGCAGCGTCGAGGGGTCAAACAGCATCGCAAAGCGCTGCGTCGGCAGAAGCTCCGCATCATCGCTCGAGCGAAGCAGCGGCTCGAAGCGCGTCTTGGCACCCTTGACCGGCTCGAGATGCCCGGCGGTTGCGACGTTCACGTTCGAGAGCCCCGCCAGGATGACATCGCTGCCGGTGAAGTCGGCCGCGGTGAGTCCCAGGATCCCGAGATGCGGCACGGGCTCCTCGCCGCGCCGCATCGTCACGGACAGTGCCCGCGCGCGGTCGGCGACCACCTGGTGCGGATCGAACTGCACTCCCCAGGCGCTGAGGAGATTGCCGAGCTGCGAGGAGCGATCGGCGGCCATCGCGGCCATCGGGTTGTGCGGA
The DNA here is from genome assembly GCA_035710545.1 of Steroidobacteraceae bacterium. Classification (GTDB taxonomy): domain Bacteria; phylum Pseudomonadota; class Gammaproteobacteria; order Steroidobacterales; family Steroidobacteraceae; genus 13-2-20CM-66-19. The sequence continues at coordinate 846 of DASTDD010000085.1, forward strand.
TCGGCGCCGGAGCGGTCCGCCTCGGCGAGCGGGTCCACGAACGCCACGATGTGTCCGCCACGCAGCGCGAACTGGTCGATGGCGAACTGCGTGGCCGGTGCGAGGTTCTTGGGATGCACCAGCACGAGAACGTTGACATCGGGATCGATCCGGGTCGCGCCGGACTCGAGCGGACGCACGTCGAAGAGTTGCTGTGCCTCGCCGTAGACGGCCCAGGGCTCGCGCATCTGCCCGCTCTGCGGGTCGAAGCCCGCGGTCATCGGCAGGCTGGAGAGCCAGGCGAGCACGGGCTTCTTGGGATTCGCGAGCCCGTAGATCAGCTTCATGACGTCGTACTCGAGGAACGACTCCTTGTGGGGATCGAAAAACTCGATCGCATCGTGTCCGTCCGTGGAGTTGGTCCCAGCCAGCCCGAAGTACAACTGCGCGCCCGACTGGCCGATCGGCGTGCCGCGCACGCCCAGCTCGGATGCCCGGTCCTCATCCTCGGAGAAGGGTTGCGGATCGATGATATGCAGCTTCAGCTTGCCGCCGGAGCGGTTGGCCAGCTCCTGCAGCAGCTCGCGTACGCGCACCGCGTAGGTCTTGATCTCCCAGAGCTGCGAGGCGGTCTTCTCGGAGTAGAAGAAATAGAGATTGATCGGCTCCTTGATGCTCTTGAGGATGCGGTCGGTGCCCGGGGCGGTCGTGTAAAGATGGTTCTGCGTGAGATCCAGGCGCCAGCCGAGCAGCGCATGGTTGAACAGAATGGTCAGGCCGATGAACAGCAGCGCGAGCGCCAGCAATGCACCGCCGCCGAGAGTTGAGCGATTGGTCATGTCCTTGCAGAGCTCCCGCTAGTTCGCCTTGCGCAGGTCGAGCGCGATCGAGGTCGCGAGCAGAAAGAATCCGATGAGCATCGCGAAGTAGAGCAGGTCGCGCACATCGATCACGCCTTTGGCGATCGACTCGAAGTGGGTCAGGAACGACAACGAGGCGATCGCATCCACGACCACCTGAGGTACCCAGCCGGTCAGCAGGTTCAGCAGCGGGGGGAACCCGGCCAGCACGAAACCGAAGCACACGACCACGCCGAGGATGAATGCGATCACCTGATTGCGGGTCAGCGCCGAAGTGCACGAGCCGATGGCGAGGAATCCGCCGGCCAGCAGCAGGCTTCCGAAGTAGGCCGCGAGGATGGTGCCGTTGTCGGGCTTGCCGAGGTAGTTGACGGTGATCCACAGGGGAAAGGTCAGCGCGAGGGCAAGCGCCGTGAACAGCCAGGCGGCGAAGAACTTGCCCAGCACCGCCTCCCACAGCGTCACCGGCTGGGTCATCAGCAGCTCGATGCTGCCGGATTTGCGCTCCTCCGCCCACAGCCGCATGGACAGTGCCGGCACGAGGAACAGGTACAGCCACGGATGGTAGGTGAAGAAGGGCTGCAGATCGGACTGGTCGCGCTCGAAGAAGCCGCCGAGCGAGAACGTGAAGAAGTTCGCCAGCACGAGGAAAATGAGGATGAAGACATACGCAAGCGGCGTCGCGAAATAGCTCGCGAGCTCGCGGCGCATGATGATGCCCACGTTACGCATGGTGTCCTTTCGGTCGGTGGCCCCGCTCCAGCGCTAAGCGGTGATGGTCCGGAATACTTCGTCGAGGCGGCCCGATTCCAGGTGCAGCTCCTTGAGCTTCAGTCCTTCGCGGCCCGCGAGCTCAGAGACTGCCGCAAGGATCGTCGCGCCGGCGCGCGGCAGCGCCGTAATCCGCGCATCGCGCACGCTGACTTCCACTTCGGCGACGGACGGCAGCGCGCGGACTGCCGTGCGTGCGGCCTCGAGCTGGTCGGCCCGCTCGAGCTGCAGTGACACAGCGTTGTGGTAGCGGGACTTGCCCGCGAGGGCGAGCGGAGTGTCGTCAGCCACGATACGCCCGCGGGCGATGATGATGGCTCGGGTGCAGACCGCATCGACCTCCTCGAGGATATGCGTGGAGATCACGATGATCTTGTTGCGCGCCATCTCGTTGATCAGCGTGCGCACCTCGTGCTTCTGGTTGGGGTCGAGTCCGTCGGTGGGCTCATCGAGGACGAGCACGGGCGGATCGTGCACGATGGCCTGAGCCAGCCCGACGCGGCGCCGGAATCCCTTCGACAGGGTTTCGATCGTCTGCTCGAGGACCGACTCGAGCTGCAGCCGCCCGATCACATAATCCAGTCGGGCCACACGCCGCTCGCCCGCGAGCTGGCGCAGGTCGGCGATGAAGCCGAGGAAACTGCGCACGGTCATCTCGCCATAGGTTGGGGCGCCTTCGGGCAGGTACCCGAGGCTCGCCTTCGCCGCCAGCGGGTCTGTCAGGATGTCGTGACCGCAGATGCTGGCCTGTCCCGCCGTCGGCGTGACGAAGCCTGCCAGCATGCGCATCGTGGTGGTCTTGCCCGCGCCGTTCGGACCCAGGAAGCCGAGCACCTCGCCCGGCCCCACCTCAAAGGTCACATCGTCGACCGCAACCAGCGAGTCGTAACGCTTGCTCAAATGTTCCGTCTTGATCATAGGATGGCGCTGTAGAGACAAGGCCCGTACAAAAGTTCCCGCCGCGCTGACCCGCTGTCGCACCATTCACCTGTGCCAGCGGGCAGATGCCTTTGATTCTTACCGCTGTTTGCGGGCGCGCGATTGTGAACGGCCCGCTGCGCGAAATTCAAGACGGCGGAGGTCGATTCATGGGCGTCACCGGCGCAGGCTCTTCCTGGCTTCACTGTGGAGGTGCGCGGCCCACCCGCGGCATCGCGCGAGGGAGACCCCGCGGCGCGGCGCGCCGGAGCTGTGGATGCCCGACCAACCCGACTGAAATTCTTTCGTAATATCCATCAGTTAAGATACTTATCTAGACAGGCTGGCAGGCCGGCTTGACCGTGTCATCGATTTGCCATTGCGCTGTCATGGGTGCGTCAAACCACCCACCCAGACTGCGCGCGACCTCCGACACGGATCGAAGCGAGCCCGCATGCAGTCGTGGAGCCACGATGCCGCCAACCCCGCGCACCTGAGCTGGGGCGCCGAGGACTCCTTCGTGGTTCACAACGAGCTCGAGCGTGGAGCGCCCTTCTGCGCAAACCCGGCTTGCGCGTTGCACGTGCGCCTCATTGACCTGCAGGTGCAGGGCGGCGGCAACTGGATCTCGCTGCCTGACGGACGAGTGTTCGGGCGCACACAATTGGGGGAGCAGCTGCTGTGCGACGCCTGCGGAACCCATCGCGGGCCGGTGCGGATCAATCCAAGCTGACCGCGCCGGTATTGCCGCCACAGATCACCACCGACACGCGCTCGCCCGCGCGCGGGACGTAGCGGCCGCTGGCGAGAGCGGCAAGCGCGGCGGCGCCACCGGGCTCGGCGGCAATTCGGGCCTGCTGCCACAGGAGGCGCTGGGCATCACGGATGGCCGCATCCTCGACCAGGACGGCGTCGCTGACGAATTGCTGTGCAAGCGGAAACATCAGCTCGCCGACACGCCGCGGAGCGAGTGAGTCCGCGGCGATGCCGCCGGCCTCCGCGTCAACCGGACGACCCGCCGCCAGAGCCTTCGCCAGGGTCGGTGCTGCTACGGGCTCAACTGAGACCAGCTTCACTCGACCGCGGAACCATGCCGCCAGTCCACCGATCAGGCCTCCGCCGCCCACGGCGACCAGCAGCGTGTCAGGCAGCTCCGCCTGCCGTTCGAGCTCCAGGCCGAGAGTTCCCTGCCCCAGAAGGGTCTCCCTCTGGTCATACGCGTGGACCTCGAGCGCGCCGGAGGACTCGATCCAGCGCTGACTCGCCTCCAGAGCGTCGGCATAACGCTCGCCGCCGACCACGAGCTCCGCTCCGAGACGGCGGATCTGCTCTTGCTTGGCTGCGGCAGAGACCGCGGGGACGAAAATCCTGGCCCGCACACCGAGCCTGCGCGCGGCCAGCGCAACCGCCACGCCATGATTGCCACCCGAGGCAGCTACGACGCCCGCGGGCGGCACCTTGCGCAGCAACAGGTTGGTGAAGGCGCCGCGCGCCTTGAACGAGCCGCCGTGTTGCAGCAGCTCGAGCTTCAGCCCCAACGTGCGCCGCGGCAGCCCGAAGTCCCGCGCGTCCACCTCGAGGATGGGCGTGTGGCGGATGTGGGGTCGGATCAGCTCGTACGCGAGCTCGATCTGCTGCGGCTCGAGGTCGTTGGACACTGTCGGCTCCTGTTCAGGGCAGCGGGCTCATGAGACGAGCACCCGCGGGTAGCGGGTCGCTCAAAATCGCCGGTGCGGCGCCCGGGAGGCATCCTGGGCTCGCCAGATTAGGATCATCAGCGCGCCGCCGAGCATCCCGCCCAGGTGCGCAAAGTGCGCCACGCTCGACTGGGCGCCGCTGACTCCCAACACCAGCTCGAGCACCCCGTACAGCGTCACGAACAGCCATGCAGGCATGGGAATCGGCGGAAAGAGCAGCAGAATGCGTTGCCTGGGGAAAAACCACGCGAACGCCAGCAACAGCCCGAAGATGCCGCCGGAGGCGCCGATGACCGGCTCACCGCCCTGCGACAGCCACTGCACGGCCAGCTGGGTAGCCGCTGCGGCCAGCACGCTGACGAAATAGAACAGCAGGAAGCGGCGCGGACCCCAGAAGCTCTCCAGCGCGCCGCCGAACATGTACAGCGCGAACATGTTGAAAAAGATGTGCGCGAGGCTGCCGTGCAGGAATGCATAGGTCAGCAACTGCCACGGCTCGAACTGCGTCCCCACCGGCCACAGCGCGAAGTAGGCATCGAGCTGCAGCCCGGGCAGGTGCTGCAGCAGAAATACCAGCACGTTGATGAAGATGATGGCCCGCGTGACGGGCGGCAACGATGGAAACATCCGCTGCAGTTTACCTGCGCAGGGCAGGACTGAGAGTCACTCAGCGGGGTTTTTCGCCGGGGATGCCCCGATCAGGCGCTGCAGGAACACCAGGTCCAGCCAGCGGTCGAACTTGAATCCCGTCTCGCGTAGATGCCCCACGCGCTCGAAGCCGAGGCGCTCGTGAAAGCGGATGGAGGCGGTATTGGCCGCATCCACACCGGCGATCATGACGTGCTTGCCCAGCTGTTGGGCGCGCACGAACAGAGCGGACATCAGAATCTGCCCGATGCCGCGCCCGCGGCAGTCGGCCCGCACATGCACCGTATGCTCCACCGTGAAGCGATAGCCGGGGCCTGCCCTGAATTCGCCGAATGAAGCGAAGCCGAGCACGCCGGCGCCCTCGGTCGCCGCGAACACCGGATAGCCCGCGGCCACCCGGCGGCGCCACCAATCGAGCCGGTCCTCCAGGGAGACCGGCAGCGAGCTGTAGACGGCGGTGGAGGTCGCAATGACCTCGTTGTAGATGCCGAGGAGGCCGGGCAAGTCGGCCTCCCGCGCATCCCGGATCAGCATGCGATTCTCCCGGCTGGTTGCTTGGACGACGCTGCAACCGGCATGCCAGTCGGACAGTGGCCTGGGAGCATCCAGGACGTACGGCGCCAGGATCGGACGCCCCCGAACGGTGCGAGCCGGGGCCGGGTGCACCAGCCCGTGCGGAGGGCCGCGGCGCTATCATGGCTCTCCGGTACAGACTGACTGGGACGAGGCTGATCCATGAGCGAGGCTTTCATCTGTGATGCCGTGCGGACGCCGATCGGGCGATACGGTGGCGCCCTTGCCGCGGTCCGCCCGGATGACCTGGCGGCGATCCCGATCGCCGCTCTGCTGGCACGCAATCCGAGCCTCGATCGCTCGGCGATCGAGGACGTACTGCTCGGCTGCGCGAATCAGGCTGGCGAGGACAATCGCAACGTCGCACGCATGGCGGCGCTGCTGGGCGGTCTGCCGGTGGAGGTTCCGGGTGCCACGATCAACCGGCTGTGCGGATCGGGCCTGGACGCCATTGCTACGGCGGCACGGCTCATCCGCACGGGCGAGGCGGAGCTGATCATCGCGGGCGGCGTCGAGTCGATGTCGCGCGCGCCGTTCGTGATGCCCAAGGCCGATGCGGCCTTCAGCCGCAGTGCGGAGATTTACGACACCACGATCGGCTGGCGCTTCGTCAACCCGCTCCTGAAGCAGAAGTATGGTGTGGACTCGATGCCCGAAACCGGTGAGAACGTGGCCGCCGACTACGCCGTCTCGCGCCAGGACCAGGACAAGTTCGCGCTGCGCAGCCAGCAACGGACTGCCGCGGCCTATGCCC
>DASTDD010000086.1:0-4367 GCA_035710545.1 Steroidobacteraceae bacterium
CGGCCGCGAGCCGGCCATCGCAATTCGCCCCGCTCTGCGCAGCGCGCTGGCAGGCAGCAAAACGATCGGCGCTCGCCAGCCTGCGCTACAATCCGGACGCAGCGCAGCAAACGCACCCGTGCACGACTTCCGGAGCGATCACTATCGGTACGAACGCCCTTCTGTCCCTTCTCGTAGCGCTGGCCGTCTGGTTCAGTTGGCGCTGGTGGTATCTCGAGAGACCCCGGCGTGCCCTGACGCAAGTCTCCCGCCACCCCCACCTGAACGACCTCCTCCTGGGCTTCGTCACGAATGTGCTGGACACGCTCGGGATCGGATCCTTCGCACCGACCACCGCCGTCTTCAAGTTGCAACGCCGTCCGGCTGACGAAGACATCCCGGGCACACTCAACGCGGGGCATGCCCCGCCGACGTTCGTGGAGGCTCTCATCTTTATATCGGCCGTGCGGGTCGAGGCGGTGACGCTGGTCGGTATGATCGGCGCGTCGGTTCTCGGCGCGTGGCTGGGTGGTGGCATCGTGGCGCGCTTGCCGCGGCGCGCGATCCAGGTGGGCATGGGCGTGGCGCTGCTCGTGTCGGCCAGCCTGTTCGTGGCGCAGAATCTGCAATTGATGCCCGGCGGCGGGGATGCGGTCGGGTTGCAGGATGGCCCGCTGGTATTCGCGATCGTGGTCAGCTTCGTGCTCGGAGCGCTGATGATGCTCGGAATCGGGCTGTATGCCCCCTGCCTCATCCTGGTGAGCCTGCTCGGCATGAATCCGCTGACGGCCTTCCCCATCATGATGGGCTCGTGCGCCTTCCTGATGCCGGTCGGGGCGGTGCGCTTGATCCAGAAGGGGCGGTACGACCTGCGGGCCGCCCTCGGGCTGGCATTGGGCGGGATTCCGGGTGTCCTCATCGCCGCCTATGTCGTCAAATCCCTGCCCATGCTATGGCTGCGCTGGCTCGTGGTGCTGGTCGTGCTCTACGCCGCCACCTTGATGCTGTTGTCCGCGCGCCGGCAGCCTGCGCTGCAGGCCGGCCGCGCGGTCCCCTGAGTCGCGGGTACGAACGCCTCAGCCCATGTCTGTGATCGCAATGTTCACGAAGCTCGTGTAGATAAGAACGTCCGGGGGCCCGGCCGGTCGGGCCGACCAACTCCATCTACAGGAGCGATGCCATGTCCACGCAAGATATCGCCAACCGCCTGGCCGAGCTTTGCCGCCAGGGCAAGTTCGAGGATGCCCAGAAAGAGCTGTTCGCCGAGGACGCGGTCAGCATCGAGCCATTCCCCACCGAGGGTTTCGCCAAAGAGACGCGCGGCCTGCGCGCAATCATCGACAAGGGACACAAGTTCGAGACCATGGTCGAGAAGATCCACGGCTGCTCGACCTCCGCACCGCTCGTGGCAGGCAACGCCATCACCTTCACGCTCACTCTGGATGCGACGATGAAGGGACGCGGACGAGTGAAGATGGAGGAGATCTGCGTCTACGAGGTCAAGGACGGCAAGATCGCGTCGGAACAGTTCTTCATGTAGCGTCCGGAGACGGACCGCGCCTGTCTCCGCCCCAGGCAAGGGCGGAGACAGGCGCTAGGCAGTTCTATCGTCCTCGTTCGCACAGCAGCGGCAGTGCTCGTCGTCTCGATGGCCTGACTCAGGCGCGCACGTACAAGGCCCGATCGAACAGCGCCAGCATGCGCGACCAGGCCTTCTCCGCCTGGTCGTGGTTGTAGACCTGCGCATCGGGCGGGCACCAGCCGTGAAGGGTCCCGGCGTAGACTTCCACCTCGGCAGGCACATGCGCGTTCAGGAACGCCTCGCGCAACACGGTCTTCGCCTCGGGCTGACGCTTGTCGTCATTCTCGGCGATCGCGAACAGGTACTGCGCCTTGATTTTCGGAATCAGCAGATGCGGACTGTCGGGCTTGTCGGTCACGAGTCCGCCACCATGAAAAGAGGCCCCCGCGCGGACCAGCTCTGGAAACTCCGCCGCCGTACGCATGGTGAACGGGCCGGTCATGCAGTAACCGGTCGTGCCCATGCCGCGCTTCCTGTCCACCGAGGGTTGCTTCTCGAGCCAGTGAATGAACGCCTTCGCATCGGTGACCGTGGTCGTCGCGCTCAACGAGCGGGCCAGGCCCAGCAGCGCTTCGCGCGTCGGCGGATCATTGAAGTCAGCATGGTCGGGCGCGACCGGAGCCTTCTTCGAGCGGTAGAACTGGTTGACCACGAGCACGGAATAACCCGATTCGGCCAGGCGCTTACCCATCTGCCGGAAAGCGGGTCGCAGGCCGAAGATGTCCGGCCACACGAGTATGCCGGGATGGCGACCCTGGGCCGGATGAACGAAGTACGCATCGGCCGTGCCGTCAGGTGTCTTGATGTTGACTTCCGACTCCTTCGTCTCCGCGGCGGCGGCGGCCGGCGGCAACACGCTCGCCAGGCCCGCTCCCAGCGTGAGTGCGCCGAAGGTACGTCGGGAAAGCTCGCCCGGGCGCAGGTTGTATTCGTTCATGTCTTTCAACGTGTCCAGATCACACATCGTTCTTCTCCGCGTTCTGTCCACCAGCATTGACGCGGCAGTCGCCCGAGCCGGTGATAATCGGGCCCGCCATGTTGCTCCAATCCCGTTGCCGATCGCAAGCGCGCGCGGTTCAAGTAACCTTGAGAATCGCGGCCCGGGAACTCAGTTTTCGGCGGACGTGTCGGCGGCCCGGACCCGAAGCCCGCGGGAGAGACGCGCGATGTCAATGAAGTCCGCGAGCATTCCGTAGGCCGTGGTCGTGGTATCCGGGTTACGGGAAGTCACGGTCAGCCCGCCCGGGAAGACCTCGGCCTCGAAGTGGGTGATCAGTGTCGTGCCGGTTGCTCCAAACAGAGGATCGCCCAGCTGACAGCGCCGCGGTCGTACCTCCGCATTCAGTGCTCCGGAACGGTCACGGGATACCTCCCCTACCAGCCGGTAGGGGCTACCTGATGCGTGAGCCGCCCGCACCTCCTCTGCATTCAGCTCGCGCAGCCCCTTCCTTAACACTTGCTGCGGGCGCAGATCGGCATCGAGCAGCACGTTCGCCACGGCGCACACCTTCACCACCGAGTCCCATCCGTCGATATCGTAGGATGGATCGGCTTCGGCAATTCCGAGTTGCTGTGCGTGCAGGATCCCCTCATCCAGCGTGGAGCCTCTTTCCATGGACTCCAGGGCGATCGTTGCAGTAGACGTAAAGATGCCCCGCACGCCGCGCAGGCCGGCCTGCGGCAGACACTCGCGGACCAGGGAGAACACCGGTGCCCCGTCCATCACCGCCGACTCGAATCGATACACCTTGCCGCGGCGCCGGGCGAGCTCCGTCAGTGTGCGATAACCATGCACGACCGGCCCCTTGTTCGCCGAAACGACGTGCACGCCTTGCTCCAGCGCGTAACGGATGTAACCCAACGCCGGCTGTCCCTCGTGCGGATCGAGCGCGATGGCCTCGAACAAGACATCGGCCTGGCAGCTCTTCAGCCATGCTTGGATGCCGCCGCAGTCAGGAGCCGCGCGGACGTCAGCGTCGCCCTGCAGTCCCTGGGCGTTGGCGCGCCAGCCAAGCGTTCGGGTCGCAACACCCGCCACGAGGAACTCGATGCCGTATTCCTGCGCGAGAGCCGCGCGCCGGGTAATCAACAGGGAGCGCAGCGCGCGGGCGACAACACCGTCGCCGAGGAACGCAAGACGATGGACAGGCATGGCTCCTATTCTCCGTGGGAGCCGATCGGACCGCAGGGAGTCCAGCGAGCAACGCGCCGGAGGACGCGTTGCTCGGTGGTCTCAGTGTCATAAACCATCGCCTGCGGGGCTGCCAGTCCTTCGGGAGAGCGACTCAGCGCATTGACGTTGATGATCCCGAAACTACCCTGCTCGGTGTCGATGACGGCCCCGATGTAGACGCCACACTCGCCGCAGAGCAGATAATCCGCCGTACGCCGTGCGAAGCGATAACGCAGCTCGCGAGCGCCTTCGCGCTTGTGAAACTCGACCAGGCCGGCCGGATCGGATGTCGTGCGCGCGCCGTGTGCGCGGCAGAACGAACACTGACACGCGCGGATCGGCCACTGCCCCGGCTCGAGCCGCGTGCAATAGGAATAGCCGATCGCGCCACAGTGACAGGTGCCCTCGTAGCGGACTGCTCCATCCTCTCCAGGCATTCGAGGTCCTCCAGGTAGGGAAAAATACACGAGGACCCGGGCACGCGGCCACCAGAGCCGCTCCCCCTGGGGTACTATTCACGACGTGTCACCTCCGAGCGCCCAGCCCGCCACGATCACGGTGGACGACAAACGCCGGGTCTCGGCACTCATGATGCTGCCATCGAACGCTCGTGCGTGCCTCGTTTTCGCGCAC
>DASTDD010000087.1:0-20425 GCA_035710545.1 Steroidobacteraceae bacterium
AGTCGCACCAGGTCCTCGATAGTGAACGGCTTCAGCTGCGCGGGCGTCGCGTTGCGGGCCGCGGCCTCCGGCTTTGCGGCTCTACCGGGCTGAGCGCAGGCCGCGGATTGGGCCGCCGCGGCGAGCAGCAGCGCACACAGACACGAGAGGACTCGATATGGCGCCCGGGGAATGGCTGGATCAGCGCCAGAAGCGGCTCTGCAGGCTGACATGCACGGCTCCCTTGAAACATGGAGTTCCATTGTACCTGCGCCTAGCCGATGCCTCAGCCGACTTCCTCGTGCGGCAGGCTCCAGCGCTCATTCTGCGCATCGAGCACCCACTCTTGCAGAGCCGCGTCCTCCAGCGCCGTCGCCAGATACCAGCGCGCGGTCTCCGAGAGTGGCGCGCAGTAGGTGTTGAAACGAAGCACGACGGGGGCGTACATCGCGTCGGCGACACTGTATTCCCCGAACAGCCACGGACCGCGCGACTGGCCAAATCGTCGCCGGCAGTCGTTCCAGATCTCGTCGATGCGCTCGAGGTCCGCGTGCAGCCCCGGCGTCATGGCCGTGCGCCGGTTGCGGGCTCGCGCGTTCATCGGCCACTGCGCCCGGAGGTGGGTGAAGCCCGAGTGCATTTCCGCGCAGACCGAGCGCGCAACGGCTCTCGCGGATGCGTCCGATGGCCAGCCGCGGCCCGAGAGCTCCGCAACGTACTCGCAGATGGCGAGCGAATCCCAGATCGCGAGCTCCCCGTGCAGCAGGACCGGCACGCGGCCGCTCGGCCCGAATCGCACGATCTGTTCCTTGAACTCCTCATCGAGCGGTACGAGCGTCTCGCGGAAGGGGAGAGCCAGCCGCTTGAGGCAGATCCAGGCCCGAAGGGACCAGGAGGAGTAGTTCTTGTTGCCAATGATCAGGTGCAGATCCGACACGCCGTCTCCCCGGCGACCGCGCCTGAGGTGCGCCTGAGGTGCGTTCTGAAAACGGGCTAGAATCCGTCGTGCCGAGTCCCGGTAATGCCATGCACGACACGATCCGCGCGGTTGCCTTCGATCTGGATAATACGCTCTGGGAGGTCGAGCCCGTGATCGCCCGCGCGGAGGCGCGCTGGCTGGAATGGCTGCGGGAACACTGCCCCCGCATTCCCGAGCGTCTCACGCTGGAGGACATGCGTATCGCGCGCCAGGAGCTGGCCGCACGAGAGCCCCACAACGCCCACGACTTCACCTACCTGCGGATCGCCTCGCTCGCACAGCATGCACTGGAATGCGGCTACGAGGCCGAGGTGGCCGAGCGCGCCTTCGAGATCTTTTTCGCCGCTCGCAACGAGCTGGACCTCTACAGCGATGTGCGTCCCGGACTCACCCGGCTGCGCTCCCGATTCGGACTCGCGACCCTGAGCAACGGCAATGCGGACCTGGGGCGAATCGGGGTGGCCCAGTACTTCACCGTCTCACTCAACGCCCGCGGCATCGGTGCGGCGAAGCCCGATCGACGCTGCTTCGAGCGTCTGGTCCAGGCGCTCGGCCTGCAGCCGCACGAGGTCATCTACGTCGGCGACGATCCGCTGCTCGACGTCGAGGCCGCGCGGCTGGCGGGGTTGCGCACCGCCTGGATGAATCGTACCGGCTCGCCCTGGCCGGATGATGTCGCCGCCGCCGACATCAGCGTGCCGGACTGCATCGCGCTCGCCGACCGACTCGCTGCCTGAAACCGCTGCCGCGGCGCCGATAGCGTGCGCAGACTCCAAGGGCGCAGGCCCGGAGCGCCACGGCCACATTTCTCCACAATCCCGCCACCGCTGTGCCGGCATCCGGGCTCAGGCTCGCGCAGTCGTCGAACGGAGGCTGCCGCATGGGTTGGGATTCGGGCTCGTCAATCAGGAAAGCTGCCGTGATCAGCGCCGTGGCGCTCTTGTTGCTGATTCCCATGACGATGTTGCGCGGCCTGGTCAGCGAGCGGACGGTGATGCGCGAGCAGGCCGTCGAGACGGTTGCGCGGGGGTGGGGAGGGCGCCAGCTGATTGCCGCTCCCATCCTGGCCATTCCAGTGACCACGACAGGCAGCGATGGCACCGCGAGAACTTGCGACTGGTACGTCATGCCACACTCGGCGGATCTGGATGTGGAGCTCACCGTGCAGAAGGAGCGGCGCAGACTCGGGGTCTATGAGATACCCGTCTACACTGCAAGGGCCCACATCACCGGAACCTTCAACCTTCCTGCGGAGATCGCCGCCCTCACGAGCGGCGACCAATCGCTGACTGTCCAGGTTGAGCGCGGACGGCTGCTGCTCCCGGTTGGCGATCCCCGCGGCTTGCGGGGGATCGAGCCGGCTGGCCTGCAACTCGCATCCGGCCCGCTCGAGCCCTGGGGCGGCTTCCCGGTTCCCGTGCTCGCCGCCCCGCTGCGATCCGGGACCGAGCTCGCACGAGGGGCGACCGCCTTCGATCTGACCCTGCAAATCGCGGGTACCGAATCGCTCTGGTTCCTGCCGCTGGCGCATCTGTCCCGGGTCAACATAAGGGGCAACTGGCCCGACCCGGGCTTCACGCACGGCTACCTGCCGGGCGAGCGCAGTCTGCTGCCGGACCGATTCACCGCAGCCTGGCAGGTCCTCGATCTCAACCGCTCGTTCGGATCGCGTTGGCTTGCCGGCGCCGTCTCGGCAAACCAGCTGCGCGACAGCGCCTTCGGCGTAGACCTCGTGCAGCCAGTTGACCTCTATCAGCGCGCCGAGCGCGCGGTCAAATACGCGGAACTGTTCATCGGACTGAGCTTCCTCACGCTCTTTCTGTGCGAGCATTTGCTGCATCGTGCGGTCCACCCGATCCAGTACGCTCTGCTGGGCCTCGCGCTGGGTACCTTCTTCCTGTTGCTGCTGGCACTGGCCGAGCAGACCGGCTTTCTCTGCGCGTATGTGCTCGCCGCGACAGCGCTGTCCCTGCTGCTGGGATGCTATCTCGCCGGTGCATTCGCAAGTCGTACCGCCGGTGCGGCGTCAGGAGCTTCCTTTGCCGCAGTCTATGCGTTGCTCTACCTGCTGGTGACGTCAGAGGACTACGCGTTGCTCGCGGGCACGCTCGGGCTGTTCGCAATGCTCGCGGCGGCCATGGTGCTGACACGCAAGATCGATTGGTACGAGACGGCGAAGTGAACCGGCCCTGGGGGAGAATCCTTGCGCTGCGGCCTCGAGGTGATGTCAGGCGTGCAGCGGCAGGCTGCGTGTTTCGACGATTGCATAGCGGGCGCTCACCGCCACTGCAAGCGGAATGAGGCCCACCCATAGCAGAGTGTGATTGATGACCGCGCTCGAGCCACCGGCACGCGCGGACACGTAACCGATGAACACCGGGCCAACGGCCGCAAGCACCCGACCGATGTTGTAGCAGAAACCCGCGCCGGTCGCGCGTATGCGCGCCGGAAACAGCTCAGGCAGGTAGAATGGGAACGTGCCGAATACACCGTAGACGCCTGCACCAACGAAAAACAGCATCGCAAGCCGGGTGGCGGGAGCCAGGTTGAGACCGAACGTCGCGAAAAGGGTGATCGCGGAGAAGAGGAAGTAGATGACGAACATCGGGCGTCTGCCCAGCGGTTTGGCCAGGGCTATGGCGGCGAACGCGCCCACGAGTCCTCCGATGTTGAAAGCGTTGGCCGCGCGCGTCTTCCATGTCTCTGCCAGAAGGCGCGCCGCTTCGGCGGACAGACCGAGATGCGCCGCGTGTTCCCCGGCCAGCGTGCTGCCCAACAGGGGGACGAACGCGTTGCACGCCCACCAGGTCAGCAATGCGGTCACGGCGACCGTGACGCCACTGATGGTCAGCTTGATGGTGCCGGGAGCGAACAGCTCCCGCGGTGAAGGTGGATTCATTCGCACCGTCTCCGCGGACCATTGCGTGCTCTCGTGTACGAAGAGCCTGATGAGCACGGCAAGCAGCACGGGTGCCAGCCCGGCGAGGAACACAAAGCGCCAGGAAGTCTGCGGACTGTCTGCGAGCCAGACTCCCGCAATCTGATAGTTCACGGCGCTGGCGAGCACGAGTCCCAGCGGCGAGGAGGTCTGGAGGATCACCCCCGCCTCCACCCGCCGATGCTGCGGAACCGCTTCGGCCACCAGGGCGGCGCCAAGTCCCCATTCCCCGCCGATCCCCAGACTTGCCAGCGTGCGGAAAGTGACGAGCATCCAGATGTTCGTGGCTGCCGCGCACAGCGCGGTGCCCAAGGCATACACGGCAATCGTGACGAACAGCGCGCGCTTACGGCCGATCCGGTCGCCGATCCACCCGAACAACACACCGCCCGCTGCCCAGCTGATCAGAAGCATGGAGGAGAGGGCCCCTGTCCAGAAGACGATCGCTTGTCGGGCCTCGGGGGTTCCGGCGGGCAAATGCAGCAGCGCGGGGACGCAGTTCGGCGCTACGAAGTTGAAGAGCAGGGCATCGAACACATCGAAGCCCCAGCCGGCCCAGGCGGCGGCAATGACCAGCCAGTGGTAGCCCGAAAAGCCGAGAAAAGCCCGGCCTGCGCGATCTGTTCCCGGCACCCCTCTTCCCCCCGGCGGTTGTTAGCAGTGTAGCGGTTTCGCTGCCACGTGTGACAGGCCTCGCATCCGCGTGAAACCAGCGGCCCGCCCGCGCGTTCCATACTGATTGGTGCGTTTCGTCACAGAATCGCGCGCCAAAGCGGGGTGAACTTTCCGGGCCGGGTGCCGTTTCAGTAATAGAGACTGAGCGTATGGAGGCACGAACCCATGCCCGATGGTGACCGCTCGACGCGAGTACTGCCTGTTGCCAATCTGCGCGAGTTCTTCAAGGACGAGCTGCACGGAGCCCTCGAGAAGCAGCAGGTGGCAGTTGAGGACCAGACCGAACATTACGTGGTCAACCTGCTGACCGCTTTCGCCCGGTCCGAAGCGTTTTACGAGTCCACGCCCGAAGGCAGGCGCGTCAAGCCGCTGGTGGTGATGCTGTCCGAAGCGCTCGAAGCGCCCTGCCCGGAGGATCGCAACCGAAGCCTGCAGCGCCTCGGCGATGTATCCCTGTTCGTCGCCGGATTCTTCGCACAGAGCTTTGCACGCAAGCTCATCGACGTTGACTATCACATCGCGATGGGCGGACGCGCCTACGCGACGCTCGCGGAAACCCTCTCCCGCGGCCGCAGCCGTGTTCTCGGCAATGTCTTCGGCGAGCTGGCCCGAAAGTTTCAGCCACTGGTGGATGCCCTCAACGAGGTCAGCGAGACTTCCTACACCCACTCGGACAAGGACATCCTGCGGCTGTACGAGATCTGGCTGAAGACCGGCAGCCGCCGCAGCTATGACCTGCTGCGCCGCCTCGGGGTCGAGCCGACCTCCGCCGGCGGCACGGCATTCGCGCACTGACCGCATGATCCTGAAGCAGCTCCAGGATCTCATCGGCGATATCTACGATGTGAGCATCACTCACGACGTGTACGACTTTCTCGTCACGGACCGGCACCGCTTGCCGGCGGCGGCAAGGCCCAATGATTCGACCGACGAGGAGCTCATCGTCGCTCAGCCGGTGGATGGCGCGCGTGGCGAGCTCGCGATGTCGCTGTATCTGGATCCCGAGCTCCTGCAGCGTCTCGAGCACGCCGATCCCATGGTCCGGCTGCACGACGGAAACGTCGCCGACTACTGGACAGCCCTGGAGGGTGTCAGCCACTTCCTCTACCTCGCATGGAATGCCGGACATGACAAGCCCGTCTCGCTGCTCGAGCTGGAGATGCAGGCTGAGGTAGACAAGTACGTGGCGAGCTACTGGCTGATGCGGCGTCAGTTTCCGGATCGATTTCCCGCGGAGCTGCTGCGGCTGCTGTTCGAGCGCACGCGCATCGACCCGCGCCTGGCGGCGGGCCGGGAGGACCTGTATCGGGAAGCGAGCCGCTACGCGCAGAAGTTCTGCCGGCGTCTGGAAGACTCGTTGCGGCGGGCCCGAGGCTCGCCGGCGGAGGTGCTGGCGGAGTTGAGGCGCTTTTATCGCCTGACGAACGCGCGCAAGGTCGCGCACATCGAGCGCACGGCCTGAGGCGGCCGCGGACTATTTCTCCTCGTCCTCGCTATTGCGCTTGCTCTCCTCGAGCTGGCGCATCAACTTGATCCAGGCCGACAGGCGGCGCAGATCCTTGGGGCGACCCGCGCCTGGGCGATTCGAGTCCGGCACCCGCGCGTAGGGATTGAACGTATCCTCGCTGTGGATCGAGAGAGAGCCCGTGCCCGTGCGGGGGGCCGTCGGCTTGGCCGACTGCTGTCCACCTTCGATCTCGAACACCGGGCGCTCGTAGTCGGTGGGCGCGTCGTGCCACACGACCGATGCGGTGCCCTTATGGTCGTGCACGACTTGACTCAGGCGTCTGCGTTCTCCAGCGGGCAGGGAATCGCGCTGATCGGGCGTGGGCGGGCGGTGTTTTTTGTCGTCCATGGAATAAGTTCGATCGATGCCGGCCGCATCCGGCAGCTATACGGTACCTTCCGTTCCTGCCCTGGTCCGAGACACCCGTCACGAATTGTCGGCGGGCGACGACGTGGGGCCGGCATGTATGTGAAATGCTCTGAGCAAGCCAATCACGGTCTTGGCGTCGCGGACCGTGCCGTCGAGCGCCCAGCGGCAGGCCTCTTCCATGGGTACCCAGTGAACCTCGATGACTTCCGCCCGCTCGTGCGCCACCGGGCTCGGCGCGAGGCCCGTTGCGAAGTACAGGTGTAACACCTCTCCAAACACACCCGGTGAGCTCAGCACCGTGCCCAGGGATTGCCATTCGCGCGCGCTGACACCCGCTTCCTCCGCAAGCTCACGCTGAGCCGTGACCTGGGGAGGCTCACCCGGCTCGAGCTTTCCGGCGGGCAGCTCCCACAGCCAGCCACCGCCGACGTAGCGGTACTGCCGTAACAGACAAACGCGGCCCTCGGAATCCAAGGCCACGACGGCGGCGCCGCCGGGATGGTGGACAACTTCGAGCGTGGCGCGATGGCCGTTCGGAAGAATCACCTCGTCCGTGGTCACGCGGATCACGCGGCCGCGGAAGTGCTCGGTCTGCTTTTCGGGTTTCATGGGCATGTTTTAGCACGGACGTCGCCGCCAAGCTGGCGTTCACATAGACTGCGACACGCTTGATGCACACGCACCTGATCCTCATCACCGGTCTGCCGGGAACGGGCAAGACAACCCTCGCCCGTGAGCTCGCGCGGCGCTTGTGCATGGCCCTGATCGCCAAAGACACGATCAAGGAGTCACTGCTCGATGTGTTGGCTCCGCGGCGCGGGGAGTCGCGGGAGCTGAGTGATGCCGCCTTCGGCATCATGCTGGCGCTGGCATCGGAGCTGCTGGCGAGCGGCGTCCATCTCATTCTCGAGGGCAACTTCCGCGCGCTCGAGCACACGCCCGCAGTCCAATCGGCCCTGCCGCAGCGGCCGCTGAGAATCGCCCAGGTGCTCTGCCGGCTCGACGAGCCGGAGCGTCTGGCACGCCTGACTGCGAGACAATCCGATCCGGCGCGCCACAGGGGCCATGAGCTGGCGCCGCAATGGGACCGCGTTCCCGAGTGCGATGCCTTCCTCGAGCTGCCGGGTGCGCGGTGGCTGTTCAATGCTCGCAGGGACGGCGCGGCGCTGAGTGAACTGGTGGCATCATTGCACACTCTGTGGGGTGCGGACTGAGAGAGGTGAGAGTTTGCCCCGGAGCTTGCTGACCGGTCTGGTGGCCGTCTGGCTGGCCGGATATGTTGCGACTGCGGGGGCGCGCGCGCCCGCCGCGCTGCCTGATATCGATATTCCCTACCACAAGTACGTTCTCGCCAACGGGCTCACGTTGATCGTGAACGAGGATCACAAGGCGCCGGTCGTCGCGGTGGACGTGTGGTATCACGTCGGCAGCAAGGACGAGCGCGAGGGGCGCACCGGCTTTGCGCATCTGTTCGAGCACCTGATGTTCAACGGCTCGGAGAACCACGACGATGAGTATTTCCGGCCGCTGCTCGCGGTCGGCGCGACCAAGATGAACGGCAACACATGGCTCGATCGTACGACCTACTTCGAGAACGTGCCGGCGAATGCGCTCGATCGGGCGCTGTGGCTGGAATCCGACCGCATGGGCCACCTGCTCGGTGCCATCGATCAGAAGAAGCTCGATGAGCAGCGCGGCGTCGTCCAGAACGAAAAGCGGCAGGGCGAGAACCGCCCGTACGGCAAGGTCGATGATCTCATCGCCGCCAACACCTATCCGCAAGGGCATCCCTATTCCTGGACGGCGTACGGCTCGATCGAGGACCTGAATCATGCCTCGCTGGAGGATGTGAAGGGGTGGTTCCGTACTTACTACGGCGCTGCGAATGCGCTGCTGGTGATCGCCGGTGACGTGCAGCCCGAGGAAGTGCGGAAGAAGGCGGAGCACTACTTTGGCGACATCGCTCCCGGCCCGGTGCTGAAGCGCACGCAGAGCTGGGTCGCGAAGATGAGCGGCGAGAAACGGGGACTGCTGCAGGATCGGGTGCCCCAGGCGCGGATCTATCAGGTCTGGAACATACCGGGCTACGCCACCCGGGACTTCACGCTTCTGCAGATCGCAGGCGAGATCATCGCGGGGGGCAAGAACAGCCGCCTCTACAAGCGCCTGGTCTACAGGGATCAGAGCGCGACCAGCGTCAGCTCGAACATCGGGCCGTTCGAGATCGGCTCGCAGTTTCAGCTCATCACGACGGTGCGCCCGGGCGAGAATCCCGCCGCGGTCGAGCAGGCCATCGACGAGGAGATGGCGCGCTTCCTCAAATCCGGCCCGACCAAAGAGGAGCTGGAGCGGACCCGCACCTCGCTTTACGCCGGGTTCGTGCGCAGCACCGAGCGGGTCGATGGAGCAGGGGGCAAGGCGTCGATCCTGGGGGCCGGTCAGCTTTACGGCGGCTCTGCCGACTTCTACAAGCAAACCCTGAGCTGGCTCAGGGACGCGACTGTCGGCGATATCCAGGACGCGGTCCGCCGCTGGCTGTCGGATGGAGTCTTCGTCCTCAACGTCGAGCCCTTCCCCGACTATCACGCGGCTGCCACCGGCGCGGACCGCAGCCGCCTGCCCGCCGCCGGTCCGCCTCCGCCGCTCGCACTGCCACCGCTGCAGCGGGCTACTCTCTCCAACGGCCTGAGAGTCGCACTGGCGGAGCGGCACTCCGCGCCGATCGTTCAGGTCAGCCTGATCCTCGATGCGGGACATGCGGCGGACAGCCTCGCCAAGCCCGGGACGTCCAACCTCGCCCTGGCCATGCTCACGGAAGGCACGCGCCACCTGGATGCCTTGCAGATCGCCGCGCGCGCCGAGGCGCTGGGTGCAGAGATCGTCGCGGGCTCCACGCTCGATACCTCGTACATGTCCCTCAATGCGCTCTCGAGCGAGCTCGAGGGCTCCCTCGATCTCTTTGCCGACATCCTGCTCAACCCCACCTTTCCGCGGGGTCAGCTCGAGGTGCTCAAACTTCAGTCCACCGCGGCGATCGAGCAGCAGAAGTCGCAGCCGCGCGGCATTGCCTCCCGGTTGTTTCCCAAGCTGCTCTATGGAGCCGGACACGCCTACGCCAATCCGTTCTCTGGTATCGGCACGGAGCAGAGCGTCCGCGCGATCACGGTCGATGAGCTGCGGGACTTCTATGAGCGCTGGCTCCGGCCCGACAACGCCATCCTGCTGGTGGTCGGCGACACGACCCTGGCGCAGATCGAGCCGCTGCTGGAGAAACAGCTCGGGCCCTGGAGGGCTCCCGCCCGGGCGCTGCCGGTCAAGCAGCTCGCGACGGTGCCCTTGCCCGAGAAAGCGCGGGTGTATCTGGTGAACCGCACCGGCGCGGAGCAGTCGCTGGTCATGGCGGCGCTGCTGGCCCCGCCACGCGCCGACCCCGACAATGCCGCCTTCGAGGCAATCAACATGATTCTCGGCGGCAATTTCGTCTCGCGGATCAACATGAACCTGCGCGAAGACAAACACTGGTCATACGGGGCAGGGTCGAGCCTGGTCGAGTCGAAGGCGCAGCGGCCCTTCATCGTCAGCGCGATGGTGCAGACCGACGAGACGGCGCCCGCAATGCGGGAGATATCGAAGGAGCTGCATGAATTCCTGGGCTCGCGGCCACCCACCCCCGAGGAGCTGCAGTTCGCCAAGAACACCCTGGTGCTGAGCCTGCCGGGCGACAACGAGACCGCGGGCGAGGTTGCCGCATCCTATGCGGACATCCTCACGTACGCGCTGCCCGACAACTATCTGAGCGCGTTTGCCGGGCAGCTGCAGGCTCTGAGCGGCGGCGCGGTGCAGTCCGCTGCCGCCCGGCTTATCCACCCGGAGGCGCTCACGTGGATCGTGATCGGCGATCTGGCCGTCATCGAGCCGGCCGTGCGCAAGCTTGGGATCGGGCCGGTCCAGGTGCTCGATCCGGACGGCAACTTCCTGCGATGACAGGAAATAATCGCAAGGCGTGACTGTATGCAGTGACAGGCAGGCGGAGCGTTCGTATATTCGGCGCTGCAATGCCGACCACGTCACATCTGGAGAAGTTGAACGGGCCACAGCGCAAGGCGGTGACCTTCGGGGAGGCGTTGCCGGAGAACAAAGGCTTCAAGTCCGGCCCGGTCCTGATCGTCGCCGGTGCGGGTACCGGCAAGACCGACACGCTTGCACACCGGGTTGCCCACCTCGTCATCAACGGGGTGGACCCGGCGCGCATCCTCATGCTGACCTTCACGCGCCGCGCGGCCACCGAGATGCGCCGGCGCGCCCACGAGATCGCGAAGAAGGCGCTCAACGACGCGCTGGGGGGCGTCAGCCAGACGATTACCCAGCGGCTGAGCTGGGCCGGGACGTTTCATGCCATCGGCAATCGGCTGCTGCGCCACTACGCCCGCCATCTGAAGCTCGATCCGCAGTTCACCGTCGTCGATCGGGCTGACTCGGCCGACATGCTGGATGGCCTGCGCCAGGAGCTGGGCTACGCGGCGAAGGAGCAACGCTTCCCGCGCAAGGAAACCTGCCTCCAGATCTATTCATACCGCATCAACACCCAGAGAACGCTCAAGGACAGCCTGGCGCAGCAGTATCCGTGGTGTGTGCAGTGGGAGGCCGAGCTGACCCGGCTGTTCCGCGCCTATGTCGAGCAGAAGCAGCGCGCGAGCATTCTGGACTACGACGACCTGCTGCTCTATTGGCACATCATGATGTCGGAGCCGCGCCTCGCCCAGCACGTGAGCGCGCATTTCGACCACATACTGGTGGACGAATATCAGGACACCAACAAGCTGCAGGCCGAGATCCTGCAAGCCCTGCGCCCCGACGGCAGCGGCGTCGCAGTCGTGGGCGATGATGCGCAGGCGATCTATTCGTTCCGTGCCGCCGCGGTGGAGAACATCCTGGGCTTTCCCGAGCGCTTCAAGCCGCGCGCCGAAGTGATCACGCTCGCACAGAACTACCGCTCGACGCAGGAAGTGCTCGACGTCTCCAACGCACTGATGGCCGAGGGGCCGCGCCAGTACCGCAAGCATCTGCTCTCGATCCGTGGCAACGGGGCACGCGCCCGGCTGGTGACGGTCGATGAGCTCCAGACGCAGGCGGAGTACGTCTGCAGCGAGGTCCTGCGGCGCCGCGAGTCGAACGTGCCGCTGAGACGGCAGGCGGTCCTGTTCCGCAGCTCGAGCCACAGCGACATCCTGGAAATCGAGCTCGGCAAGCGCAAGATTCCGTTCACCAAGTACGGCGGTCTGAAGTTTCTCGAGGCGGGCCACATCAAGGACATCCTCGGCGTGCTGCGCTGGGCGGACAACCCCCGCAACACCCTGGCGGCCTTCCGGATCATCCAGATCCTGCCGGGTATGGGTCCGGCGAATGCGCGCAAGGCCATAGATCATCTGCAGGCCGGCGCTCATTCACTTCAATCGCTGCGCGCCTTCACGCCGCCGCCGGCCGCCACGAGCGGCTTCCAGAAGCTGCTCGATCTGCTGGCGGCGCTCGCCGAGCCGCAGCGGCAGTGGCAGGGCCAGGTGAACCTGGTGCGCGAATGGTACCGGCCGCATCTCGAGCGACTCTACGAGCACTTTCACACGCGAATCGGGGATCTCGACCAGCTCGAGCTGCTCGCCGGCCAGTATCCTTCACGCGAGCGCTTCCTCACCGAGCTCACGCTCGACCCGCCGAACGCCACCAGCGATCTGGCGGGCCACCCCGTCCTCGACGAGGACTATCTGACTCTGAGCACGATTCACTCCGCCAAGGGAATGGAGTGGGACACCGTATACGTGCTGAACGTCGTGGACGGCAGCTTCCCTTCGGAATTCGCCACCGGTCGCCCGGAGATGATCGATGAGGAGCGCCGGCTGCTGTATGTCGCCCTGACGCGCGCGCAGAACGATCTGTTGCTGGTCGCGCCGCTGAAATTCCATCTGACCAACCAGTCCCGGCAGGGAGATGCGCACGTCTACGGTGGACGCAGCCGCTTCCTCACCGAGAAAGTGCTCAAGCAGCTCGATGCCGCCACGTTCCAGGGAGCCACTCTGGCTGGCGCAGCTGCGCCGCTGCAGAGCGGCGTCGAATCGACCCTCGACGTCAGCGCGCGCCTGAAGGAAATGTGGTGAGCCATCGCGCGCCGCCCGGGCGCGCGACTCACTTCACGGGCTTGACGAACTTCAGCGTGAAGCGGTCGCTCTCGCCGATATCGGTGTATTTCTGCCGATCCGCGTCCCCGAGTCGGTAGGTGGGCGGCAGCGTCCAGACCCCCTGCTCGTAATCCTTCGTGTCCTTGGGATTGGCATTGATCTGCGACTCTCCCACGAGCTTGAATCCCTGTCCCTCGATGAGCCGGATCGCGTAATCCTCGTTGACGTACCCGCTCTTTGCCTGTGGATCCTGCGGCACGGAAGGGTTGCCGCGGTGCTCGGCGACCCCGAGCACGCCACCCGGCTTCAACGCCTTGTACATGGTGGCGAAGGCCTGCGCAGCCGTGCCACGCGCCATCCAGTTATGGATGTTGCGAAACGTTACGACCATATCGAGGCTGCCGGGCGGAACGACATCTGCCCCGTCCGAGGGGAATGTGACGACGCTGACACGATCGTAGACATCCGGGCGCTCCGCGAGCTTCTGCTGGAAGCCCGACAGGCGTTGCGTGATGTACTTGCTCTGCGGGTCCGGTTCGATGACCGCGGCGTCGTACTTGCCGTGTTCCCGCAGCAAGGGGGCGAGCACCTCCGTGTACCACCCCGGCTCGGGCCAAACCTCCAACACGCGCATCTCGGGGCGTAATCCGAAGAAGAGCAGGGTCTCCTTCGGGTGCCGGTACTGGTCGCGGGCACGGTTCTGAGGGCTGCGCTGGCTGCCGGCGAGGATGGCGTCGAGCGCCAGGGCGGTGGTTTGACGGGTACTCGTGGTCGAGCAGCTCACCGCGATCAGCATCGAGGTGAGCAGCAGGATGAACGACTTGCGGTGGGTGGCCATGGGCGCTCGACGCTTCGGATCAATCGGGGCGTGTCAGCCTACTACAGCAGCGGTGAGGGACATGCATGGCCCCGGCCGGGGGAACAAAAAACCCCGCCCTGGGGCGGGGTTTCCTGACGTGGCAGCCGGCGGCCCGCCTCGTATTGCCTATCAGCGGCGGAAGGGACCTCCCCCCTGGCGCGGGCGCTGCGGCCGCTCCTGGGCCTCGTTGACCCGCAGCGGACGGCCATTCATCTGGAAGCCGTTGAGAGCCTGGATTGCAGCCTGCGCCTCGTTCTGAGGCATGTCGACGAATCCGAAGCCGCGCGGCTTGCCGGTCTCACGGTCGTTGATGAGCTTGACCGAATCCACCTTGCCGTGACGCTCGAACAGAGTTTTGACGTCCGCCTCGGTGGCATTGAAGGGCAGATTGCCCACATAGATCGTCGTCATCCGGAAGTCTCTCTTGGGAAAGCGTACAGCGGCGAGCCGCACGAGTCGGTCGCATGTACACGTGATCGGTAGTCAAACAGGTCAAGGCTACAAGGTGAGCACACCGGTCGGCTTTTCTTATCGGTTCAATGCGCAGCCCCTGGGGCCTGACGGCCTGCACCTTCGTTCGTGCACGGGCGAACCGCGGCGGAAGGAAAGGAAGACAACAATCAACATGCTCGCAGCGGATGGATCCGTGGCGGACACGAACGCCATCGGATGCTACTCCCGGCTTTTGCGGGAAGCAAACACCTGCGGCCGGCCCTGCACGAACCGACCGCCCGGCTATCGCCGGGCTCCGTGCGGCCTGAAGGACCGGAAGCAACTCCTTGGAAGCATTCTTGATTTCAGCCAGCGTCCTCGCGAAGGAGTCCGGCGAGCCCCCGGGCGCTGCGCGACGGGGTTTTGAGGGCGCGCGTCTGGTCCGCGGCACTGAATCGGGGCAGCGTCTGCGCAGGCGTTCCACCCGCTCGAGCCCGGCGCGCCCCCTCGGGCCAACACCGGCCCGCGTCCTGTCAGGCAGGTGAGGGGGCCGGCTCGAGGTAGGCGTATCCGTCGAGCTCGCTCTCGTAGAAGCGCTTGAGCACCTGGCTCTCCGCGATCGTCATCCGCCCGTCGCGGATGGCGCGTTCGCAGTCGCGTGCCAGAGCCGGTGCGAGTTCCGCGACGTCGTACTCCATGTACTCGAGCACCTTGTTGGCGGTGTCACCCTTGACGATCTCCTCGATCCACCAGCCGCCTTCATCGTGCAGGCGGATGTGCACGACGTGCGTGTCGCCAAACAGGTTGTGCAGGTCTCCGAGCGTTTCCTGGTAAGCGCCAACGAGAAAGGCACCCATGTAGTACTTCTCGCCCTCACGCAGCTCGTGCAGCTCCAGGGTGCGCTTTACATTGCGGAGCGAGACGAATCTGTCGATCTTGCCGTCCGAATCGCAGGTGATATCCGCCAGCACGCCGGTGCGAGTGGGGCGCTCCTGCAGACGGTGAATCGGCATGATCGGGAACAGCTGATCGATCGCCCAGCTGTCGGGGAGCGACTGAAAAACCGAGAAGTTGCAAAAATAGGTATCCGAAAGGATGGACTCGAGATCCTCGAGCTCCTCCGGCAGCCGGTCGAGCTTGCGGCAGGCATCGCGGATGCGGGCGCACGTGGCCCAGTACAGCCGCTCGGCGAGCGCCCTGAACTCGAGCGACATGAGCCCGAGGTTGAACATCTGCAGAACCTGCTCGCGGGCCGTCAGTGCGTCGTGGTAGCACTCCACCAGACGCCGTTCGCTCACCGACCGGTATGCGACCGTCAGGTCCTGGACCGGCTGGGGCAGCTCCTCGTCGCCGTCGTAGTCGTCGGCCTCATTGCCCGTCACGCGGAACTTGTCGAGCGCTGAGGAGCCGAGCGCATCGAAGATCAACACACTGTGATAGGCGGCGACGGCGCGGCCCGACTCGCTGATGATCATGGGGTGAGGAATGTCGCGGGCGTTGCAGACACTCGCCACCCGGTAGACGACATCGCTTGCGTACTCGTTCAGGGTGTAGTTCATCGAGGAGGAGTAATTCGTTCCGCTGCCGTCGTAGTCCACCCCGAGGCCGCCACCGACGTCGATGTACTGCAGCCCGGCGCCCATCAGCTTCAGTTCGGCGTAGACGTGCGCAAGCTCGTTGATTGCGTCCTTGACGCGGCGGATGTCCTGCAGCTGGCTGCCGGGATGGCAGTGCACGAGCTGCAGGCAGTCGAGCATGTCCCGGGACTTGAGGATGTTGAACAGCTCGACGATCTCGGTGACGAACAGGCCGAACTTGGACTTCTCGCCGGCGGACTCGCGCCAGCGGCCGGAGCCTTCGCTGAACAGCTTCACGCGCACACCGATCCGCGGGCGCACGCCGTAGGCTTCGGCGTGCTTGAGGATCAGCCCGAGCTCTTCGAAATTCTCCACGATCGGAATGATCGTGCGCCCGAGTTTGGTCGCGAGCGTGACGGCCTCGATGTAGCTGTCATCCTTGAAGCCGTTGCAGACGATGAGCCGCTCGGGCGCGTTCTCGGTCATGGCCATGACGGCCAGCAGCTCCGGCTTGGAGCCCACCTCGAGACCGAACCCGAACTCACGGCCATACCGGTAGACCTCCTCGACCACGAGGCGCTGCTGATTGACCTTGATCGGGAACACGGCCGCGTAGCGGTTCTGGTAGTCGTTCTCGGCAATCGCCTGGGCGAAGGCCGCATGCAGGTGTCTCAGGCGATGCGCCAGGATGTCCGAGAAGCGCACCACCACGGGCGCCGTCAGGTCGCGGGCCTTGAGCCCCTCCACCACGTCAAAGAGGTCGATCTCGCGGCTGAGCTGGGTGTCCGGGCGAACCACCAGATGGCCCGCCTCGTTGATCGAGAAGTAGCCCTTGCCCCAGGCATTGACCAGATAGAGCTCGAGGGAGTCTTCGATCCGCCACGGCTGGGCGGGGTTGAACTTGCGGCTGCCCTCAGCGACAGCGACCTTCGGATCTGAAGCCACGCGTGGTGATTTCCTTGAATGCGCGGTGAGGCCACGGACGTCCCCGCGGACGATAGCAAAATTGGATGACGAGTAAGAGTCGTCTGCGGCGCATTTCAGACATTGCGCACGCTCTCACGGCGAACTCGATTGTCGCGGCGGCTCGACGGGCCGGCTCGAGTCGCGAATCCACTCGCTCCATGAGCCGGCGTACAGGCGGGCCCCTGGCAGTCCGGCCACCTGCAGCGCGAGCAGGTTGTGGCATGCAGTGACGCCGGAGCCGCACATGGAGATGACCTGCGAGGGTGACTGAGTGCCCAGGGTGCGGAGCCACCGGGCGCGCAGCTCTGGCGCAGGCAGGAATCGCCCGTGCTCATCGAGGTTGCCGGCGAAGGGATGACTCTCCGCGCCCGGCACGTGGCCGGCGACCGGATCCAGCGTCTCATTGTGGCCGGCGAATCGATCGGCACCCCGCGCGTCGACCAACGTCCGGGTTCCCCGAGTGAGTTCGCCTCCGCTCACCCACTGCGAGAGCTCTGCGGTTGAGACCACCAGCGACTCTGCGGGTCGCGGCACGAACCGCCTGGGCCGCTTGGGGGGCGGCTCCGCGCCTTGCGGGAGTGCCGCTTGTTGCCACGCGGCGAAGCCGCCGTCCAGGACCGCAGTGGCCTCGTGGCCCAGCCAGTGCAACAGCCACCACAGTCTTGCCGCATACGCGCCGTTGCCCTGGTCGTAGGCGACGACCTGCACGCCCGCATCAATTCCCCAGGCACCCAGCTTCTCCGTGAACGCGCCGATGTCAGGCAGCGGATGACGCCCGCTGGCGGGCGTCACGGGGCCCGACAGGTCGCGATCGAGGTGAGCGTAGATCGCGCCCGGGATGTGGCCAGCCGCATAGACCTCCGCACCCCACTGAGGACGGGTCAGCTCGAACCGGCAGTCGATGACGGTCCAGTCCGGGTTGGCAATCTGGGCTACCAGCTCCACAGGCTCGATCAGCGTCGTATACATGGGGCCTCCGCGGTAGCTCCTGCGCGAGATGCATTTTCGGCCGTATGCGCTTGTCGTTACAATCCCACGAGGATCTCGAGCGAGAGCACGATGGCGATCGACGTCTACTGGGGCAGCGGCAGTCCATACTCATGGCGGGTACTGCTCGCGCTCGAGTACAAACGCCTGCCATATACGAGTCATGTCCTGCAGTTCTCGAAGCAGGAGCACAAGTCACCGCAGATGCTGGCGCTCAACTGGCGCGGCCGGGTACCCGTGCTCAAGGACAAGGACTACGTCTGCTTCGAGTCCCTCGCGGTTCTCTACTACCTCGATCTGAAGTATCCCGAGCCGCCGATTTTTGGCCGCACCCCGGAGGAAGCCGGAACCATCATGCGCGTGATCTGCGAGTACCAGGCCTACGCCGAGCCGCACGTCACTACCATTGTGAACGCCGTGTTCGGCAAGGCGAACTTGAGTGCCGACCCCGTGACCGAGGCGATGCACCATGCCGCCAGCGAGGCCCGCACGATCGAAGCGCGCCTGTCCCGGTCCGACTGGGTGGTGGGGGAGACGTTCTCGGCGGCCGACATGGTGATTTTCCCCGGGTTCCAGTTGCTGCGGCGCGCGCTCGAGCGACCCGAGGCCCGTGAGCTGGCCTCGCGCTTCCTGCCAGTCGAAGTCAACTATCCAGCGCTTTCGCGCTGGGTGGCGCGCGTGGAGGCGCTTCCCGGTTACGATCGGACCTACCCGCCGCACTGGCGGCGCTGATCACCGCAACGGCGGCAAGAGTAATTTGCCGGGAGTAAGGAGGACTCCCGGTGCGTTGATGATGAGAGCGCGGCGGGTCCAGGCGGCGGCTCGGCCCGCCGGCCCCGTGCAATGTCCGCTCGAGAGCCCGCAGGCGAGCTTCAGTCAATGTTAGGAGTGTCATGAGCAATCACAAGGTGTACGTCGATTTCCCGGGCCGGATTCTGATCGTAGGCTTCGGCAGTATCGGGCAAGGCGTGCTGCCGCTGCTCCTGCGGCATATCGGTATCGCGCCCGAGCGCATCACGATCGTCGCGGCGGACGAGAAGGGCCTGGGCGTCGCCACCGAGTACGGCATCAAGTTCGTCAGGGAAACCCTGGTGCGGGAGAACTTCCGGCGCATCCTCACTCCGCTGCTCGGTCGCGGCGACTTCCTGCTGAATGTCTCGGTCGAAGTCTCGAGCGTGGCCCTGATCAAGCTCTGCTGGGAGCGGGGTGCCATGTATCTGGACACCTGCCTCGAGCCGTGGCCGGGGGGGTACACCGATCCGACCGTCCCCGCCGCCAAGCGCACCAACTACGCGCTGCGGGAGGAGGCTCTCGCTCTGCGGTCGGGTGACGATCGCGCGCCGACCGCCGTGCTCACGCATGGCGCCAACCCCGGGCTCGTCTCGCATTTCGTCAAGCAGGCGCTCCTCAACATCGCCGCCGACATCAAGGTCGATGCCGGCAACCCCAAGTCGCGCTCGGACTGGGGTCAGCTTGCGCGCCAGCTCGGGGTCAAGGTCATCCACATCGCCGAGCGCGATAGCCAGGTCACCAACGTGCCCAAGGAGCCGGGCGAGTTCGTCAACACCTGGTCGATCGACGGCTTTGTCAGCGAAGGCTCGCAGCCGAGCGAGATGGGCTGGGGTACCCACGAGCGGAATTTTCCCCGCGATGGCAAGCGCCATGACTTCGGGTGCCTCTCGGCCATCTATCTCATGCAGCCGGGGGCGGGCACCCGGGTGCGCACCTGGACGCCGAAGGCCGGCTACTTCCACGGCTTCTGCATCACTCATGGCGAAGCTATCTCGATCGCGGATTACTACACCGTGAAGGAAGGCTCCAAGCTCGCGTACCGGCCGACCGTCCACTACGCCTACCATCCCTGCGATTGCGCTGTGATGTCCGTGCACGAGCTGCTCGGACGTAACTACGTGCAGCAGGAGCGCCAGCGGATTCTCATGAAAGAGATCGTGAAGGGCATCGATGAGCTCGGAGTGCTGCTCGCGGGACACAAGAAAAACGCCTACTGGTACGGCTCCCAGCTCTCCATCGACGAAGCGCGCAAGCTCGCGCCCCACAACAACGCGACCAGCCTGCAGGTCACCGCGGCCGTGCTGTCGGGCGTGATCTGGGCGATGGAGAATCCGAACCTGGGTATCGTGGAGCCGGACGAGATGGATTTTCGGCGCGCCCTGGAGATCTGCCTGCCCTATCTGGGGCCCGTGGTCGGGCAGTACACCGACTGGACGCCGCTGCACGAGCGTGAGCGGCTCTTTCCGGAGGATCTCGACAAGACCGATCCGTGGCAGTTCAAGAACGTCCGGGTCCTGTGGTAGGCGCCGGGTACTCGATTGCGACGATGAAGAACGTGCGCGGGCCGTCCGCCAGCTCCAGGGTGACCTCTTCGTCCAGCCCCTTGCGCAGCAGCGCCCGGCCAAGCGGCGAATCCATGCTGATGTAGCCCGGGGCCATGTCGAACTCGTCGGGACCGACGATCCGGTAACGCGATCGGCTGCCGTCCTCGGATTCGAGGACCACCCAGGCACCGAAGAACACGCGCCGGGGATCCGATGGCGGCTGGTCAACGATCACCATGCCGTCGAGCCTCATCCGCAGGAACCGCACGCGGCGGTCGATCTCGCGCAGGCGGCGCTTCCCATAGGTGTATTCCGCATTCTCGGAGCGGTCGCCTTGCGCCGCCGCCTCGGCGACCGCCTGGGTCACCCTGGGCCGCTCCTGGCGCCACAGCAGATCCAGCTCCTCACGCAGCCGGCGAGCCCCTTCGGGGGTGATGTACTGCGATGCGGGGGCCTGCGGAAGTCGGAATCGTCCCATGCGTTTCAAGGCGCCACGCCGGGGCGCCGGCCTCCGTCGGGGCGGTACGTTCCCGGCCCGGGAAAATGCGGATTATGTCGCGAATCCTTTGACAAAAATCGAAGGTGTTCTGTGGGCCAATTCACGGACGCTTGCGCTGCACGACCACTAATCTCTTTCACCAATGGCTACCA
>DASTDD010000088.1:0-21964 GCA_035710545.1 Steroidobacteraceae bacterium
GGTTCGATGTGGGATCGTCCCCTGGAAAGACCACCCCGTGAAATCTCGCCTGCGACGACCTGCGAGTTGCCAACAGTCGGCCAAGACGCGAGATTTCCCGGGGGCCCCGGTGCGAGCTCAGGCGCAAGGGGACTTCCCCCCCCCCATCTCACCAGCGCTCGGGGTTGAGGCGGTCGGGCCTCGAAGGGCGGCCCCGAAACCAGGACCAACTGGAAGAGGGAGGGTATCGGGCCCGGGGCGCCCCGGGAGGGCTACGCGGAGCGCCGCAGCGCGATGTTGCTGTTGGTGAGACCGCCGGTGAGGACGTAAGCGTCGAAGCCGCGCTCGACGAGAATGAAGGCCGCGGCCGAGCTGCGCCGGCCG
The DNA here is from genome assembly GCA_035710545.1 of Steroidobacteraceae bacterium. Classification (GTDB taxonomy): domain Bacteria; phylum Pseudomonadota; class Gammaproteobacteria; order Steroidobacterales; family Steroidobacteraceae; genus 13-2-20CM-66-19. Next base: position 364 of record DASTDD010000088.1, read on the forward strand.
GTGTCGCAGTAGACGACGTAGGGGATATTGCGGTCGAGAGCGGACAGCTTCAGACGGATGAAGTACAGCGGAATATTGACCGATCCCTCGATGGCCAGGTTCTGGTGCTCGCTGGGCAGGCGCACGTCGAGCCAGCGGCCGCCGCGCTCGATGATCTCGGTGGCTTTCTCGTACGTCACCCACTGCAGGAGCGGCTCGTTCATCAGCTCGCGAAAGTCCTGCTTGTTGAGTCGCATCAGCACCCCGTCGGTCAGCATGGTGACCGTCGCGTTGCGCTTGGCCTCGGCTATCAGAGCCTCCTCGCCGAAGGTGTCGCCCACGCCGAGCTCGGCCAGCTTGATGCCTTCGCGGTTGAGCGGGGTCTCGCGCGTCACCACGCATTTACCGCTCACGATGACGTAAAAGTAGTCGCCCTCGTCGCCCTGCTTGATCACCACGTCCCCGGCGCGGCACGGGAAGCGCTGCAGGCGCATGAAGATGGCCTGGATGTTGGCGGGCGGGATGCGGTGGAATGCCTTGGTCTGCAGCAGCGTGGTCATCCAGTCATCGCCGCCCGTGCCCTCGAGCTGCGACTGCAGCTCCGCCACCTCGTAGGTGCCCGTCTGATCCCAGGTGATCATGACGTCCAGCAACTCGCTGTCGATGGACAGGTAGCTGATCTCGTCCACCGCGCGCGCACTCACCGCGCGTGGTGTCTTCGGGTAGAGAGGATTGCGAGCCTCGGGCGTGCCGCCCCGGATCATCGCGATCGTGCGCTCGCCCTCACGAATCTCGACCATGCCGGCCACGAGCCACACGGTCCGCTTGTCGGTGTCGCCTTCCTTGAAGAGCATTCGTCCGGCGGGCATCGTGCGCACGCTCACTTTCTTCGCGAGCGCGGCCAGGTTGTCCCGCTTCAGACCATCGAGCGGTGCGAGCGTCTTGAGCAATTGAACGCTGGCTTCGCGTTCTTCGGGCATTTCTCCCAGCCTGACGCCATGTAACCGGAAATTGGTGCGTCGCAATTATGTCGGATGGTAGCACAGCATCCTCGGCGCACTGGAACGTCCGTCACGAATTCCACGGGCTACGCCGCCAGCGTGCCCGCGATACGGCGCAGCACCGAGTCAGGGTTGGACTGCGCCGCTGAGCTGGGGCCAACCGGAATCGGGGCGGAAGCGCGCACCGTGATGCGCTGCGAGCTCCTCGAGTCTGGCGATCACGGCGCCCACGCCCCGACTGCGCGCATAGGCCAGAGGCCCGCCACGAAACGGCGCGAAACCCGTTCCGAAGATCACGGCCGCGTCCACGAGGTCCGCCTCCTCGACGACGCGCTCACGGAGGCAAGCCACGCACTCGTTCACGAGGATCAGGATCAGGCGGTCGATCAGATCGGGCGGGGCGGTCGTGCTGGGTGGCGGAACCTTGCGCGCTTTGCCGTTTTCCCATACGTAGAATCCCTCGCCGCTCTTGCGCCCCAGCTTCTTCGCTGCAATGAGCTCCTTCAGACGCGAGAGCTGCGGGGCAGGCCGACCCAGCTCCGCGGCGATGATCTCCCCGACGTGGCTCGCAACATCGAGACCCACGACATCCGCCAGCTCGATCGGCCCCATCGGCATGCCGAAGGCGACCGCGGTCTCGTCGATGACGGCAAGGGGAACGCCTTCCTGGGCAGCAAACATCGCTTCGTGAAGGTAAGGCATGAGAACGCGATTCACGATGAAGCCCGGCGCGCTGCGACACGGTACCGGCAGTTTGTCGAGGCGCCGTGCGAAAGCAGTCGCGCACTGCATGACCGCGGCATCGGTTCGCTCGGAGCGAACGATCTCGACCAGCGGCATCTGGGGAACGGGGTTGAAGAAATGCAGCCCGACGAGACGCTCGGGGCGTGCCAGGCGCTCGGTGAGGGGCTCGAGCATCAGGCTCGAGGTGTTGGTTGCCAGCACGGCGCCGGCCTTCATGCGCGGCTCCAGGCGCGAGTACAGCTCGCGCTTGGCGTCGAGGTTCTCGAAGATGGCCTCGATCACCACATCCGCCGCCGGCACACCCTCGCCATTCACATCCGCGCGCAATCGCTCGCGGGCGCCTGCGCTCTGCGCCGGATCGCGCAGACGCTTCTCGAAAAGCTCCTGCCCGCGCTTCAGCGCCGGCTCGATGAGCTCCAGGGTGCGGTCCTGCAACGTGACCGTGAAGCCCCGCAGGGCGGACCAGGCGGCAATATCACCCCCCATGACGCCGGCACCGATGACATGGACGTGCTTCACGTCCTGCGCTGCCTTGCCACCGAGGGCTTTCAGCCGATCCTGCAGCAGGAATATCCGGACAAGGTTGCGCGAGGTCTCCGACAGGAAGAGCTGAGCGATCGAGCGTGCCTCGGCCTCGAGCGCCCCCGGGCCCTTCGCTCCCCATCGCGCCCACAAATCAACCATGGCGAAAGGTGCCGGGTAGTGCTCGCGCCGCGCTTTGGAAGCGACTTGCGCGAGCAGCGCGTTCTTCACGAACGGCCGAACGGGCGCCCAGCTCAGTACCCGCTCACCCAGTGGCGCCCGGCGGGCCGCTGGAGCCTGCAGCACCAGGGCTTTTGCCGCCGATCGCAGCTCCGAGGCCGGAACCAGTTTGTCGACGAGCCCGATGCGCAGAGCCTTGTCGGCGCGCACCGGCTTTCCTGTCAGCATCATCTCCATCGCCGGCTTGACGCCCACCAGGCGGACGGAGCGCACGGTTCCGCCAAAGCCCGGGTGAATGCCCAACTGCACCTCCGGCAATCCCAGCGAAAGACGTTCGTCACCGACCGCCACCCGGTAGCGGCACGCGAGTGCCAGCTCCAGTCCTCCGCCGAGTGCGAAACCATGGACAGCCGCCACCGTGGGGCAGGGGAGTGCGGCGACCTGGTTCAATACCTGTTGTCCGGAGTGGATCAACTGGTAGCCGTCCTGCGCGTTGGTGATGCCCGTGAACTCCTTGATATCGGCGCCGGCGACGAAACCGCTCTTCTTGCCGGAGATGATCACGACCCCGCGGGGCGGCTCGCGCACCAGGGGTTGCAGCAGGGCATCGAGCTCGCGAAGCACGCTGCTGGAGAGAACATTGGCGGAGGTTCCAGGCTTGTCGATGGTGAGCCACAGGACGCCGTCCGAATCGCGTTCGGTGCTCCAGGCGAGGGACTCAGTCATGGTTGCGAGCCTCAGGCGGCCGTACGACGCACGAGCGCATCCGAGCGTACATGAAAATCACACACCAGCGGCCGGTGATCCGAGAAGCGCACGTCGGGGACGCGAAAGTCGGTCACCTCGATGCCCTCGCTCACCAGGATGAAGTCGAGCTCGATGCGCGGCACTCGGGCCGGGAATGATGGCAGGCCCGCGGAATTCGCGCTGCGCAGGCCGGCCGCGCGCATGAACAGGTAGATCTCGTGGGTGCCCCAAAAGGTGTTGAAATCGCCGGCGACGATGACCGGCTTGGGCGACTGCACGATGAGGTCGTGCAGGGAGCGGAGCTGGTACTGCCGGTGCCGGAATTTCAGCGAGAGATGCACGAGAAAGACACACACATCGTCGAGCTCGAGCTCGATGATGAGGCGCTTGATCCCGGTGTCGAAATAGTGGAACCGCTCCCCGTGCACGTGGGGAGCGGACAGGAAGGCATTCGCCTGCTTGCGCACGATGGGGACGAGATTGTTGATCGAGCCGGCGCCGTACTTGCACTGAAAGGTCGAATAATGGCCGATGGAGCCGGCAATGTGCTCGGCCTGATTGACCATGCCGGTGCGGATCGAGCCCGTGTCCACCTCGATGAGACCGACCACGTCGGGGTGCTCGGCCCGAATGAAATCGGTGATTCCGTCGAGCACCTTGCGGTTGCTGCGCAGGTACCCCGCCCCGGGAATCGGCAGATAGAAGGACGGACCGGTGCCCGTGGCGTAGCGGATGTTATAGACGAGCAGACGCACCGCTGGAGAATCCTTATCGCAAACACCGCATTCTATCGGGGCGGCCCCACGCGCGGGAGGGTGAAACCGTCGCGGCGCAGCGTCGGCAGCCGAGTTTCGCCGCGGCGACGCTTGTGCGACACTCGCACCCATCGCGGGCGTGCGCGCTGCTGTGCCGTTCCTGAGTCATGTCGCAGGCAGATCCCATCCGGCTCTTCGTCACTCATCTGTGGGAAAACAGTGATGACTACCTGCGCGTGTTCGAGTACCTGGAGAGCTCGCGGAACTTCTTCTACCGCAACTCCAGCAAGACCGAGGTTCGGCCGCAGGGGGACAAGGAGGCGCTGAAGGAAGACCTGCGCCGGCAGATCGCCCCGGTCGAGGTGGTGATAGGACTTTCAAGCCTGTATGAAACGTCCCAGGACCTCGTTACGTTCCAGCTGCTGTACGCCCAGGCGAGCCAGAAGCCGGTGATCCTGATGAAGCCGTTCGGCTCGCAGCGTCCGGTACCGAAGGCGCTCGCGGACCTCGCCGATGAGCTGGTGGACTGGGACGAGAGAGCGCTGGTCGATGCCATTCGCCGCCAGGCCCGGCATGAGGACACCACGCGCTGGGACACGATCGAATTCAAAATGGAATAGCCACCGCTCGCGCACCCGCCGCGAGCCGCGGCCGGCCAAGCCAGGCTACGCCTCCGCGACGTACAGGGGCACTACGCTCAGGCCGCTCTTGGCGCTCTTGATACGGAAACTGGCCGCCGGACTGCGCGACACCGCTGCGAAGATTCGGACGATCGCCGAGGCGGCCTCCGCAGCTTCATCGCTCGACATTTTGCGTACGGTCGCGCGCACCGCATCCTCTCCGCGAAGCTGTGCTGGCTCGCGCGTCAATATCTGCACGAGGAGCTGAAATTCTTCGCGCAGCTCACCGGGCAGGTCGTCCTTCTCGATCAATGAGAGGTGGTTCCGATACGCCTCGCAGAGACGCGCCTTGATGGCGCCATGGCCCGCCAGCGAATGCAGGGCCGCCTGAAATTGATCCACTGTGGTGCTCATCACGCCCTCGACTTGCGGCGCTGTTGTTATTCGAATTTCAGCGGGCGGCACGGAGGCAAGAATCCTTCGCGCTCAACTGCCTGCATGCAATATATCGCTTGGAATCGAGGAAGCGCAATCCTCCCGGGCGCAAGCGCCGTCTCCGGCGTCGCGGGTTTCGAGACACGTTAGAAATAGGGCGGATCTACTTGAATAGACGTCGTTTATAGAAGTCGATTTGCTATCCACATAAGTAGTTGCTTATATTGAGAGCATGCAGGAGGAACAAATCTTCCGGGCGCTGGCCGATCCGACCCGCCGGGCCATGTTCGAGGCACTTGCCCGCAGCGAGCGGACCGTCTCCGAGCTGAGGCGGCGCTTCTCGATTTCGCAGCCCGCGGTGTCACAACATATCGCGACGCTGCGCCGTGTGGGCCTTGTGCGCGAGCGACGTCAGGGGCGTTTCAGCCGTTACCGAGCCGAACCCACCGGTCTATCGCCGCTGATCGGGTGGATCGACCGCTACCGCACGTTCTGGCCCGAGCGCCTGGAGCGGCTCCAGGGCGTGCTGAAGGATCTCGAACCATGACCAAGCTAGTGTCCGAGCGAACCGGCGCTTTGGTTGCCGGCGAGAAGGCCCCCACGGACCGCGAGGTGATCGTGACCGAATGCGAGCTGGCTGCCGCACCCGAGACGGTCTGGCGCGCACTTACCGAGCCGGATTTGCTGGCCGCGTGGCTCCTGCCGAACGACATCCGGCCTGAGCGCGGCGCATCCTTTACGCTGAAGTCCCCCGCCGGTCTTCCCGGCGAGCGAATCGATTGCCAGGTCCTGGATGCCGAGCGCCCGCGGCTGCTGCGCTACACGTGGCGTAGCGCGGGACGTCCGGGTGGCCCGGATACCGGATCGGACCTGGACACCACGGTGACCTTCGAGCTGTTTCCCACGAGCTCCGGGGGAACACGCCTGAGGGTCAGCCACGCGGGCTTCCCCGCGAGCGTCAAGGAGACCGTGGCCCTTCGCGCGAGCCAAGCGCGCACTTGCGGGGCTCCCCGCGCCTTGCTGCGGGCGGCCTGATGGAGCTGGTGCCCATGGTGGTGGAGCAGTCGAGCCGGGGAGAGCGCTCGTTTGACATATTTTCCCGCCTGCTGCGCGACCGCATCATTTTTCTCAACGGCCCGATCAACGATGGCGTGGCCGCGCTGGTCTGCGCGCAGCTGCTGTTCCTCGAGTCGGAGAACCCGGCGCGGGAGATCGCGCTCTACATCAATTCACCGGGCGGCATCGTCACCAGCGGATTTGCCATCTACGACACGATGCAATGGGTCAAATGCCCCATCTGGACCGTGTGCGTCGGCATGGCGGGCTCCATGGGATCGTTCCTGCTGATGGCGGGCGCAGCCGGCCATCGCATCGCGCTGCCCAACGCGAGCATTCTCCTGCATCAGCCATCCGGCGGGTTCCAGGGACAGGCGTCGGACATCGAGCGGCACGCCGAGGACATCGTCAAGACCAAGAGACGGATGACGCAGCTCTACGCCACCCACTGCGGCCGCACCTATGAAGAGGTTGAAGAGACCCTGGATCGCGACCGGTTCATGAGCGCCGAAGAGGCCAGAGACTGGGGTCTGGTGGACCACGTTTTCCGGACACGGGACCTCCCTGGCCTCGCCAACGCCGGCTGACCGCCTCCCGCCGCTCTCATACCCTTCCGGCCGCCTCTGCCTCACCTGTGACCCGCGGAGGCGGCTCCGTTAACGGAAATTAATCTCCTGCCAATCTGACGGATACCCAGCCTCCCGTATCGTCTGCGCCACCGGCCCGCTTGTCCTGCGAGTCCCGTGATTCGTTCACACCATTCTTGCCCTGTGCCCGTCGGGCGCACGTTCGCGCCAGCTGGGGGCATCGTGCTGCTGCTCGCGATTGCGACCCTGCTGCCTGCCTGCAGCCTCGGTCCGCGATACAAGCGTCCCGCTATTCAGCCGCCGGCTGCGTGGCGGACCGATGTAACGGAGACTGCTGCCGAGTCCGCCGCGGAAGGGGGGGCGAACGCGTCCGCCTCTGGAGCTACCGACGGCCCGATGGCATCGCAGGCAGCCAAGGTTGGAGCGACGCCTGCCTGGCCCTCCGCAGACTGGTGGCGGGGCTTCGGCTCGGCGCAGCTCGATGACCTGATCTCTCAAGCCCAGCACGCCAACGACGATCTGGCCGCGGCCATCGCCCGCGTCCGGGAAGCCGATGCTCAGGCGCAAATCGCCGGCGCGCCTCTGCTGCCGGCTCTGGGTGCTTCCGCGGATGCGACGCGGCAGCGCCAGAAGCCGACCGGCGCTCTCCCCACGGCCTCGCCCGTGACGTTCTCACAGTTCAGCGCACTGGCCGCGGCCAGCTACGAGCTGGATTTCTGGGGCAAGAATCGTGCAACGCACGATGCCGCGAAGCTCGCCGCCCGGGCGAGCCGCTACGACCGCGCCACCGTCGAGCTCGCCATCATGACGAGCGTCGCGACCACCTACTTCCAGGCGATCGAGCTGCACGACCGACTCAACGTCGCCGAGCAGGACCTGTCCTCGGCGCAGACCGTGCTGAAGGACTTGCAGCTCGAGGAGCAGGTCGGGACTGCGGCGGCCCTCGACGTGGCCCAGCAGGAAACCACCGTTGCCGTGCTCAATGCCACCATTCCGCCCCTGCGCCAGCAGCTGCGCCAGTCGATCGATGCCCTGGCCGTGCTCGTGGGCCGCATGCCGCAGGATCTCGAGATCCCGCAGAGCACGCTGACGGATCTGTCCGAGCCGAGCGTGGGGCCCGGGCTGCCTTCCGAGCTGCTCGCGCGTCGGCCGGACGTGGCCGAGGCAGAAGCGGAGCTCATGTCCGCCAATGCCAACATCGCGGCCGCTCGGGCCGCATTCTTTCCGAGCATCGACCTGACCGCCGACGGCGGCTTCGTCAGCACCGCGCTCTCCAGTCTGATCACGCCTGTGAATCGCGTGTTCGCCTTGAGCGGCGATGTCACCCAACAGGTGTTTGCCGGCGGAGCGCTGCTGGGGAATTACCGGCTGAACAAGGCCCGCTATGCCGAGTTGCTGGCCGACTATCACAAGGCCGTCATCTCCGCCTTCAGCAATGTCGAGGATGCGCTGGTCGCAGCGCAGCAGACCGCGGAGCAGTACCGGCGCCAGCAGCAGGCGGTATCCAAAGCGCGCCGTGCATACGAGATCACCGAGATCCAGCTGCACGCGGGCACCGTGAACGTCCTGACAGTGCTCAACACACAGACTACTCTGTTCACGGCCGAGGACGAGCTCGTCCAGGCGCGATTTGCGCATTTCCAGGCGCTCGTGCAGCTCTTCAGCGCGCTCGGCGGCGGCTGGCAGCAGGAGCAGGCCGCGCGGAGCGGGCAGAGTTGATGGTTGCCCGAGCGGTGGCGATATGTGGAGTCTGACACGTTGAATACATCACCGAATGGAATTCGCCGGTTGCTGGGACAGTACCGGCGGCGTGTGTGGCTGGCCGCCGCGGGCGTGGTGGTCCTGGTGGTCGTCGGCTGGCACGGATTGCCCGGCACCCGCAGCGAGGCCGCTCCGCCGGCGCGCGATGGACAGTCCATCGCCGTCGATGCCACCACCGCGAAGCGCGAGGACGTGCCGGTCTATCTCGACGGGCTCGGCACGGTGCAGGCATTCAACACGGTCACGGTCACCGCGCGTGTGGATGGAGAGCTGCAGAAGATCGGCTTCGTCGAGGGTCAGATGGTCAAGCAGGGCGATCTGCTGGCCCAGATCGATCCGCGACCGTTCCAGGCCGCGCTGGCCCAGGCGCAAGCGACCAAGGCCAAAGACCAGGCGCAGCTGCAAAGCGCCCGCGCCGACCTCGAGCGCTATACGGTGCTGGCTCCCGAGAACTTGGCCAGCAAGCAGACCCTCGATGCGCAGCGGGCGCTGGTGGCCGGTCTCGAGGCCCAGATCAAGGGTGACCAGGCGAGCATCGACAACGCCCAGACTCAACTGCAGTACACCACGATCACCTCACCGATCCAGGGCCGCACCGGCATCCGCCGCGTGGACGCCGGTAACAACGTCCACGCGACCGATACCAGCGGGATCGTGGTGGTGACGCAGATGCAGCCGATCGCCCTGATCTTCACTCTGCCCGAGGATGCACTCGAGGCGGTGTCGGGCGCGCTCAGTGCGGGCAAGGTGTCGGTGGTCGCCATGTCGCGCGATGGGAGCTCGGAGCTCGATCACGGCACGGTGACACTGGTCGATAACCAGATCGATCAGTCAACCGGCACCATCCGCCTCAAGGCCGTTTTCCCGAACGAGCAGAGCAAGCTCTGGCCGGGGCAGTACCTCACGGCCCGGGTCCTGGTGCGCACCGAGCATGCGGCCCTGACGATTCCCTCCAACGCGGTGCAGCGCGGTCCCAACGGCATGTTCACGTACGTGATCAAACCCGACTCGACGGTGGAGGCGCGCGCGTTGAAGGTAGGAGAGGAGAGCGGTGCGGTCATGGTCGTGCGGTCCGGCCTTCGCGAGGGCGAGCGGGTCGTCACCAGCAATCAGTTCCGCCTGCAGCCGGGCGCACACGTTCAAGTCAGCGACAACCCCAGTCTCGGCGGGGACAACGGTCCCGAAGTTGCGACTGCGCATGACGATGCGCCACCAATGGCGGCGGCACCCCCGCCTCGCAAAGGCGCAACGCTGGAGCGGACGGTCCAGTGAGCATCTCGGAACCCTTCATCCGGCGGCCGATCGCCACCTCGCTGTTGATGGCGGGCATCCTGCTGATCGGGATCGTGGCTTTCCCGCTGCTGCCCGTGGCCCCGCTGCCGCAGGTGGATTTTCCAACCATTCAGGTCTCCGCCAACCTGCCGGGAGCGAGCCCGGAGACGATGGCCTCGGCGGTGGCCACGCCGCTGGAGTACCAGTTCGCGGAGATTCCCGGAGTCTCGCAGCTCACCAGCTCGAGCGTGCTCGGAAACACTCAGATCACCCTGCAGTTTGATCTCGGCCGCAATATCGATGGCGCCGCACAGGACGTGCAGTCGGCGATCGACGCAGCCGGCGGCCAGTTGCCGAAGAATCTGCCTGCGCCGCCTTCTTACCGCAAGGTCAATCCGGCCGACTCGCCCATTCTGATTCTCTCGGTGCACTCGGATGTGCTGCCCCTCACCGAAGTCGATGACTACGCCGAGAACATCCTCACCCAGCAGATCTCGCGGATCCCGGGGGTGGCGCAGGTCTCCCTCGGCGGCCAGCGCAAGCCCGCCGTGCGCGTGCAAGTGGATCCCGCAAAGATTGCCGCGCTCGGTATCCAGCTCGAGGACATCGCGAATGTCATCTCGACCGCGACCGTCGATGCGCCCAAGGGCGCCATCAACGGCGTGCGCCACAGTTTCGCGATCTACGACAACGATCAGCTCCTGAAGGCGGCTCCGTGGAACGACGTGATCGTCGCCTACAAGAACGGCGCGCCCGTGCGTATTCGCGACATCGGCGTGGCCGTGGACGGCCCCGAGAACGATCTCTCCGCGGCATTCCAGAATGGCCATGACGGCGTCCTGCTGCTCATCTTCAAGCAGGCCGGGGCAAACGTCATCGATACGGTGAAGCGGATCGATGAGCTGCTGCCGCACGCGATGGCTTCCGTGCCGCCTTCCATCAAGGTCAGCACCGTCATCGACCGCACGACCACCATCACCGCCTCGGTCCACGATGTCGAGTACACCTTGCTGCTGACGATCGTGCTGGTCGTGCTGGTGATTTTCCTGTTCCTGCGTAATGTCTGGGCCACCATCATCCCGGGCGTGACGGTACCGCTGGCACTGCTCGGCACCGCGGCGCTCATGTATGTGCTCGGCTACACGCTGGACAACCTGTCGCTGATGGCCCTGACGATTGCGGTTGGATTCGTGGTCGACGATGCAATCGTCATGCTGGAGAACATTTATCGTCACCTGGAGGCCGGCCTCACGCCCCTGCAGGCCGCTCTCAAGGGCTCGCGCGAGATCGGCTTCACGATCATGTCCATCAGCATCTCGCTGGTAGCCGTTTTCATTCCCCTGTTGCTCATGGGCGGCATCATCGGGCGGCTGTTTCGGGAGTTCGCGATCACCGTGACCATGACCATCGCCGTGTCGGCTTTCGTCGCTTTGACGCTCTCGCCCATGATGTGCTCGCTGTTCCTTCGGGATGAGCGCCGGGTGACCCACGGGCGCGTGTATCTGACGATCGAGAAAGGGTTCGAGAAGCTGCTGCAGGGCTATACGCGCGGACTCGATTTCGTGTTGCGTCATCAGAAGCCGACTCTGATCGTCTTCCTGATCACCGTCGCCGTCAGCGGCATCCTGTATGTGTTCGAGCCGAAGGGATTCTTCCCGCAGCAGGACACCGGCATCATCATGGGGCTCTCGGATGCCTCGCAGGATGTCTCCTACGACGAGATGATGAAGCTGTCGGCGCAGCTGATGCAGGTCGTCAACAGCGACCCGGCCGTGGCGAGCTGGGCCACTCACGTGGGCGGCTCGCATCCGGTCAACAGCGGTTGGGTCGGTATCGGCCTGAAGCCCCGCAGCGAACGCACCGCGACGGCCGATCAGGTCATCGCACGGCTGCGGGCGAAGCTCGCCCACGTCAAGGGCGCCACGCTGTTCCTGCAGGCGTCTCAGGATCTGGGAGTGGGGGGACGCACCACCCGCACCCAGTATCAGTACACGCTGCAGGACGCCAATCTCGACGAGCTGAATCAGTGGGCGCCCAGAATGCTGGAGCAGATGAAGAAGCTGCCCATGCTGCGGGATGTGGCCTCGGATCAGCAGACCAATGGAACCACGCTCTCGCTCGCGATCGATCGTGACCAGGCGGCGCGCTTCGGCATCCAGCCGGCGTTGATCGATCAGACGCTCTACGATGCGTTTGGCCAGCGCCAGGCCGCCCAGTACTTCACGCAGACCAATGCATATCACGTGATCCTGGAGATCACTCCGGAGCTGCAGAAAGATCCGAATACGCTCAATAAGCTGTACGTCAGATCGCCGCTCACCAATCAGCAGGTTCCCCTCTCGACGTTCGTGCACTACGACACGCAGCACGTGAGCTACCTGTCGGTCAATCACCAGGGCCAGTCGCCGGCAGTCACTCTGTCGTTCAACCTGGCGCCGGGTGCTGCGCTCGGGGACGCGGTGGATGCGATCCACCGGATCGCATCCACCATTGGCATGCCTGCCTCGATGCTCGGGACCTTCCAGGGGACGGCGCAGGCCTTCGAGTCCTCCCTGGGTAGCGAGCCGTACCTGATCCTGGCGGCACTCGTGGTGGTCTACATCATCCTGGGGATGCTGTACGAGAGCTACATTCATCCGCTGACGATTCTCTCGACGTTGCCCTCGGCCGGCGTCGGAGCCTTGCTGATGTTGATGGCGTTTCACTTCGACCTGTCGGTGATCGCCCTCATCGGCATCATCCTGCTGATCGGCATCGTGAAGAAGAACGGGATCATGATGGTGGACTTCGCCATCCAGGCCGAGCGCGAGCAGCATCTGAGTCCGGAAGCCTCCATCCGCCAGGCCTGTCTGCTGCGCTTTCGTCCGATCATGATGACGACGATGGCGGCGCTGCTGGCCTCGCTTCCGCTGATGCTCGGCACAGGCACGGGCTCCGAGCTGCGTCAGCCCCTCGGCTACACCATGGTGGGCGGCCTGCTGCTGAGCCAGGCACTCACCCTGTTCACAACGCCGGTCGTTTACCTGTACCTTGATCGTCTCAACAACCGGCTCACCCGACACCGCCTGGGCGCCGATTCGGACGAGGAGGGCGACTCGCATCGAGGCGAGCCCGCCACGGTCTGAGCCCATGAAGAGCGCATCCGGAGTCATGACGTGAAGGTTCTGCTGGTCGAAGACAACGAGCGGGTGACCCGCTTCGTGGTCAAGGGGCTGCAGGAGGCGGGCCATACCGCCGATCACGCCGATAACGGTCGCGACGGCATGTTTCTCGCGGCCAGCGAGCGCTACGATGTGATCGTCATGGACCGCATGCTGCCGGGTGAGATCGATGGGCTGGCGATCATCGAGGCCCTGCGCCAGCATGGCAATCGCACCCCGATACTCATCCTGAGCGCCTTGTCGGATGTCGACGAGCGCATCCGCGGACTCAAGAGCGGCGGCGATGACTACCTGACGAAACCCTTTGCATTCGGCGAGCTGCTTGCCCGCCTGGATGCGCTGTGCCGCCGCGGGCAGGGCAGTGCGGCGCAGACGAACCTGAAGGTAGGCGATCTGCACATGGACCTGCTGTCCAGAAAGGCCGCCCGCGGCAACCGCGCCATCGCCCTGCAGCCGCAGGAGTTCAAGCTGCTCGAGTATCTGATGCGCCATGCCGGACAGGTCGTCACCCGCACCATGCTGCTGGAGAACGTCTGGGACTATCATTTCGATCCGCAGACGAACGTGGTGGACGTGCACATCAGCAAGTTGCGTCAGAAGATCGAATCCGAATCCGAACGGCCACTGCTGCGTACCGTACGCAACGCAGGCTACATGCTTACGGCGGATGAGTAGACTCGTGCGCTCCTCGGCCTTCACGCTGGCCTTCAGCTATGTGGCCTTTGGGTTCGCGGCACTGATTCTGTTTGCCGCTCCCCTCTGGTATGCATGGCAGGTCACCATTACGGAGAGCCGTACGGAGTTGCTGCGTGTCGATACGCAGCGCCTTTCGGAAGTGTTTGCCCGCGAAGGTGCCGCCGGGCTGGAAGCCTTCATCACGACGCGGGTCGGGATGCAGATACCCGGAGAGCGCATTCTTCTGCTCACCGATCCCTCGCTGCATCGCCTCGCCGGAAACCTCCCGGAATGGCCTCGTGTGATACCCGGCCAGCCCGGCACGTACACGCTACCGGTGAATCTCGAGGGGCGCCATACCAAGGCCATGTTCGTGCATACCGTTCTGCCTGGTGGCTATAACCTCCTGGTCGGGCGCGATCAGACGCTGTTTGCGCCTCTGACGACGCGCTTCTGGTACGGCCTGTCCGCGGCAGTTGCAGTTCTTTCAATCGCTGGTTTGCTGGGAGGCCTGATGATCCGCCGCGCGCTCCTGCTGCGTGTCGATAACATCCGGCAAACGGTGCAGGCCATCGTGCAGGGCGACTGGAGCCACAGACTGCCGACGAAACCCAGCAGTGATGAGCTGGACACCCTGTCGCGCACGATCAATGGCATGTTGGACCAGATCGAGCAGCTGTTGCACGGTGTGCGTGACGTATCGAACGCGATCGCCCACGATCTGCGTACGCCTCTCGCCGAGCTGCGCTCGCGCCTGGAAGAGCTGTCCCTGACACGACCCGAGCGCGAGGAAACCTTTGCGGAGATCGATGCGGCGGTCGTGGATGTCGATCGCGTCATCCGGATATTCAATGCGCTGCTGCGTCTTGCCGAGATCGATACGGGCATGCGCCGTTCCGGGTTCGTAGCCATCGATGCCGCGGAGATCGCCAAGCAGGCGGTGGATTTCTATCTCCCGGCCGCCGAGCTCAAGGGCATCAGCCTCTCCTATCGCGGTGCGCCGGCCGGCATGTCCGGCGACCCCCTGTTGCTGGCCCAGGCAATCGGCAATCTGATCGACAACGCGCTCAAGTACACCCGCGATGACGGCAGGGTCGAGGTGGAGGTGCAGACCCTGCCGGACAGGCGAGTGCGCATCACCGTCGCCGACAACGGCCCCGGCATCCCGGATTCCGAGAAACCCAAGGTGCCGACGCGCTTCTACCGGGGTGACACCAGTCGCGGCACACCCGGCGTCGGACTCGGACTGAGTCTGGTGGCCTCAGTCGCCAAGGTGCATGGCGGCGCACTGGAGCTCACCGACAATCATCCTGGCTTGCGCGCGCACATGCTGATCGCCCCCGGCGCGCTCCGGACCAGTGGTCCGGGCGAGGGCCAACACGAAGCGGCCGCTCCCCCGAGGAGCACCCAATTGAGTCCGGAGTCGGTCGAAGCAGGGTGAGCGCCGGGGCCGGCTGCTGGGGCCAAGCGGATCGTCGCGGCCCGGAAGCGAGCTTCCACGCAAGGGTCCCGTCGGATCCGATTGGCCCAACCGTGATGGTCAGCGGTCGGCGCCGGGACTCGTGCGGTGTGGGGCGAGAGGCGCCACGAGGATCTTGCCGATCCAGGCGAGCCCCTCCGAGCCGGCCGAGGCGGCATGCTCGCCTGCCTGGCTCTGAAGGTCGCTGGCGCGAAACTCCACGGGGCCGGACTCCTCCATCAGCTTGACCGCTCGGCTGGTTTCGACGTTTCCGCGCAGATGCACGGCGATGACGGCGCCCCCATCGAGCACGGCGCGCTCCAGGCGCTGCACGGAACGCTGCGCGTTTTCATCCGGGAAAAGCTGCTGGAAGTACTGATCGAGCTTCTCGGGAATCTCCTTCGCCGGGGCGACGTTGGCCTGCCCCAGCTCCTCGCAGGAGGTGAGCTCGACACGATCCGTGGGAAAGCCATCCTGCACCAGCCGGGTGCGAACCTGCTCGGCGGTCTCGTGATTCGGGAACAACGCTGCCAGTACCGCGCTCATGATCGATTCCTCTCCTTTGATTGCGCGCGCCACTCATTGGTCAACGCGCTTGCGTAAGGCTCTCCGCAAGGCGCGTGCCACACCCTGGGGCTTGGGCGCTGCCGCTAGAGGACACCTGCATCCTGTCGCCAGTCACGCCAGTAACGCCCCAGCCGTGCGGCGAAGGCGCGTGGCTTCTCGTCGAACAATCTCGAGCCGATGAGCTTCGCTTCATCCATCGCCGTCTGCTGCTGCCGCTCGGTCAACGCGAGGATTGCTTCCAGGTCGCCGGGCGTTCGCAGGGCATCCGGATGTGCAACCGTCACTTCGCACAAAGCACTCAGGTCGTGGCTGTCGCCGAGGTCATCGGAAAGCTTGCGAGCTTGCGTCTCCAGCTCGCCGACCACGGCAGGCCAGATAGGCTCCAAGATCTCCAGAGCGTAGCGCAGGTATTGGACTTGTTTGCGCCACTCGTGCAGGGCCGCGGGGGTGCCCGCCGCGCGGGCCGCGGCCCGGGCCCGCTTCGCCTTGTCGTACGCGTGCTCGAGGGCCGCCCCAAGCAGCTTCCACTCTGACTTGCGTAGCTTCCAGCCAGCCATCCGCGCGAGCGTCGCCCGAAGCAGGCGGCGCGAGTGGGCCAGGATGCGTTTGTCACGCAACAACTCTTGCCGCGACTCCCGCCGGGCACGGCGAAGCAGGTGCTCGAGAGCCCGTACACGTTTGGCGTGTTGAGAGTCCTGCACGACGCAGGCCAGCGTGTCTTGCAGGACTCTGGCGTCGCGCACCACGCCCAGCGGACGCGCCGCATCTCGCAGCGAAGCGTTGGCCCGCCGATATTCGCCATCCTTCAATCCGGGTCGCAGCAGTCTCAAACCGGTGCGGGCGCGTTTCAGCGACTTGCGGGCCGCATGCAGGCTCTCGTCGTCGGGTTCTGAGTTCTCGAGCTCATGCAGCGCCGCGGTGATCCGTTGGCGCGTGATTCTCAGGACGCGCGTGGCGGCGTCTTTGGCAGGTGACAACCGCTTCATGGCTTTGGGCCGGGATTCATCGGTATTCAGGGCAGCACGCTGCGTTCCCGTCGCGACGCTGGCCTCATTACGTTCGCCGCAAGCGGGAACAGCACCTCCTGAGCCGACATCTAACGATCACTCACAACGAAATCCCCGGAAGGGTGGCAGATGCCCATGGTCTCGGACGAACGCGCCGCCTATGCGCTCGCGTCGGTATCTTCCGCGGTCGCGCCTCTCTTTCGGGGCCGCCTCTGCGATCGCCTCCTGGCGCGCCGCGACGCCCGCACGTTCGAACGGCATGCGGTCATATTCGACCTCGGAGAGACCGACCGCAGCCTGTTCTTCATCCGCAAGGGGTTGGTGAAGACAGGCACGATCACCGAAGAGGGTAGAGAGATCATTTATGACGTGCGCAAGGACGGCGACGTCGTAGGAGAGCTGTGTGCGCTCGATCTGTCACGGAGGGATCGCGCGGTGGCAGTCTCGCGCACCACCGCCATCGTCGTCGGATTCGAGGAGGTCATTGAGGCCCTGGCGGGAAATGCGGCGATGCTGTCCACGTTCATCGGCGACCTGGGCCGCGTCCTGGCCAATTCCTACGAGCAGCTGAATCGCGTTGCCCGCGGTGACGTCACTTTCGGACTCGTTTCGGTGCTGAGGACGCTGGCACAGAAGCTGGGCAGGCCGAGTGGGCCGCTGATCGAGATCGACGCCTACCTGACACAGGAGGAGTTGGCCCAGATGGTTGTCGCGCGCCGCGAACGGGTCTCAACAGCCCTCAATGCCCTCAGACGTGACGGGGTGGTGCAGTACTCTGCAGGTGGGCATCTGCTGGTCGACCTCGAAGCCCTCGACCGTCACGTGGAACTGGCGACCTGAGCGGGAGCCGCCGCAACGGCGGCTCCCGCCTGTCCTCACAGAGACAGCAGATACTGGACGAGATCGCTCCTTTCCTGAGCGCTCAGACCCAGGCCCAGGAAAGTGTTGTAGTGGTTAACGACGTCGGCGAGCGTTGCAAATCGGCCATCGTGGTAGAAGCCACCTTTCTGGTGCGTCCACAGTCCGCGCAGGGGACTCGTTCGGTACTTGTTTTCCGGGCCGCGATTCGCCGAGAAGTCATCCACTCCAACATCCTGCGGATCGTGCAGATTCCAGCCCGGCTCGGTGAAGGTCGGCGGCACGTGACAGCTCGAGCAGCGTCCCTGGTTCTCGAAGACCTTCTGGCCGCGCAGCGCCGCCAGCGCATTGAAGGAGCCCGGAGGGGGCTTCGGTGCGGCGATGTCGAGCTGGTAGGCGTGCAATGCAGGGAGCTTCCTGCTGATCAGATCCGGGTCGTTGTGAACGTTCCCGAAACCATTGCGCGCCGCGATCGGGAACTTCGACGGGTCATCGAGGCGTGGATCGAAGAAGTTTCCCTGGCCATGCATCTCGAGGTTGGCGACGAAGGCATTCCATTCGGTCACCGAGCCCCAGCCGACCCAGGTGTGCAGGTTGACGCCCGCCAATCCGAAGGCCGGCGGAATCAGTGTCGCGGCAGTCTTGCCGTCCGGGCGAAAGCCCTTGCCGTCGAGGAACAGCTCGGCATCGAACTTCCCGGGTCCCCAGGCCGCGAGGACCTTGTGCACCGTATCGAGGCTGACTCCGAGGAGGCCGGCCACAGGCGTCAGGTTAGGTGCCAGGCTGACAATGGCCCCGACATTGAGGTCGCGGTTTGCCCAGCCATCGAGACGATGCCCGATGCCGGGCGCGATCGAGTTGTCGACGGTCGAATGGCATAGCGAGCACTGGATGCCCATGGAGCGCAGGCTCCCGTTCGAGGCAAAGAAGCCCGTGACGCCGATGACGGCATTGAGCTTCAGGAGAGCCAGCGTCGTCGCGGGGCTGTTCAGATCGACTTTGCCGCGCTGGAGAGCCTGGATGAGGCTGGAGGGCAGGGCGTCCACGTCCACCTTGAGCCCCACGGACAGCGCCGTGGCCGGGCTCACACCCGGGCCCACCCCACCGAACTGGGCGCCTTCAATAGCCTGGTGCAGCTTGAGTGTATCGCCCCAAAAGGCCTCATCGCCAAACGTATCGAAGCGGAATGTCTCGCGGCCCTGGCGCACCAGGTCGCGCGCGTTCTCATCGATGGCCGCATCGGCTCGGGTGGAGGGCTTGTGATCATCGTCTGCGAGTGTATTCCCGCAGGAGATTGCGCCTGCTACGGCCAGCATGAGTGGCGTCACCAGGCGGCGAAATCGTGTTTTCACGGCAGGTCTCCCCGTAGTACCTGCTGATGTATTTACAGACTCGACGCAGCGAGTGCAGTTACCGGAGTAACAGCGCGTTCCCGCCGCTGCTGACTGTCCGCGTGGATCCGCTCACGAGTGCGGAACTAGCGTGCGTGCGAGCGAGCCAGCATCTGGGGTCGGACGCAGTCCAACATCGCCGCATGTTCAGGAGGAGGGCGGCGGAGTTGAGCCGCGGGGAGAAAGATCCTGGCGGCGCGCTGTTTCAGGGGTGCGCGGACGGTCTCTCGGGCAGCGGACCAAGCGCCAGGCGGTTGCCGGCCGCCCGCGTGCAGAAGGCGATGATCAGGCCGAAGACAAGCATGGCGATGAGGTTCTCGGCGAAGTGCTCCGGCGTGAATTTCGGGGCTCGACCGATGGCCGACAGCGGCATCACAACGTAGTTCATCACGAAGAACGTCCCGACTCCGTAGGCAAGCCCAAGTGGAATCCAGTGGCGCCGCATGCCGGCGACCGGTTGCGTGACGAGGATGCAGATCGCAGCAATCAGGATGGACATCAGCCACTGCAGCAGAAGACCCAGGGCGGAGGAGAGCAGACCCATCTTCAGAGATTGCATGCCGAGCACGCCCGCGGCGATGAATCTCGTGATGATGATCGGATTGATGTGGTTGATCAGCGCCGCTGCGCCAATGTCCAGGGTTCCGGCGATCAGGCCGCCGGCGAGAATGCCGCCGAGGGTGGACTGGGGACGGTTGGCCATGATGGAACCTCGCCTGTCACATTGGCCTCCATGGATTGCCTAATTTACCCGCTCGGCTCGGTCGATGGGACCTTGGCTGCGGCAACAGGTCAGCCGCATGCGATGGGTCGCGGAGTCAATCTTCGACGGACCCGAGGCGTTTCATGCGCTGCATGTCACCGGACCCCATTGGGTGGCTCCCAGGTGCACGGACGCGGCAGCTTTGGCTAAGCGGCCGGCCACTTGCCTGCGCCTGCCGCGCGGAGCCAGAAGAAGGGGTTTCGTCGCCGGAAGCCGACTGACTGCGATTGCCAGAATCTTGCCCCGGCAGAAAGCGCGCCGATGTAAATTCCGGGGGCATGATCGGTCGCCATCCATGCTTTGACATCCACGGGCGATGAGTACCTTCGGAAAGTGGCTCGTCGGCGCTCTGTTGCTGGCCGTAATCCTTGGCTGGGTGCTGCGGCCCGCATGGCAGCCGGTGCGCACGGCGCCGCCAAAAGCGCGTTCCGCCATTACCGTTTCTGGGGACTCCACGCGACCTGGGTCGCCGCCGCCGCGGCGGATAGATACCCGCCAATCCACGAGGCCGGAGGTGCTCAGCGAAAGCTCCGGCCCGCAGGGGACTTTCCACCGTCTGCGTCGGTGCTATCTCAATCTCCTGCAAATCGCTGCCTCCCGGAGTCGGGCAAATTGCGCCTCCTTCGAGGGGAAGCCCGAGGAACAGGAGGCCTATGCCGACTGCCTGAACCAATCGCTCGATGAGCAGAATCTCATCCAGGCGGACCAGGAGGACATGGCAGGCTGCCCAAAGGAAGGCGAAGCCCTTCTCAAGGAGTATTACGACGCAACCAAGGCTGCCGCGCGGGCGGGCGATGCCGACGCGCAAGTGTGTTATGTGGGTGCAGTGTTTTCCGACGTGCACGGCCGACCCCGCTCCGTGAGCCAGGAGGACATAGAGGAGTACAAGTCGCTAGCGCCACAGTACGTCTCCGACGCAATACACCGTGGTGATTGGCGAATCGTCGACGTGCTGTCCACCCGCGACGTCGAGCCAAACACCCGGGGACTGAGTGCCCACCTGGATCATGCTGGGGACCCCGAAACCGTCTACAAGATGGACAAGCTGCTGCGCTTGGGCGCAACCGGCGAATACGCCGCTTCCCTCGACGCGATGCTGAGCGACGATTTGACGCGTCTGAACGAGGAGGGCGACGCGGTAGCACAGAAGAGCAGGGTGGCCGAGGCCGATCGATGGGCGCATGAGACGTATGACCAGTACTTCGGCGGGCAGCCTCCTCTCACCGAGGCGCCTGGAGGCTGCGGTATGTAGACGGACGCCGGCAGACGCGTCGTTCTCGCACGAGTTGTTACTGCGTACCGTGCCGCGTCCGTGGGGCCGTCAGGTGGCCGATCGGCGGGGGTTCTTTTTCCCCGATTCTCGACCTTTGTCGCTGTGACGAGCCCACCGTTGTGAGCGAACATGATCGATCGTCATGCGACCTGATGGAGTAGGGGAAGTGTTAGAACGGGCAAGCCCGCAAGGGAACCCACGGCTCCTCTCTTACGCTGATTACCTCACCTGGCCTGAAGGGCTCTGCGGTGACCTCATAAATGGGATCATGTATGTCAGAGAGCCGCCCGTCCCGACGCGGCTTCACCAAGAGGTCGTGGGAGAGCTTCATTACCAGGTCCGCTCAGCACTGGAAGGCAAGCCCTCTCGCGTATATGTCGCGCCCTTTGACGTACGCCTGCCGAAATCCGACGAAGCCGACGAGCAGATCGGAACCGTGGTGCAGCCAGACCTTGTGATAGTGTGCGACCGGCGCAAACTCGATGAACGCGGCATGCGAGGTGCCCCTGACTGGGTAGCCGAAGTTCTATCTCCAGCAACCGCCCGTCATAATCAGATCGTCAAGCTCCCGACGTATGAGCGCGCGGGCGTGCCGGAAGTCTGGCTCATACATCCCACGGACAGCATATTGACGATCTATCGGCTCGAAAGCGTCCGCTACGGGCGTCCCACGATCCTCGAGCTGAAAGGAGAAACGGCCATCGGCGCCGTGCCGGATATCCGTATCGACTGGGACCGCGTCGTGAACCAGCTTGACTCGATTCCGTAGATTCAGCAAAGCGAGCGTA
>DASTDD010000089.1:0-2047 GCA_035710545.1 Steroidobacteraceae bacterium
ATGAGGCGAGCCCGCAGGTCCGGGACATGCTCCTGCTGGCCATCTCCCAGTCGGGAGCGAGCCCCGACCTCCTGGCTGCCGCCGCGAGCGCTCAGGCAGCCGGCTCACTGGTCGTCGCACTGATCAACGCACAATCCTCACCGCTGGCCCGGGCGGCCGACGTCGCGGTGCCTCTGCTGGCGGGCATGGAGCGCAGCGTCGCGGCGACCAAGTCCTACATCGCCTCGATTGCCGCCGTCATTCAACTTGTCGCAACCTGGGCGCAGGATCAGCAACTGCTGGAGGAGCTTCGCGGGGCGCCGGCGGCTCTCGAGCGTGCCTGGCAGCTCGACTGGGGCGCCGCTCTGCCGAGACTGGTCGATGCGGATCACCTGTTCGTCATCGCACGCGGACTCGGGCTGGGCGTGGCGCAGGAAGCGGCGCTCAAATTGAAGGAGACCTGCGGCTTGCACGCCGAGGCGCTGAGCGCCGCCGAGCTGCGTCACGGGCCGATGGCTCTCGTCCGGCGCGGCTTTCCGGTCCTGGTCTTCGCGCAGAATGACGAGACGCTCGACTCCGTTACGGCCTTGGCGCGGGAAATCGCCTCGCGGGGGGCCGATGTGATGATCGCGGGCGCAAGCGTCCCCGGCGCATTGTCACTGCCGACCGAGTCGGCCCCTGCAGTGCTACAACCCATGCTGCTCATTCAGAGCTTCTACCGGCTGGTCAACGCACTCGCGCTGGCGCGCGGGCGCGACCCCGATCGTCCCCCTCACTTGCGCAAAGTCACCGAGACCGTTTGATGGCGACTGCACTGATCAACGGGCGCGTGTTGGGCGATGCAGGCTTGATCGAGGATGGCGCGGTGCTGCTCGAAGGCGACCGAATCGCCGCCGTCGTGCCGGGCTCCGACCCACGCTGCCGCGCGTGCGAGCAGCGGGATCTGCGCGGCGCCTTCCTGCTGCCCGGCTTCATCGACTGTCAGGTCAATGGCGGCGGCGGCGTGCTGTTCAACGATGCTCCAACTGTCGAGGTCATCCGCAGGATCGGGGTAGCACACCGCAAGTTCGGCACGACCGGCTTCCTGCCCACGCTCATCAGCGCGGACCTGGAAATCGTCGCGCGCGCCATCGCCGCCGTGCAGGCGGCCATCAAGGCCGGTGTTCCAGGCGTGCTGGGCATTCACATCGAGGGGCCCTTCCTCAACGTGGCGCGCAAAGGCGTGCATGATCAGGCCAAGCTGCGCGAGCTCGATGCGAGCGGCATCGGGCTGCTCACTTCCCTCGAGGGCGGCACAACGCTGGTCACGCTCGCGCCGGAGATGACGACGCCGGAGCTCATACAGAAGCTCGTCAGCGCCGGTGTGGTCGTTTCGGCCGGTCATACGAATGCAACCTACGCGGAGATCGTGAGCGCATTGCGCCACGGCCTCACCGGCTTCACACACCTGTTCAACGCGATGTCACAGCTTACGGGACGTGAGCCGGGTGTCGTCGGCGCAGCGCTCGACGATCAGGACAGCTGGTGTGGAATCATCGTGGATGGCGGTCACACCGATCCGGTCGTCCTGCGGATCGCCCTGCGTTGCAAACGGCACGACCGCTTCATGTTGGTCACTGACGCCATGCCGAGCGTCGGCACCAGCCGGAAGTCATTCAGCCTGCAAGGGCGCAGGATTACCGTCTCGGGCAGCCTCTGTGTGGACGAAGACGGCCGGCTGGCCGGATCCAACGTGGATATGGCCAGTTGCGTGCGCAACGCAGTCTCGATG
This sequence comes from Steroidobacteraceae bacterium, assembly GCA_035710545.1. Classification (GTDB taxonomy): domain Bacteria; phylum Pseudomonadota; class Gammaproteobacteria; order Steroidobacterales; family Steroidobacteraceae; genus 13-2-20CM-66-19. The sequence goes on from DASTDD010000089.1 coordinate 1,751, forward strand.
CTGGGACTGCCCCTGCCCGAGGCCGTGCGGATGGCCAGCCTTTATCCCGCCCAGTTCCTTGGCCTGGCGCATGAGATCGGCCGCATCGCACCCGGCTACCGGGCGAATCTCGTGCTGGCGGACGATGAGCTCCGGATACTCGACACCTGGATCGACGGAGTCACTGCAAGCCGCCCGATGGGCGCCTGAGCGCCAAGGGGAGCGTGCGTCCCGCGCATGGAACCTCGCGGGAGCATGAGGTCTGCGCATGGGGAGACCCCCTTGCGCCGGAGCTCTCATCCAGGGGGTCGACCCATG
>DASTDD010000090.1:0-4553 GCA_035710545.1 Steroidobacteraceae bacterium
CTGCTGGTGCGCCTGCGGGCGGAGATCCTCAACCGTGAGCGCACGGCAAGCTGGATCCGGGAGGCGGTGACCCCGTGAGCGGATTCTTTGGCATGGGCGGCTATGCAGCGTACGTCTGGCCATCGTACGGACTGACGCTCACCATCATCGTTCTGAATATCGTGTGGGCTCGCCGGTCGCTTGCCAGGTCACGTGCCGAGGCGTTGCGCAGGCTGGCCATGCGCGGAGAGCAGTCATGACCCCGCGGCAGAGGCGAATGACCCTGGTGCTCGGAATCGTGCTCGGCGTGAGCATCGCCGGGGCCCTGGCTTTGAGCGCCTTCCGCCAGAACGTCACCTTCTTCTTCGACCCTTCCCAGGTCGCAGCCGGGCAAGTCCATGCCGGCGAGGCGTTCCGGCTCGGAGGCATGGTGACCAAGGGCAGCGTGCACCGAACCCCTGGAAGCATGGAGGTGCGATTCGTCGTCACGGACTTCAAGCATGAGATTCCCGTGGTCTACAGCAAGGTCCTGCCGGATCTGTTCCGCGAGGGCCAGGGAGTCGTGGCTCACGGCAGAATGCAGGGAGGCACGTTCGTCGCCGATGAGGTGCTCGCCAAGCACGACGAGAAGTACATGCCGCCGGCGGTCGCCCGCTCGCTCAAGAAGCCGGCGCCCCAGTCGGCCAATCCCGGAGGTGCGTGATGCTGCCGGAGCTGGGCCACTTCGCATTGATTCTCGCGCTGCTGCTGGCGGCATTGCAGGCCTTTTTCGGCATCGCAGGTCCTGCCCTGCAGCGCGACCGCTGGATGGCCGCCGTGACACCGGCCGTGGCGGGTCAGTTCGTCATGATCGCCACTTCGGTCGGCTGCCTGATCAGCTCCTTCGTCAGCAACGAGTTCTCGGTGAAGTACATCGCGGAGAATTCCAACTCCGCGTTACCGCTGTTCTACCGCGTGACGGCGATGTGGGGCGCGCACGAGGGCTCGCTGCTGCTGTGGATTTTTCTGCTGAGCTGCTGGACGGTCGCCGTGTCCATCGGCGCCGCCCGCTTGCCGCCTCGATTCTCCGCTCGGGTCCTGGGCGTGCTGGGACTGGTCAGCTTCGGGTTCCTGCTCTTCACGCTGGCGACCTCCAATCCCTTCCTGCGCATCGATCCGCCGCCGGCCGACGGAGCCGATCTGAATCCGATCCTGCAGGACCCCGCGCTCGCCATCCACCCACCCATTCTCTACACCGGTTATGTTGGGTTCGCAGTCGCCTTCGCCTTTGCCTGTGCGGCGATGCTCGAAGGCCGAATGGATCAGGTGTGGGCGCGATGGACCCGACCCTGGACCACCGCTGCCTGGGCCTTTCTCACAGTCGGGATCTCGCTGGGAAGCTGGTGGGCCTACTACGAGCTGGGGTGGGGTGGGTTCTGGTTCTGGGATCCGGTCGAGAATGCCTCCTTCATGCCCTGGCTCGTGGGCACCGCGCTCATCCATTCGCTGGCCGTCACCGACAAGCGCGGACTGTTCAAGAGCTGGACCCTGCTGCTGGCCATCCTGGCTTTCTCCCTGAGCCTGCTGGGCACCTTCCTGGTGCGCTCCGGCGTACTGGTGTCCGTGCATTCCTTTGCAGCCGATCCACGCCGGGGCATTTTCATTCTCGCCTTCCTGATCGTGATGATCGGCGGCGCGCTGGGCCTGTACGCGTGGCGGGCGCCCAGGTTGAGATCACAGGCCGGCTTCGAGCTCGGCTCGCGCGAATCCTTCCTGCTCTTCAACAACATTCTGCTGGTGATCGCTGCGGCCACGGTCTTCGCCGGCACGTTGGCACCGCTGATCGCAGACTCCCTCCACCTGGGAACGCTGTCCGTCGGCGAGCCTTACTTCGACCCGACGTTCATGGTGTCCACGTTGCCGCTGCTTGCGCTGGTCTCCCTGGGCATCCGTGCGAGCTGGAAGAGGGGCCGGCTTTCCGATAGCGCCCGCGTCCTGCTGACGACACTCGTCATTGCACTGATGGCCGGGGTCATACTGGTGTTTGCTATCTACTCGCACGGGAAGGTACTGAGCGTCGTAGGAGGAACACTGGGCGCCTGGATCATCCTCTCCTCGCTCGTTGATCCCGTGCAGCGCCTCCGCCGCGGCCTGTCCCTGTCGCGCAGTGTGCTGGGCATGACGGTCGCTCACGTAGGACTGGGACTGTTCGTCATCTCGTTGACGACGGTCGAGTCCTTCACGGTCGAGCGCGATGTGGCACTGGCACCCGGGCAGCGCGCCACAGTCGGTACGTATGAGTTCCGCTTCGACGGGGTGCGACCCATCGAGGGTCCCAACTACAACGGCGTCGAGGGGACCGTCCTGGTCATGCAGCATGGCGAGCCCGTGACACGCCTGTATCCGCAGAAACGCCAGTACTGGGTGCAGCGCTCGGGGACCACCGAAGCTGCGATCGAGATGCATAACGGCAGCAACGTGTTCATCGCCCTCGGCGATGAGCTCGGCGCGGGCAAGTGGAGCGTGCGCTTCCAGATCCGGCCGCTGGTGAATTTCGTGTGGCTCGGTGCCTTCATCATGGCGCTCGGGGGTGCATTGGCAGGAACGGATCGCCGTTATCGGGCGGCAGCGCTGCCAGCAACCCAGCCGGCCGTCGCTACGGCGCCCGGGGAGGCCGCCGGATGAACCGGTTCCTGCTGCCTCTGGGAGCTTTTGCACTGCTGGTGATCGTGCTGGCCGTGGGAATCAAACACTCCCCGGAAAAGGGGATCATTCCCTCGCCGCTCATCGGCAAGGCCGCGCCGTCCTTCCATCTCCCGGTCCTCAACGATTCGGCGCGAACTCTCAGCACGTCCGACCTCAAAGGCCGTTGGTATGTGTTCAACGTGTGGGGCACCTGGTGTGTGAGCTGCCGTGAGGAGCACTCCTTTCTGCTGCAGATACAGAAGTCCGGCCTCATCCCGGTGATCGGCCTCGACTGGAAGGACGACGACGACCAGGCGCGGGAATGGCTCGCCCAACTCGGCAATCCATACGAGGTGGTCGCTGTCGATCGCGACGGTCGCACCGCCATCGACTGGGGCGTGTACGGCGCTCCGGAGACCTTTCTGGTCAATCCCCAGGGCATCGTCGTCTACAAGTACGTCGGGCCGCTGACTCCCGATGCCTGGGAAACGGAATTCCTGCCGCGGCTGCCGGCCCACCGGGCCGCGAAGTCGTGACAGGCCTTCGTCCTGCATTCAGGAGGCCGCCGGCCGGAGCGGCCGTACCGGGCCGCGACGCCTCGAGCAATCTTTTGGGGCGGGGGCTGCTCATCTGGCTGACCATGGCCGTCCTGTTGAGCACGCGGGTGGTTCTGGCGGTGGATACGACGCAGCTCGCGAACCCCGCGCTGCAGACCCGCTATCTGGCGCTGACCCACGAGCTACGGTGCATGCAGTGTCAGAATCAAACCATCGCGGATTCGCCGGTCGGACTGGCATCCGACATGCGCCGCGAGGTTCGCGAGATGCTGCTCGCGGGCAAGTCAGATGACGACGTGCGCAATTTCATGGTGGCCCGCTACGGTGAGTTCATTCTGTTCAGGCCACGCTTCTCCGCACGCACCGCATGGCTGTGGCTCGCACCGGGCGTGCTGCTGCTCATCGGCCTCCTCGTCGCGGTCCGGGTTGTGCGTCAACGCAGTGCGCTCGTGGGCCAGGATAACGAGCCGGTCGAGGAGGACAGTCCTCCGACATGATGATGACATTCGTCCTGCTGGCGGCCTTTCTTACCGTGGCCGGTGTCGCGCTGATTGCGGTTCCGCTGCTGCGCCCGCGGCAGACTCAGCTCGCGCCCGCGCCATGGACGGCCCTTGGGGTCACAGTCGTGCTCGTGATCGGCTCCGTCGTGTTGTATCTGACCTGGAGCAACTGGTCGTGGCGCGCGGAGGACAGTGCGGACAGCCCTCAGACGATGGTTGCGAGGCTCGCGCGCAAGCTCGAGCGCAACCCGCAGGATCTCAATGGCTGGCTGATGCTGGGCCGCTCCTACACGGTGCTGCAGCAGTACCCACTCGCGGTCCGCGCATACGAGCGGGCGGATCGGCTCGCTGGCGGGAAGAACGCGGATGCGCTGTTGGGGCAGGCCGAAGCCCTCTCGCTCCAGGATGAGACGGAGCTCGACCGGCGCGCGGGGCGGCTCGTGGAACAGGCGCTCGTGCTGGAGCCCGACTCGGGCAAGGCGCTGTTTTTCGGTGCTGCTGCAGCGATGCGGCGCGGCGACCTGCCGCTCGCGCGCGCGCGATTTGCACACCTGCTGACGCTCGACCCACCGGACAACATCAAGCCGCTGCTGCAACAGCAGATCGCGGCAATCGATCAGCAGATGACAGCGGGCAACGGGCAGGGCAACCCGCCTCAGCCGGCAGGCGCTGCCGCAGGCAGCGCCCCGGCGGCGAACGGATCCGCTGGCCGGGGGCAGGGGGACGCGGCAGGTCCAGGCGATGCCAGCCCGGGGCCGCGGGTTCGGATTCACGTGACCCTGGCACCGGCCCTCGCGAAGACACTGACAGCGGGCTCACCGCTGTTTGTATTCGTCAGAGATCCATCACGTCC
>DASTDD010000091.1:0-5653 GCA_035710545.1 Steroidobacteraceae bacterium
GGGCCATTCACGCCGCCGCTGGTCCTGAGCTCCTGGAGACATGCAGGCGCCTGAAGGGATGCGAGACCGGAGACGCAAAGATCACTCCGGGCTTCCGCCTGTCGGCGCGCCACGTGATTCACACGGTGGGACCAGTGTGGCACGGAGGTTCGCGTGGCGAGGCTGAGCTCCTGGCGTCCTGTTACCGACGTAGCCTGCAACTCGCGCACGAGCATCAGTTGCAGTCGATCGCATTTCCCTCTATCAGTACCGGGGTCTATGGCTTCCCGCGCCGACTGGCGGCGCCCATTGCCATCGCGGCGGCGAGCAGTGCAGACGGCACCGTACTGCGCGAAGTCATCTTCTGCTGTTTCTCAGCCGAAGATCTGGCGATCTACCAGGAGCTGCTGCCGACCGCCCGCAGCGACCCCCGCCGCATCCCGTGAAGTCACGGAATCGCGATGAGCCGTCGCATCCTGCCGACTCTCCGGGCGCGCTGGGTTTCGGGCACACTGGAAGCGATATGTTGCATCGTCTGCGACTCAGCTTGCTCACGCTGCTGCCGCTGTTCTCGGCCTGTCACGCGCTCGCTGCCGAGCGTCCGACTGAACCCACTGCGGCGCCGGCGGCGGCAATCGTGGCTACATCCTCCAACCCCCTGCAGAGTCGGGTCCGGCAGGAATTCATAGCCGCCATGCAGCGCGTGCGCCGACACGAGCCTGAGCCGGCGGATTCGCCCGAGCTCGAGAGCTACGTCATTCATGACTATCTCGTGGCGGCCCGGCTCGAACGCGACCTCGAGCTCAGGCCGGGGGAGGAGCTGGATGCTCAGATGGATGCCTTCCTCAAGGACCACGCCGGGCAGCCGGTGAGCCGCGCGCTCCGTGGCGAGTGGCTGGGGAGCCTCGCGACCCGTGGGCGCTGGGACTGGTTTCTGGCCCGGGATTCGGACCTCAGTAGCCCCGCGTTGCTCTGCGATCACCTCGCCGGCGAGCTGGCGACCGGTGAGGTGCACTCGCTGCCGGCGGAAGCACTGGCGCGCTGGAGTCTGCCTCAGCGCCAGCCCGCCGAGTGCGACCCGGTCTTCGCCTGGCTCCGGACGCAGGGACTGCTGACACCGGCCCGGGCGGAAGCCCGCGCTCGTGCCGCGCTCGCGGCCGAAAATCCGAAGCTCGCGCGCGAGTCGATCCTCGAGTTGCCACCGGCGCAGGCGGCGCCTTTGCTCCAGTGGGCACAGCTGCTCGAAAGCCCGAAATCGACTCTGGCGCTCCTGGCGGCAGACCCCTCGCGTCCGGTGGAGGGGCCAGCCCTCGAGGCAGGATTCACACGGCTGTCGCGTAGCGATTCGGGGGCCGCGCTCGGAGTGCTGCCCGGACTGCTGGCCCGACCCGACCTCACGCCGGAGCTTCGAACACGGCTACGCCGACTCGCCGCGCTCGGTGCCGCCTACGATCGCGATCCGGCGGCGCTGGATGCGTTTCGCGCTCTGCCACCGGAAGTAATCGATGACGACGTGCAGGAGTGGCGCGTGCGCGCGGCTCTGTGGGCGGCCGACTACGACACAGCGCTCCAATGGATGGATCAGATGCCGTCGACCCTGTCGAGGCAACCGCGCTGGCGCTACTGGCGTGCGCGCGTCACCGCGGCAACTGTCAGTCCCGCGGCCGCGGCGCCGCTGTATGGAGAGATCGCTGGATTGCGTGATTTCTACGGGTACCTGGCAGCGGATCGGCTACACATGAGCTACGCGCTGAATGCGCGAGCGTCGGCGGATGATCCCGGCATTCAGAGCGAGCTGGCCGCGAGGCCCGGCATGATTCGCGCCCGGGCGCTGTTCGATTGCAACATGACGGACGAGGCGATAGTCGAATGGGCCGCAGCGCTGGGTAATGCCGAGCCCAGCCTGCGGCTGCAGGCGGCGCATCTGGCTGCCAGCTGGGGATGGTATGCGCAGTCGATCTCCACGCTCGCTCAGGCTGGCGAGCTCGATGATGTGCGGCTCAGGTACCCGCGGCCCTACTCCGCCGCCGTCTCGGCCGCCAGCAAGCTCACGCAGCTTCCCCCCGACTGGATCCTCGCCGTGATGAGGCAAGAGAGCCTCTTTCGCCGTGATGCCGTCTCGCGCGCCGGCGCCCGCGGGCTGATGCAGATGCAGCCCGCGACCGCCACCGCCGTCGCACGTCGCTGGCACATGCTGCCGCCGTCAAAGCAACCGGAAGGCACCTACGACCCGGACCCTGACGTGGCACTCGGCGCCGCCTATCTGCGTGAGCTGCTCGATCGCTATGGCAACCAGCTCGGCCCCAGTCTCGCCGCCTACAATGCCGGCCCGATTCCCGTCTCACGCTGGCTGCCCGGCCGACCGGTGGATGCGGACGTGTGGATTGAGAACATCCCTTATGGCGAGACACGCAATTACGTGGAGCGCATCTTCGAGCACATCGTGGCCTTCGCATGGGTGCGCGCGGCGCAGCCGCCGCGGCTGGCGGCCCTGTTGCCCCAGGTCGAGCCGAACACGTTCTACGCCCAGGCGGGGCACCCCTGAGAGGCGAGCTTCAGCAACGCTGGCCTCGAGCGCGGAGCGTGGAGCGGCAAAAGCCACGCGACGCCCGCTCGCACGCGCGCTGAAAGCGCCGGCGGCGACTTTCAGCCATAAACTAAGGCTCGTCGGTGCCGATCTCATCTCGCCGCTTCGCCACATACGCATCCAGTGCCTCGCGCACTGCCGGGTCCATCGCGGGCTCCTGATATTCGTTCAGCGCCTGCTTCCAGATGGCGGTGGCGCGCTGTGTCGCATCCTGCGCACCGGCGAGCTGCCAGCTCTCGTAGTTCTGCCAGTTGGACAGCAGAGGCCGGTAGAAGGCGTGCTCGTAGCGCTCCATCGTGTGAGGCTCGCCGAAGAAATGTCCGCCGGTGCGGACATTGCGAATCGCCTCGAAGCCGAGCTCCGCCTCGTTGACCGTGATGGGCTGCAGAAACTCCATCATGAGCTGGAGGATCTCGACGTCCAGGATCAGCTTCTCGAACGAGGCAGTCAGCCCCCCTTCCTGCCAGCCTGCGGCGTGGTACACGAGGTTGCCATGCCCCAGAACCGCGCCCCAGAGCGACATCTGTGTCTCATAGGCTCCCTGGGCATCCGCCGCGTTCGACGCACTCGCATTCGAAGTGCGGTACGGAAGCCGGTAGCGGCGGGCGAGCTGCCCGCTGGCGATGTTGGCCTTGGCGTTCTCGGGCGTGCCAAAGGCCGGCGCCCCCGAACGCATGTCCACATTGGATGTGAAGGCCCCATACACCACAGGAGTCCCCGCTCTGACGAGCTGCGCAAGCACCACTCCGAACAGTGCCTCAGCATTCTGCTGCGCGAGCGCCGCTGCCAATGACACCGGTGCCATGGCTCCCATCAGCGTGAACGGCGTGATCACGACAGCCTGGCCATGCTCGGCCATGGCGATCAGTCCGTCTGCCATGGCGGCATCGAAACGGCGCGGACTGTTCACGGAGATGATGGTGATGACGCCGGGGCTGGCCGCCATTTGCTCCAGGGAAAGTCCCCTGGCGATGGCCATCATGCGGATCCCATCCACGGCCCTGCCCGCCCCGATCGCCGAGCAGTGATAGACCCGGTCCGAGTACTGGAGATTGGCGCGGTAGGTATCGAGGTGGCGCGAGTTGGCGGGCAGCTCCACCGGCGCGCAGACCTGATTGCCGATCAGGTGAATGGCGTTGAAGTGCTGCGCCAGACGGATGAAGTCGCAATAGTCGGCGTAGTTGCCCGCCCGGCGGCCGCGCTCGCAATCGTGCACCGCGGGCGGCCCGGCCACCAGCCCGAAGTTGATATGACGCCCCCCCAGCACCACCCGGTGGGCGGGATTGCGCGGGGTCAGGGTAAAGCACGCCGGCGCCGTCGAGAGGGCGTGCGCCAGCAAGCCCCGATCGAGTCGCACGAGACCTGTGTCGGACTCCACGCGGGCGCCCGCCGAGGCCAGAAGGGCCAGCGCCCGCGGGGACATCACTTCGATGCCGAGCTCTTCGAGGATCCTCAGCGAGGTCAGGTGAATGGATTCGACCTGATCGGCCGACAGCACCTCCATCGGCGCGTAAGGATTGGCGACGTCGCGCCATGGCAGCTGCGCAATCTGCCTGCCTGCAGGTCGGCGGGGCCGGCCTCCCGGGCGACGCCGGGTACTGTTCGAGTCCATGCTTGCGCCATGGTCGTCCGTTCGCCCGTACGACAGATGCACGGACCCGACATGCCGGTGATCGTCGGCGACAGGCGCCGTTGGCTCCCGACATATTGTCCCTCGTAGCCACGCTGTGCCATCGTTGCAGCGCGATGCTGCGGAGGCCGGCGAAGTGGTAGTGAAGCGAACGGGTGAGCCGGTCAGGATGGCGTTCTTCCTGGTCCCCGAGTTTCCGATGATGGGCTTCGCCGCCGCCCTCGAGCCGCTTCGCTCGGCCAATCGCATGAGCGAGCAACGCCTGTTCGAGTGGCATCTCGTCTCCGTCGACGGCAAGGCGGTCGCAGCCAGCAACGGGATCCCCATCGCCGTCCATGGCTCGCTCGAGCAGCTGGCCGGCGTGGACGCTGTGCTGGTCTGTGCAGGCCTGGACCCCACCCAGCTCGGGCGTCATCACCGCGCACACCACCATTTGCGGCGGCTTGCCCGCCACGGCTGCCGGATGGGGGCGATCAGCACCGGCTCGTTCATACTTGCCGATGCAGGACTGCTTGCCGATCGGCGCTGCACGGTCCACTGGGAGTATGCCGAGTCGCTTTATTCGCGCCATCCGGGTTTGAAGCTGAGCCAGGACCTGTACGTCATCGACCGGGATGTCTTTACTTGCTCGGGGGGGACGGCTGCGCTGGATATGATGTTGTACTTCGTGAGCGAGGTATCGGGGCCCGAGCTTGCGCTCTCGGTCGCCGAGCAGTTCATTCATCCACGAATCCGGCAACAGCAGGATCATCAGCGCATCGAGACGCATGCGCGCTACGCGATTGACAGTCCCAAGCTGGTGCAGATCATCACCCTCATGGAGGGAGCCGTGGAGGAGCCGCTCGAGGTCGCCGGAATCGCCCACCAGGTCGGGGTGTCGCCGCGCCAGGTGGAGCGACTCTTTCGCGAGCAGCTGAACACCTCGCCAAAGGCGTTCTACGTGCGTTTGCGACTCACACGCGCGCGGACACTGCTGCGCCAGACGCTGAACTCGATACGCGCGATCGCGGTCGAATGCGGTTTTCAGTCCGCATCGCACTTCTGCCATGCATACAAGAGGGTTTTTGGGCAATCCCCCACAGCCGAGCGGCACAGGCTCACCCGAGGGCGCTCCGGGCGAGAGATTCAGGATGCCTGACCTGAAGGCCGCGCCGCTTGCGCGGGTTCTCGTGGTCGATGATGAGCCGGGGCTGCTGGCAGCGCTGTGCGAGATCCTGACGACCGAAGGCTATGCCGCTCTGGGGGTGCGCTCGGGCCCGGAGGCGCTCGATGCGCTGCGCGCTGCAATGCCGGAGGCGGCCAGACGCTTCGACGTGCTCATCACCGACCTGAAGATGCCCGGGATGGATGGCATCGATCTGCTGCATGCCGCCCGGCAGATCGATGCCGATCTGGTGAGCGTCATCATGACCGGCCATGGCACCATTGACACGGCTGTGCAGGCGCTGCGCGGCGGC
>DASTDD010000092.1:0-2892 GCA_035710545.1 Steroidobacteraceae bacterium
CGAGGCCGGAGCGTGGGTGCACGTCGATGGCGCATTCGGCTTGTGGGCCAAGGCATCGCCCGCCCTGAGGCCTCTCGCTCGCGGACTGGAACGCGCCGACTCATGGGCGACCGACGCGCACAAATGGCTGAACGTGCCATATGACAGCGGCGTGGCCTTCTCTCGGGATGCTCACGCGATGCGAGCGGCTATGGCGATAACCGCGGAATACCTTCCAAGCGAGAGCGCACATCGCAATCCGTGCGACTTTACCCCGGAGCTCTCCCGACGTGCTCGGGGCGTGGAGGTGTGGGCAGCCCTGCGTTCGCTCGGCAGAGCCGGACTGGCCGAGCTGGTCGAGCGCAATTGCCGTCAGGCCGCACGATTTGCGGAGCGCCTGCGCGCTGCCGGGTATTCAGTGCTCAATGAGGTTGTGTGTAATCAGGTGCTGGTTGCCTTCGGGGATGCGGAACGCACGCGCCGTGTCATTACCGCCTTGCAAAAGGAAGGGACCTGCTGGTGCGGCGGCACCGTGTGGCAAGGCCGCACGGCCATGCGCATCAGTGTCAGCAGCTGGGCCACCACCGATGAAGATGTGGAACTCAGCCTGGATGCCATGCTGCGGGTAGCGAGAGACGACGCTCCTAATAGTTCAAGTCGAAGCTGAAGAGCCTGCCCACGAAGCCGATCCAAACGACCCCCAGCAACGCAGCGGCCACCGCCGCGCATCGGACCCATCCGAACCGCGACGCGCGCAGTTGCGCAAGGCGCCAGAGAGTCCAGATGCCCACGCCGCTCGCCGCAATGATCAGCACGCCGACCAGCTGCATGGCACGGACCGCCGGGTCGAGCTGCGAGGAATAGACCCACAGATCGAGGCTCAGCACCGGAGCCAGCAACACCATCCAGGCGAGGAGGTAACAGAGTTCCAGCACCACGATCGTGCCCGTCAGTCGCGCGAGGCGCCGGATCGCGGGTGGTTCGGGGGCTCTGGCGGAGCGCCGTCGCACGAATGCCGAGACGGGCCAGAGTACAGCCGTCAACATCAGAATTGTGAGAGAGACCAGCAGGATGGTCACGTTCAAAGGCGCCGACCGCAGCGCCGGGACAGGTTGGAAGACCGACGTGGGATCCTCGCTATCGATGACGGTCTTGCGCCCATCCTTGCCGAGGAGCGCAAGCTCACGCGTCCCCCTTGCTTCACGCCACACATCGGGAGCGACCTCTCGGAAGCTGGACTCGCCAGGCTCGAGAAACCCTGGGGCCATGATCGTTCCATCGGGCCCTGGCCTGATGACGGTTTGCTGCAGAAGATAGAAAACACTCAGGAAACCGTGCTCGACGCGCCGCGACTCCTGGTACCGCCCGGCGATCTTCTGGGCATCGGCGGCCGCGGTTGCCGGCATCGGGGCTTCGGCCGATGGCGCAAGGCGCGGGAAGTAGCGATCCATGAACTCATCGAACAGCGTCTGCCGAAGGCCGTAGACAGCGCCGTCACGTCCCCGGCTGTTGAAGTTGTAGAAGATTCCCACGCCCTCTTGCGGCAGCAGGTCGAGCTCCGTATGGAAGAAGATGGTGTCACCGCCATGGCCTATCACGATGCGGCCGTTCTTGGTTGCGTAGAAGAACCCATGCGCCATCGTGCCGAATCCCGGCAACGAGCTTTCGGATGGGCTATGCATCAACTGTACGGTCTGCCCACGGAGCATGTCGTAGTCGCCGAGGTGGCCCTGCTGCAGATGTGCGAGCATGAAGCGTGTTATGTCCCAGGCGGTGGTCGTCATGCTTCCCGCAGGCCGGGTAATGATGACCTCGTAGGGTTGCGCTGCCGTCGAGGCCGTCCTGTACCCGCGTGCAACTGCATTAGTGAAGCGCTCCGGGAGTGGTTGGTCGAAGCTCGAGTGCTGCATGCCCAGCGGCAGGAAGATGTGCTGCTCCACATAGCGCTCGAAGGGTTGACCCGAAACTCGTTGGACGATGTAACCCGCCAGTGCCGCACCGTAGTTGGAGTACGCGGGGACCGCGCCAGGCGTGAACAGCAAGGGCCGCGGATGTTGCTTCAGGTAGGTCTCGGTGGATTGGGCCCGCCGCGGATCAATCACCAGAATGTCCTTGAGTCCCTCCTCGAATCCGGCCCGGTGATTCATCAGATCGCGCAGGGTGATGGGCGGCCCGGATGAAGGTGAGACCTTGAAATCCAGGTAATCATCGACATTTCGATCCAGATCGAGCTTGCCTTGCTCCACCAGTTGCATGACCGCGGTCCAGGTAAAGAGCTTGGAGGTCGACCCGGGCCGGATCATCGTCCGCTGCGGATCCATGGGGATGCGCCGGTCCACATCGGCGTAGCCGTAACCCCTCTGAAGGAGGACCTTCCCGTCCTTGACCACGGCGACGACGGCGCCTGCAATATCCCCGCTCTTCAGAGCGTACGGCAACATACCGTCGAGCCAGGCGCCCAGATCGTTCGCATCCAGCGGATGACTTTCGGTGGAACCGGCGATCGATCCGGCCGGCGACCCGCTCGAGGCCTCCGCTGCGGCCGATGCGCCGGCCTTGAGCGGAGGATCTTCCGCCCGGCACAGGGGCACCAGCATTGCCGCAATCAGGCCTGCCACGATTATTTTGAATTGCATTGACTCACGCTATGACCTGGAGGGGGATTCCCCCGACCAGCGCCCCCACGGCTGCGCCCAAGCAGACGACTCTAGCCTGAGTTTTCCGAAACGGCAAATTCATGTCTTTAATGGCAACTCGCAGTTGCCCACGCCGGCAGCGCCGTCGTCGTACCCGGGCAGCGGTATGCCGCAGCCTGTCCGCCAGGAATGCTCTGCACTGCCGCCTACCTGGGGCGTCATCTGGGTCGAGGGACTCATCTGGGTCGAGGGACTCATCTGGGTCGAGGGACTCATC
>DASTDD010000093.1:0-10997 GCA_035710545.1 Steroidobacteraceae bacterium
GGCAGAGCCGCTTTCGCGCTGGCGTGGATGTACACCCGCGGCGCTCATGAGCTCTCAGCTGGATGACATCAGGGATTCGATCGCGTCCGGGTCCTTTGGCGCCCGGACGGTGAGCACTTCGGCGCCGCCCCGCGTGACTACCACGTCGTCCTCGATCCGCACGCCGATGTTGCGCAGGCGCTTGGGGACACCGCGCGTGCTCGCCGGAATGTAGATGCCCGGCTCGACCGTCAGGCTCATGCCGGGCTCGAACACTCGCCACTCATCGCCGATCTTGTAATCGCCGACATCGTGGACATCCATCCCCAGCCAGTGTCCGGTGCGATGCATGAAGAAGCGGCGGTAGGCGCCATCGCGCTCGAGCTTCTGGACCCGACCCTTCAACAGACCGAGACGTACCAGACCTTGCGTGATCACATGCACGGCCGCCAGGTGCGGCTCGTTCCAGTGATTGCCGGGTTTGACCTTGGCGATGGCCGCGCGGTTGGCGTCGAGGACGATTTCGTATACGGCGCGCTGCTCGGGAGTGAAGCGTCCGTTGACTGGATAGGTGCGCGTGACATCCGATGCGTAGCATTCGTATTCACAGCCTGCATCCACCAGCAGCAGATCGCCGTCACGCAGTGGCTGGTTGTTCTCCCGGTAGTGCAGGACGCAACTGTTCGCTCCACCGCCCACGATCGGGTGATAGGACGTGTCGGCATTGTGACGCCGGAACTCGTGGAGCAGCTCCGCCATGACCTCGAATTCGCGCCGCCCTGGTCGGCAGAAGCGCATGGCCCTCAGATGGGCGGCGGAGGCGATGCGGGCCGACTCGCGCAGCATCTCGATCTCGGCGCGGGACTTGAATAGCCGCATGTCATGGAGCACATGATCGAGCGCGACGAACTCCTGGGGCGGGTGTCGCCCGTTCCGTGCCTGGGTACGCAGGCCGTTCACCCAGCCCACCACGCGCTGATCGAAGTCCGCGTAGACGCCCATCGTGTAGTAGACCTTCGCGCGATTCTCCAACAGTCCGGGCAGGATCTCGTCGATGTCGGAGATCGGGAAAGCGTCATCCGCGCCGTACTGGCGCTTCGCGCCGGCGGGGCCGGCGCGACGGCCATCCCATGTCTCGCGACCCGGATCCCGCTCGCGCACGAACATGACATATTCCGCGTGCGCGCGGCCGGGAATCAGAACGGCAACGGCCTCGGGCTCGCCGAAGCCTGTCAGGTAGTGGAAATCACTGTCCTGCCGGTAAGCGTATTCCACGTCGTTGTTGCGGTGCCGGACAGGCGCCGACGGCAGGATGGCGATCGAATCTCGGCCCATGGATCGGCTCAGGAGGCGCCGGCGGCGCGCAAACTCGTCCTTCGCGACGGTTCTGGCGGCTTTCAATGCAGTGGTACGTCCGGTGGCTCGGGATGGTCCCGCAAGGGGCCCAGCTCGTCGAAGACGAGCTGTACGCCCACACGCACGAATTCGACCAGCTCCGCGTAGGCGCTCTCGTTGGATTCCTCGCTCTGGCGGGAATCCACGGCCACGTGGGTGATCTCGGTCAGGTCCCGGACGATCTCGCCGATGTCGCCCGGCAGCCCGTTCTCATCCTGTACAACACTCGTCCCCAGCCCATAGAGGAATCCCTGACACCATTGGGCGAGGGCCGCGGTGCGGATATCGATGGACTGCGCGTCGCCCGGCAGCAACAGCTCGAACTGCATCTCCGGTCCTTCGAGCGCGCCGGCCGTGTGCATGTACAGGTCGCGGAGGGTCTCCCGGGACAAGGGCTGGGCCCGCCCCTCGGGAAGAATCTCCAGCAGCCAGTCCTCGAAACGGTAGCCGATTGCCGCGCAGAGGCATCCAGTCAGCGTCCCGTGCGCCTCGGCGGCGTCGGCCAGCGAGCGCTCGTCGGACAGGACACGCTCGATCTCGCTGTAGTGCTGCGGATGCATGGCTGACCGTATTATGCCTGAATGGGACCGGCCCCAAGATTGACCGGGTGAAGAGCCCCGCTCTATAGTCGCTAGCATGAGCGACACAACAAAAACTCAGCTCGATCTGGAGCTGGTGCGACTGACCAAGCGTATCGAAGAGTTGATCGCGACCGTGGAGCATCTCAAGGAAGAGAACCGCGCCTTGCGTCAGCGACACGAATCGCTTGCGACCGAGCGCGCCACGCTGATGCACAAGAATGAGCAGGTGCGCACGCGCGTCGAGGCCATGATCGGCCGCCTCAAGACCCTGGAGCACGGCGCGTGAGTCCACAGGATCGCGCGCAGATCAGCGTGCGCATCATGGAGAAGGAGTACGTCGTGGCCTGCGCGTACGAGGAACGTTCGGCGCTGCTGGATGCGGCCGAGTTCCTCAACGGCCGCATGCGCGAGATCCGTGACAGCGGCAAGCTGGTGGGCCATGACCGCATTGCCGTCATGGTGGCGCTCAATCTCGCCCACGAGCTGCTGCGCATCAAGAGTCAGGACGCGAAGCTCGAGGGGGAGGTCGGCAACCGACTGCGAGTATTGCGCGAGCGGGTCGAAGGCGCGCTCGAGAAAGGCCAGCAGCTCGAGCTGTGACGCAGTTCGCGGTTCGCGCCGCCGGGCGAATCGGGTCACTGGAATCCTGCGCACGGCGCGTCTTCCTCTTGACACCCTGTGATTCCCGGGTTCGCGCTCCCGCGCGAACCCGGTAGCATCCTGCGCGCAGCGCATTTCTTCCTCTTGACACCCTCCGCTTCCCGGGTTCGCGCTCCCGCGCGAACCCGGTAGAATCCTGCGCGCAGCGCATGAGTAGTGTAGAGTCATCCCGGCGTCGCCTGCGGTGTTCGACAAGCGGGCCGGGTTACCTCGGACCCTAATTGAAACACCCCGGGACATCAGGACTTGCGGGCAGAATTGTGCAAGTCCGCTTCGAGCGGAAAGCCTTACCTGCTGCAGTTCGTCCCACTTGTTGCTCTGGTTCGAGAGCAACGGTTCGCACCGGCACATGCGGGTGACGCTACCTGATTCCAGCTTCGGCGATGCCCGCAGATCCCTGCGGGCATCGCTGCGCTCCCGGCGCCGCGCGGTATCCCCCGCCGAACGCGCCTCCAACGCCCGACTCGTGGCACGCAACGCAGACACCTGGCTGCGCTTGCGACCGGGTTGGCGCATCGCCCTCTATTCAGCTCTGCCCGAAGAGCTCGACAGCGAGCCTCTCATTCGCCTGGCGCGCGCCCGCGGTTGCCGTATCTACCTCCCACGTATCGATCGCCGGCGCCATGGCCGCGGGATGCGCTTCATCGAGATGACCTCGAGGCATCGGGTGAATCGCCTCGGCATCGCCGAGCCGGAGGGCATGCGAATGATCGGCGCCCGCTGGCTCGATGTCGTGTTCCTGCCGCTCGTCGGCTTCGACGCGCGCGGAGTGCGATTGGGCACCGGTGGCGGTTACTACGATCGCGCCTTTGCCTTCAGACGCTGGCGTGCCACCTGGCACACACCTCACCTCGTGGGCCTCGCCTACGCCTTCCAGCAGGTCGAGGCGATCACGCAGGCCGCACACGATGTCCTGCTCGATGCGGTGATCACCGAAAAAGGGGTCGTACGATGCACTACTGGCTGATGAAGACAGAACCGGGCACGTTCGGCCTCGAGCACCTGGCCGCGGCGCCGCGTGCGACCACGTCATGGGACGGAGTTCGCAATTTTCAGGCGCGCAACATGCTTCGAGACGGCATGAAGCTTCGGGACCAGGCCTTCCTCTATCACTCGAGCTGCGAGGTCCCGGGGATCGTCGCGATCATCGAGATCGTGAAGGAGGGTTACCCTGATCCGACGGCCTTCGACAGGAAGAATCACCATTACGACGCGGAGAGCGACCCGGCGAACCCTCGGTGGTACATGGTGGACGTGCGACTCAAGCGGCGCTTCACTCGGACGATAACGCTGGAGGAGCTGCGTGCGCATGCCGCGAAGGAGCTGAAGGGCTGCGTGCTTCTGCGGCCCGGTAACCGCCTGTCAGTGATGCCGGTCGAGGCCGCTCACTGGAAGTTCGTCCTCTCGCTCGAGTGAATCGAGCTCGCCGCAGGTGCCTAGCACATTTCGCGGTCGCTTGTAATTTCATTTCGCATCTATATACTCCGACCTCGGACTAACCCGTTAACTGGAGAGCCAACATGGCGAAAGCAAAGAAGAAGGCCAAGAAGAAAGCAGCCAAGAAGAAATAGGCCTAACTCGGCGGCCGCTTTCAGGCGGCCGCCGAGTGGACTTCGAGGAGACTGTGCCCGCGCGAGCGGGCACAGTCGTTTCTGGAGGGCGGCACATGTCCACCGAGATCGACCAGGGGAAGCGGAACGCGGCAAGCGCCGCGCTCGATTACCTCGATAAGGATGCCGTCATCGGCGTTGGGACCGGATCGACGGTGAACCTGTTCATCGAAGCTCTCGCCGCGCGCCGCGATCGGGTGCGGGCGGCGGTATCCAGTTCCAACGCTTCGACCCAGCGCCTTGCGGCGGCGGGGATCACGGTAGTGGACCTGAATACCGCGGGCGAGCTGGCGATCTACGTGGACGGAGCCGACGAGGCGACGCGAGCCCGTCACCTCATCAAGGGAGGAGGCGGCGCGCTCACCCGCGAGAAGATCGTCGCAGCCGCGGCGGCACGCTTCGTCTGCATCACCGATGAGCGCAAGCTCGTGGACCGCCTCGGCGCTTTCCCTTTGCCGATCGAAGTGATTCCCATGGCGCGATCACTGGTCACGCGGTCCCTGAGCCGTTACGGCGGGCGCGCGGTGTGGCGTGAGGGATACGTCACCGATAACGGCAACGACATCCTCGATGTCCATGACCTGGTCATCGACGACCCCCCGCGCCTCGAGCGCGACCTGAACCAGCTCGCGGGAGTGGTCACCGTGGGGCTGTTCGCCATCCGACCGGCGGACGTGCTGATCGTGGGCTCCTCGCAGGGAGTGCACACGATTCGCTGAGGGGGATCGACGGTAGCGGCCGCGCCCCCCGCAAATCGCGCGCCCCGCGCATCGCCGGCTCAGCATTCGAGGCCCCTGCGGAGCGTCCGCCAGGTGCCTTCATCAAACATCACGAAGACATCATGAAGCTTGGGAGAAGCTTCATGCGGCCCCGGCATGCGCTCACTACGGTGCGAGCGTCCTCGACAACCACCACACAGGAGAACCGCAATGAGCACTTGGAATCAGCGTCATCTTTCAGCCGGGTGGCTTCTGGCCCCCGCCCTCCTCGCCTGCACGCTCGTGGCGACCGGGACCGCCTCGGCCGACAGCTCGTGGAAGGAGCAGGTCAGCGTGAAGGTCAAGTACGGTGACCTCAACCTGTCCACCGACGAGGGGGCAGCCAGACTGTACCGTCGTATCACACAGGCGGCCCGCAGCGTCTGCGGCCTGGACTACATCCAGCCGGAAGAGCGCATGTATGTGAACTGGAAGCCCTGCTACGAGCAGGCGATCGCCACGGCGGTCGCGCAGGTGAACAGTCCACTGCTCACCGCCATGCACGCGCGCAAGACCGGCCAACAGCGCCTTGCCGCCGTGCTGAACGGTCCGTCCAGCGGAAAATGAGTCAGATGGCCAGCCTGCCGGCGCCCAGGGTGCCGGCAGGCCCCGGCCTGCTGCGCCGGGATCCGCGCGCGCCGGCCGGTCATTCCGGCGTAATATCGCCCCTCGACCCGTGTTTTCCACCTCATCCCCGTGGGAGGGGAGTGGCGGCGGGTATGCAACAAGGCACCTCAGCGTCCGCCGCGCCCGGACCGGCCGGCTTCCGGCTTGATGATCTGATCATCGACCTCGGGCGGCTGCGGGTGACGCGTGCCGGCGCCGAGATTCCCCTCTCGCAACTGTCCTTCGACCTGCTCGTGGCGCTTGCCTCGAGCGCACCGAATGTCGTGAGCTTCGATCAGCTCATGGAACGGGTCTGGCCGGGACTCGTGGTCTCGCAGGAGACGGTCAGTCAGCGTATCAAGCTGGTGAGGGACGCTCTGGGGGACGACCCGCACTCGCCCCGTTATATCGCCGGAGTCCGCGGGCGCGGCTATCGGATGCTCGGGCCGATCACCGCGCTGACGACGCTCCCGTCTGCGACGGTGCCGACAGCGTCGGCCACTGAAGTTCACGCCACGGCAGGGCAGAACTCCCTGGTCGAGAACACGGAATCTGCGCCGCAAAATGCGCCTGCTGCGACAGTCCGCGAGACGGTTATACCGGCCAACGACAGCTCACTCGAGGCGCCCGCTCGAGAATCAGTCGCGCACGCGGGTAACGGCGGTGTCTTCGCCAGATCACGCCGGCATCTGGCGGCCGCACTTGGGTTGGCGACACTGATCGCAGTTGCGTGGATCGTCGGCACGCATCGCATCCCGAGCCTCGTGCAGCGCAGCGATAGCTCCGAGCCATCCGTCATCGTGCAACCGCCGAAGACGATAGCGGTGCTACCCCTGATCGACTTGAGTCCGGGCAGAGGCAACGAATACGTCGGTGATGGGCTTGCGCAGGAGCTGTCGAGCCGCCTGGCGCGGATTCCCGGCCTGCGCATCGCCTCGCGGACATCGGCCTTTGCATTCAAGGGGCGGAACGCCGACATCCGCACGATTGCGCAAAGTCTCGGAGTGCGCCATGTGCTCGAGGGGAGCGTACGGCGCGACGGCGACCGGTTGCGTGTCACGGCCCAGCTGACCGATGCCGGCACGGGATATCACGTCTGGTCCCAGAGTTACGATCGTACGTGGCACGACATCCTGACGATCGAGGATGAGCTCGCAAGAGCCATCGTCGATGCCCTGCAGGTCGTGCTCTCCAGTGAGGTCGCCCGGCGCTTCAATCGTCCTCCCACGACCCACGTCCAGGCCTTCGACCTGTATCTGAGCGGGCTGGCCAAGCTTCGTCAGCCCCTCAATGCCACCCAGCTCGCCGATGCCGAAAGCAATTTCAAGGAAGCGCTCGCCGATGATCCGAAGTTCGCGCTCGCTTACGCCGGACTGTGTGAGAGCTACACGATCGGATACGACCGGACTCACGACACGGCGGTGGCGCAAAAAGCCGAAGTGGCCTGCCACCAGGCACTTGCGCTCGATGCTTCTCTCCTCGACGTGGACACCGCCCTCGCCGATCTTTATCTGCAGAGCGGCAGGAGCACTCAGGCGGCGGTGATCTTTCGCAACGCCCTCGACCGCGACCCGACCAATGCAGACTCCTATATCGGACTTGCCCGGGCGTACGAGGGGCAGCAGCAGACCGCGCAAGCCGATGAGACCTACCAGCGCGCGGTGGACGTAGAGCCCGGTTACTGGGCGGCGCATTCGGCGTACGGTCGTTTCCTCTTCCAGCACGGACGCGCCGAAGCAGCCGCCGCGCAGTACCGGCGAGTCACGGAGCTGACGCCGGCCAGCGCATCGGGATTCAGCAATCTGGGTGCCGCACTGCAGATGAATGGCGACTTCACCGGCGCTGCCCGCGCGTTCGAGCAATCCCTGGCGCTCGAGCCCAGCAGCAACGCCTACTCGAATACGGGCACGATGTATTATTTCCTCGGCCGATTCACGGATTCCGTGCAGATGTTCCGCAAGGCCGCCGCGATGGAGGTCGACGATCATCGCGTCTGGGGAAATCTTGCGGACGCTCTGTATCAGCTGCCCGGAGCCAGACCCCAGGCTGCGGACGGATATCGCAAGGCAGTCCAGCTTGCCGAGAGGGAGCTCGGCGTCAATCCGAACGATGCCACCGACTGGGCGCAGCTGGCCTACTACTACTCCCGTCTCGGCGACACCTCGCACGCCCGGCAATATTCCGAGCGCGCGCTGAAACTGGGAACCGATGTCGTCTACGTACACTACTACCGCGCGCTCATCGCAATGTCGGGAGGTGATACTTCGGCTGCGCTGGATGCGCTGACGCGCGCGGTGGATCTCGGCTTCCCGCGACAACTCGTGCGCGCTGCGCCGGAGTTTGCATCCCTGCACGGTGATGAGCGCTTTCGCCGCTTGCTCGCCGGGGCCGGACCGTCCAGCTGATGACCGCTTCGAATAACGCTAACAACAGGAGAGCTGAAATGGCTGCTACAAAAATCAAGATCGACATCGAGCGCAACGCGCTGATCTGCGGAGCCAACGGCGGCAATGCGTACCTCGCTCCCGGTGACAAAGTGAAATGGGTCAGCGCTCGCAGGGACCTGCGCTTCACGCTCGAGTTCTTTCAGCTCGGACTCGAGAACGGCAAGGAGGTGGAGGTAGCGGCGCTGCACGGCTGGCCGTTCCAGGATCCACCCGAGCCGCGCGGCGCAGTGGTCGGTCCGACTGACGAATTCAAGGGAACGCTGCTGAATGAGAACGGGCTGGTCTTCAAGTACTACGTGACCGTCGGTAACCTGCGGCTCGATCCGATTCTCATCGTCGTCAGGTGACACGCGGCGGGACCGCCGCCCACCCCGCCCGCCGGCCCGACCCGCCGGTCGTTATCCTGGTCCCTCCGCCAAAAATGCCGAGGCCCGCCAGTTGGCGGGCCTCTCGCATGTTTGGCTGGGGGACTAGGATTCGAACCTAGGTAAACGGAGTCAGAGTCCGTTGTCCTACCACTAGACGATCCCCCAGAAGACCTGGCTTCCCGGGTACGGACGCAAACGATCCGCGAACCTCGAACCCGCTGTCAAGACGCCGGGAGTCCCGGTCCCCAGTTCCCGGCTGCTCTCGGCGATCTGCGCGGGTGCGCCGCTAGCGCTTCGAGTACTGCGGTCCGCGGCGGGCCTTGCGATGGCCGACCTTCTTGCGCTCCACCTCACGCGCATCGCGGGTCACGAATCCTGCATCACGCAGCGGCTTGCGCAGCGCCTCGTCGTACTCGATGAGCGCGCGGGTGATGCCATGACGGATGGCGCCCGCCTGGCCGGTAATGCCGCCGCCGTCCACTCGCACCGTGATATCGAACTTGGAGATGAGCTGCACCGCCTCCAGAGGCTGGCGGACGATCATGCGCCCGGTCTCGCGACCGAAGAATTGGTCGAGCGGACGCTCGTTCACGGTGATCCGCCCGCTGCCGGGCTTCAGGTATACGCGAGCGGTGGCCGTCTTGCGGCGGCCGGTGCCGTAGTTCGATTGCGCAGTAGCAGGCATGAGGTTGAAAGTCCTTCGTTAGGCGTGCGCGGAAGCCACAGCGCGCGAGGCGCTCACTTCCTGAACTCGAGTGGTCGGGGCTGCTGGGCCCGGTGAGGATGCTCGGCACCGGCGAACACATGCAGCTTGCGGAACATGCGCCGCCCGAGTGGGTTCTTCGGCAGCATCCCCTTCACCGCGAACTCGATCGCCCGCTCGGGATGCTCGTTCAGCAGCTTCTCCAGGGCGATCGACTTGATGCCACCGATATGGCCGGTGTGGTGGTAGTAGATCTTGTCGGTCAGCTTGCGGCCCGTGACGCGGATCTTGCTCGCGTTCACGACCACTATGTGATCACCCATGTCCACGTGCGGGCTGTAGTCGGCCTTGTGCTTGCCCTTGAGGCGGTGGGCGATCTGCGAGGCGAGCCGGCCGAGAGTCTGGTCGCTCGCATCCACCAGGTACCAGTCGCCGCGGATGGTGCCGGGCTTCGCAAACACAGTCTTGGTCGGAATCGGATTCGGGTGCTCGTTCATGGGGTCACGGCTGCTTTATAAAGTCGCGGCGGGCCGCACCGCGAGTGACGGCCTGCCACGCTCTGGCGCGGCAATAGGGCCGAAAAAAGGCGGGAAAGTGTACTCAAGCGGGTCCGGCAATGCAAAGCCACCGCGCCCAAGCCCACACCGCCTGAGCATATAATGCCGTCAATGGAGTCTGGACATCTTTTGGACCCCCTCATCGGGGCTGCGGACCGCGCTCTGCGGGCCCTCTTCGCCCCCGCCCACGCCTCCCGCCCGACCCCCGGCGGTGCCGAGTCCTCCGGGCCGCCTTCGGAGCCGGCCGGCGCCGACGCAGGCCGCGACTTGGCCGGGCACCCCTCAGCAGGCGCTCCGGATCCGGCCGGCGCCGCGGTGCAGGCCGAGGCCCGCCGCCGCTCTGCCGCCCTCATGCGCGTAAATCATGCCGGGGAGATCGCAGCGCAGGCCCTTTACCACGGACAGGCGCTGGCCTCGCGTTCGCAGGCCACCCGCGATCTGTTGCTACGCTCCGCCCGCGAGGAGACCGATCACCTCGCCTGGTGTGAGGAGCGGCTCCGCGAGCTGGGGTCGCACCCCAGCCTGCTCAATCCGTTGTGGTACTGCGGCTCCTTCGCCATCGGCGCACTGGCCGCCGCTCTCGGTGACCGCGTGAGCCTCGGCTTTGTGGTGGAGACCGAGCGCCAGGTGGAGGGGCATCTCGATGAGCACCTCGCCAGGCTGCCGGCGGAGGACTCGCGCAGCCGTGCCATACTTCAGGCCATGCGGACCGATGAGATCGCGCACGGCACGGCCGCCCGCTCGGCGGGCGGCGCTGAGCTGCCGACCGCTGTGAGTGCCCTGATGCGGCAGACCGCCCGCATCATGACAGGCACGGCGTACTGGATTTGAGCCGCAGACCCCTGCACAGCCGCCAGGAGCGCCGCGGGCAGGCAGGCGATTTCGACTTCGCCGGCGACCACGGCGAACGCACAGCGCTTGCAGTTCTGCAGGCTTATGTATAAAAGAGCGGGCCGCCGTGCAATGGCGACAATCGGGGAGCCGTGATGGAAGAAAACATCAAACCGTTGAGCGATATCCCGGCTATCAACCGATTCCTGAGCTATTGCCGGATCCGGACCGTACCGTCCAAGACGGTCGTCATTCACGCC
The DNA here is from genome assembly GCA_035710545.1 of Steroidobacteraceae bacterium. Classification (GTDB taxonomy): domain Bacteria; phylum Pseudomonadota; class Gammaproteobacteria; order Steroidobacterales; family Steroidobacteraceae; genus 13-2-20CM-66-19. The sequence continues at coordinate 10,756 of DASTDD010000093.1, forward strand.
GGCGACCTTCCGGACGTCCTCTACTACATCATCAGCGGCTCTGTAGAGGTCATGATCGAGGACGAGGAAGGCAACGAGATGGTGCTCGCCTACCTCAACCGCGGACAGTTCTTCGGCGAGATGGGCCTGTTCTACGAGCAGCCGACACGCAGCGCCTGGGTTCGGACGCGCAACCAATGCGAGCTGGCCGAGATGACCTATCCGCGCTTTCGCCAGATCGCCGCGGAAAGCCCCGGCCTGAT
>DASTDD010000094.1:0-4456 GCA_035710545.1 Steroidobacteraceae bacterium
CTGCGCTTCCTTGAGCTCGAGGGTGTAATGGATTTTCTCGGTCGCGAGCTCCTCCTCGAGCAGCTTCTCCATCCCCGCGCGATAGTCCGGCGGCAGATCCACCTTCCCCATGTCCACCCCGCGCAGCAGCAACCCGATCGAGGCCAGCTTGGGCTGCAGCTCGCTGCTGATCTCGCGCTGAATCTCGGCTCGCTGCCTGGAGAAGATCTCGCGCACCGAGTGCCTGGCGAAGAGCGGATAGACGACTCCCTGCACAGCGGGGCGTACCAGGTCGGCGTTGAGATCGTCCGGGAAATCCTTGGAAAGCTGGGCGATGCGCGACCGGTCAATGGCCCAGCGCACGGTCAGGTCCACTCCGATCGACAGGCCCTCGTTCGACTGGAACGGCGCCGGTCCCGTGGCGCTCGCACTCTCGCTTGCCCGGTAAACCTGATCTCGAATCGAATAGCGGCGCACCTGATGAATGCCTGGCACCGCCAACACAGTGCCGGCGCCATAGGCACTCACCGACCCGTCGAATGCGTTCGTACGCACGAGCACCTCGCCACGCCTGACCGTGGTGAAGGGTGGATGCGTGTATAGAACGTAGCCTGCAAGAGCAACCAGGGCAGCAATGACGAGACCCCGGCGTGGGCGACCAGCGGATCCTGCGAGATTACGCGCGGTTCCCGCTGTCGCCGCAAACAGGGAGGCCAGCGGCGCGATCATCACCCGCTTCACGAACTCCCACACGGCAGCGAAACGCTCTGACATGACTGGTCCTCCGCCGACGGTCCGAGTGACCCGACTGCAGAGTCTGGCGGCGCTCTGTGGCAAAGCTGTGGGGAAATAGTGGCGCGAAATGGAGCTGTGTATGAGCGCGCCCGCACGGACCCCCTGTCCGTGCGGGCGCGCAGTTTCAACCTCCTGGGTGCGTTGAAGTTAGAACGGCCAGAGGTAGTGATACCACGCCTGGTGGCCTGCCGCCGAGCGCGTGGCTTCCGGCTTGTGCTGCTGGGCCGCCGTGTTGTTGGCGAGGGTCGTCGCCGTCATGCCCGGCTTGCGCCACTGCTCGGCCCCGTTGGCTCGCGCCTCACCCGGATGCATGCTCGCGTTGGTGTGCGGGTTGCCCATCCCATTGCGGGCCGCAAGGGTGCCCGGCGCAGCGTGCCGCGCATCCCCAGGACTGGTGCGCAGATCATGCCGATCGGCGCGCAGGTCGCGCTCATCAGAACGGAGGTCGGCCTGATCGTGGCTCAGGTCCTTCCGGTCCGTGTGCAGATCCTGTCTGTCCGTCCGCAGGTCCACCCGATCCTTTCGAATATCGGTCCGGTCCTGATTGATGTCGCGGCGATCACCCGCAGTGTCGTTGCGCGCCAACCTCTGGCCCTGCGCGCCCGCCCCCCGCTGGTCCGCGTCACGGTCATCGTGACGAAAATCACCGTGGTCGGAACGTACGTCCATCCGGTCCGCACGCAGATCGCGGACGTCGCCGTGGATGTCCCGCCGGTCGGACTGGATGTCGCTCCGGTCATTCGCGATGTCACGCTCATCCTTCGCGATATCCGCCCGGTCACGAGCGATGTCCTGCTCGTCGCTGCGCATATCCCCGTTCCCTGCGACCTCGTGCTGATCCTTCGCCACGTCGTGGTCGCGAGTCACATCGCGGTTGGCCACTTCGTGGTCAACCTTCGGTCCGTCCCGATCCCGCGCCAGATCATCGCCCCGCTGTGGGCGCTGGTCCCGGACAACGTCACGCTCGTCCTTGCGCACATCTGCCCGGTCGGCTGACAAGTCCTTGCGGTCCCCCCGGATGTCATTGGCATCCGAACGGATGTCCCGACGATCGGACTGCATGTCCGCCCGGTCCCGGGCGATAACCTGGTCGTCGGACCTGATGTCGCCGCGGTCTCGAGCGATGTCCCGCTCATCCCGGGCGATATCGCTCCGCTGCCCCGGCGAGTTCGCATTCTTCTGATGCTCGTCTCGGAACAAGTCGCGCTCATCCGAGCGCAGGTCGGCACGGTCCTTCGCCACGTCCTGGCGCTCCGTGCGCAGATCACGACCGTCGGACCGGATATCCGCTCGGTCGGAGCGGATGTCGTTCCGGTCACGGGTCAGATCGTGTTGATCACTCGCGATGTCCTTCCTGTCCTTGCGGATGTCGCGCTGATCACTCGTGATGTCCGTGCTGCTTCCGGGAGCCGGAGCTGGTTGCTGATCGCTCGGCGGCGCCGTGTTCGGCGGGTCGTTCCCGGCGAACGCAGGCGGCAGAACCGACGCGAGGATCGATCCAATCGCTGTGGCAATTAGCTTGCTACGTCTCATGGCACCTCCTGGGGTGTCTACGGAAAACTCGGAAATGGGGTCAGCCGGTCCGGGACGCGGCCTCGAGCTGCTCGAACGAGCGCTCTGGCGCCGCGCTCTAGCGCTGCGGCTCCTGTTGCACGCGGTCGCGGACCTCTGCGTGCCGCTCATCGGTGCCGTATGACCGGGAGCGAGGCTCCTGCGCGACGAATTTCTCCACCAGCGCGAAGAAGCCGTCATAGAAGGCGGGGTCCTGTATGGTTTCGCGTCGCACGACCCCGAGGACCTTGGCGGAGCCCGCCGGCATGGTGATCGTCGCCGGCCCGATTCCGGCGCTGGTTGACTGCTTCATCTTCTGCAGCTGGCTTTCCTCGCGGGTGGCCGTCGCGAACACGATGCTGGTGCCATTCTTGTTGTCGGCGCAGGTCGCCTGAAAGTGGATCGACACGTTGAGTTTGGGCTTGGGTTGCGAGTCCATCGTGCCGGTCAGGACACCCGACTCGGATTCCCTGTCCAACATATAGCCCTGACTGAGCAGCGCGCGCTTGACGCTCCAGCAGACGGCGTCACCCGATCCGCTCATCGTCTTGCTGAACGGTGCTGCCGCGCTGAACCGCTCTTCGGCCTCGTGGCGACGTCCGTGAGCGCATCCCGTCAGCAGTACCGCAAGCACGACCGTGAGGCCCCCGGCGCGCGCTATCCAAACTCGCGAGTCGCACATCGTCAGCTCCAGTTACGGACCTGAAAGCGGCCCCACTTGTAGAGTTTCAAAGCCCCGGGCCGCACTTGGTTCCGATGCATGTGCGAACGCACATCGCCCAGCACGATCAGTGGGTTGCGGTCACTTGGGCGCAAGCTTGCCCGCGCCAAGCGCGGGCGTCAGCGGTTGCTGCCACCGCCGGGCTCAGGGTTGATGGGGTCGCCGGATCACGGTTATGACCCGTTATAACTGGCCGGCAAGCGCTTCGCCGCCGCGGAGCCGCTCGCCCGCCAGAATCGGCTCGGCAGCAGCGCCCGACTACTCGACGGTGACGCTCTTCGCCAGGTTGCGGGGTTGGTCGACGTCGGTGCCCTTCAGGATCGCCACGTGATAGGACAGCAGCTGCAGAGGCACGGTGTAGACGGCGGGGGCCTGGAAATAGGTGACGTGTTTGGGCATCTCGATCACCGTCACGCCGTCGCTGGGATGGATCGCGGCCTCCGGATCCGCGAACACGATCAGCTCGCCGCCGCGAGCCCGCACTTCCATGAGGTTGGACTTGAGCTTCTCGAGCAGATCGTTGTTCGGAGCGACCGTGATCACGGGCATGTCGGCGTCCACGAGCGCCAGCGGTCCGTGCTTCAGCTCACCGGCCGGGTAGCCCTCGGCGTGGATGTAGGAGATCTCTTTCAGTTTCAGTGCACCCTCGAGCGCAATGGGATACAACGCACCGCGCCCGAGAAACAGCGCATGGCGCTTGTCGGCAAAGCGCTCGGCCAGCTTGTGGATCACGGGATCGAGCTCGAGCGCCTTCTCGACGAGGGCGGGGAGCTCGATGAGACGCGAGACCAGGCCGCGCTCGCGCTCCGCGTCGGCGCCGTTGTGCTTCGCCAGCGCGACAACGAGCATATCCAGGGCGGCCAGCTGGGTGGTGAAAGCCTTTGTCGAGGCGACGCCGATCTCGGGACCTGCGCGCGTCAGCATCACCAGCTCCGACTCGCGCACCAGCGAGCTCTCCGGAACGTTGCAGATCGACAGCGAGGAGAGATAGCCGGACTGCTTAGCGAGCCGGAGTGCGGCCAGCGTATCGGCGGTCTCGCCGGACTGGGAGATCGTGACGAATAGCGAGTTGGGGGGCACCAGAGGATTGCGATACCGATACTCGCTCGCGATGTCCACGGTACAGGGGAGCTTGCAGATCTGCTCCATGAAGTAACGCGCGACGACCGCCGCGTGATAGCTCGTGCCGCAGGCCACGATATGGACATTGGCCGTCCGCTTGAAAACTGCCGTCGCGGCCGGCCCGAATGCCGCCTCGAGGAGGCGGCCGTTGGCAACCCGTTCCTGCAGGGTGTTGGCGATCGCCCGCGGTTGCTCGTGGATCTCCTTGAGCATGAAGTGCCGGTAAGGTCCCTTCTCGGCCGCATCCGCCGAGAGATCGCTTTCGGTAACGGGACGCTCGACCTTGTT
>DASTDD010000095.1:0-2956 GCA_035710545.1 Steroidobacteraceae bacterium
TCGAGCAGGAACTCACTGCGCTGAAAGCCTTCGGGCAGTGTCTCCCGAACGGTCTGCTGAATGACGCGAGGGCCCGCGAATCCGATCAGGGCGCGCGGCTCGGCGAGGTTCAGATCGCCCAGCATCGCCAGGCTCGCCGAGACTCCCCCGGTCGTCGGATCGGTCATGACCGAGATGAACGGCAGATGCGCCTGGGCCAGCCGGGAAAGGGCTGCGGCGGTCTTGGCCATCTGCAACAGGGAGTACAGCGCTTCCTGCATTCGAGCGCCGCCGCTCGAGCAAAAGCACACCAGCGGCTCGCGCTTCTCGATGCAGTGATCCACGGCGCGCTTGAAGCGCTCACCGACGACGGAGCCCATCGAGCCGCCGAGAAACTGGAACTCGAAGGCGCAGGCCACGACCGGCAGACCCTGCAGCGTGCCGCTGAGGGCGATCAGCGCGTCGCGCTCGCCAGTGGCCTTCTGCGCCTGCCCCAGGCGGTCCTTGTAGCGTTTGCTGTCCCGGAACTTGAGCGGGTCCTCCGGCGAGATATCCGCGCCGATCTCCTGCGTCTCGCCCGGATCCAGAAAGCTCTCCAGCCGCTCACGCGCTCCAATGCGCATGTGATGGGAGCACTTGGGGCAGACATACAGATTGCGCTCGAGCTCGGCCCGGTACAGCACCGCATCGCACGCCGGACACTTGATCCACAGTCCCTCGGGCACCGAGCGCGTCCGCCGCTCGGTCTTGATGCGGGAGGGCATGATTTTCTCGAACCACGACATGGCGGTGTCCGTGCGTCAGGGCGGTCCTGGGATGATAGCGGATCGGCCGCCCGCCACCGCGGTCGCGGCCGGGTCGGGCAAGCCGAAGGCTTCGGGATATCTCACCGACCACAAATACAGACCGTCGGCGGGGGCTGTCGCAGCGCCCCGCGTGCGGTCGCGGCTGTCGAGCAGCTCCCGGGCCCACGAAGCCGCGGCATCTCCCCGGCCAATCTCGATCAGCAGGCCCGCCAGGTTGCGCATCATGTGGTGCAGGAAGGCATTCGCCGTGGCCTCGATCACCACCCATTCGCCCTGCCGTCGCACGGTCAGCTCCTCGAGGCGCCGGATCGGCGAGCGGGACTGGCATTCCGAGGACCGGAAGGCGCTGAAATCGTGCTCGCCGCACAGCGCGCGGGCCGCCTCGGCCATCTGCGCGTGATCCAGGGGCTTGTGGATCCAGGTCGCCCGGCTCGCAGCCAGCGCAGAGCGGGCCCCGCGATTCAGGATGATGTAGCGATAAGTGCGCGCTTCGGCGCAGTAGCGGGCATGGAAATGCGCCGGCACGGGCCGCGCCCAAACGACGCTGATGTTACGCGGCAGCGCCGTGTTGGCGCCGAGAACCCAGCCCCGCATGGGGCGGACGGCCTGTGTCTCGAAGTGAGCGACCTGCCCGCGAGCGTGGACACCCGCATCTGTACGCCCGGCGCAGACGAGCTCGACCGGCTCGTCGGCGACGCCGCCGAGCGCGCTCTCGAGATGCGCCTGGATGGTGCGCAGGCCGGGCTGAGTCTGCCAGCCGGCGTACCCGGCCCCGTCGTACTCGATCCCGACCGCCAGCCTCAACCCGGGAGCGACTCGAGCAGGCGCTGCGCCTCCTGCTTCTGGGCGACCGAGCCCTCGTGCAGCACTTCCTCGAGGATGTTGCGGGCGCCTTCCGGATCACCCATGTCCATGTAGGCACGTGCCAGATCGAGCTTGGTGCCGACCTCGCTCATGGTCACCGGCTCCAGGTCCGGCAGCGCGAGATCGTCGGAGGCCAGCTTCTGGGTGGCCGTGAAGGCAGCATCCGGTACCGTGGCGGTTCCGACATCGAGGTCCAGGCCGGCACCGTTGGTTCCATGCGCTGCATGGCTGCCCGTGTCGCCGCCGCTCAGGTCGAAGTCAACTTCACTGCTGCTGAGCGCAGCCAGGCGGGCGGTGGAAGAGGAATCGAATCCGGGCGCCTCGCCATGTCCATTCGCGGCGCGCGCTCCGAAAGCGGCTTCGAGATCCTGGTCGTCGAGCCTGAACGCCGCAGTGGCGGCTGTGTCATTCTCGTCGCGGGTTACGCGGCGCTGGGCTTCCTCGATGACGCGGCGCGAGCGATCGTCCATGCCGGCGACGAGGGTCGGGGCATCGGGCGTCGATCCCAGTCCCGGTTGGTCGACCGTGTCGAGGGCGCCGAGATCCAGTCCGAGATCATCGATGGCGAGCTCGGCAGTCTGCTCGGGGGTGTGGCCCTGCTTGAGCGCCATCGCCACCTTCTGCCGGATCGTGGGGTTCTCCGGGGTTGTGAGGCCTGGCTGCTCGACCGTCGGACCCTCCGCGTCGGTCGTGAACTCAGGCACCCCCGAGTCGTGATCGCGGGTGATCTTCTGAGTCATCTGGCGAGTCGTGCCGGTGGTGGTGCTCTCGAGCGCGAAGCTGCGATCGGTCGCACCCGTCGCCGAATCCGTCGGCGATTCCGCCTGCTCACCCAGAGCCGAGCCGATGTCCAGATCGACCTCGCCCGGGGCCTGGCCCTGGCCTGCGACCGGCTCGCCGAGCAGATCGAAGTCCACGCGGCTCTCGCCGCCTTCGAGGTCCAGATCCACGCCGCCCGCGGTGGCGCCGCTGACGGCCCCGCCGCCGGCAAACAGCGGATCTTCCGGGGCAAGCTGCTTGCCCATGATGACGATCTTTTCCCACTCGCCCGGTGCGGCCTGCTCGCGGGTGCCGGCCAGCTCGCGGGCGCTCTGCAGGAACTGATCCTTGTTACCCCACACGAAGAACACTTCCAGCAGCTTCAGCTTCAGGTCGCGTCGGGTGGGCTCCCGGCTGATGGCGATCCGGATCAGGTCGGCGGCCTGGTCATACAGACCGTATGCCATGTGGAAGTCAGCCTCGGCCAGCGGATCACCCTGATCGAGGTTGATCGCGGTCTCGCTGCTGATCGTCTCGTCGCTGGAGAC
>DASTDD010000096.1:0-2884 GCA_035710545.1 Steroidobacteraceae bacterium
GCTGGGACGTTCGCCCAGGACCGATTTGATGCGGCGAGGACTGGCGCTCGAGGAGCGCGCTGGGCCCTCGGCCTACCCTCATCCGGTTCCGCTGATCTGGTTTCAGTGCACTGACGATGTCGAAGCGACTCGCGAACGTCACGCTCGGGAAGCGGACTGGGCACGCGATCATAGCGATGAGACGCACGCAGCAGAACGCCTCAGCTATCTGGCGTTGGCCGAGTTTCACGCCGGCCGCTGCGACCTCGCCGGGCGGCTGATCGAGCAAAGCTGCAACACGATCGAGGAGCGGCTCGAGGTGAGCGGCAGATTTGCCTACCCGTTTGCCTGGCGCTCGCTGATGGATGCCTATCGCGGGCGGTCCGGCCGTGCGAGGCAGACGCTGCTGCCGCTCGTCGCCGAGACCGCGCAGGCGCAGAAATCGTGGTGGGCGGCGGTGCTGCTGAGCGTGCTCGGGTTCGTGGAGTTCGCGGCGGGCGACTACCGCGCAGCCGACGACGCGCTGTCGCAAATGCGGCAGTTGCTTGATCAGAGCGGCATTAAGGACGGCCTTCTCGATCGCACCGAGCCGTTCCACGCCGAGTTGCTCGTCGAGCTCGGCCACCTTGACCGCGCCCGGGGAGCGCTAGCCCGGCTGGAACACCGGGGACGGGTCTTCCCGCGTACCTGGATCGATGTGACGCTGCCGCGGACACGGGCGATCGTCTTGGCCGCTGAAGGAGACCTGCTCGGCGCCCTCGAGGCGCTCGAGTCCCTCAACCTCGACACTGGGGCACGGCTGCCCCTCGAGCTCGGCTGGACGTGGCTGATCAAGGGGCGGCTGCATCGCCGGGCAAAGCAACGGCGAGCGGCGGCAGACGCGTTCGCGCAGGCGGCTGCGCTCTTCGAGCGGCTGGGCGCGGTGGCGTGGGAGCAGCGGGCCCGCAACGAGCTTGACGTGGTGGGGCCGAGGCGCCGCGCGCCGGATGAATTGACGGCGACGGAGCTGCGCGTCGCCGAGCTGGCCGCGGCGGGCATCACGAACCGGGAGATCGCGCGCGCCGTGTTCATCAGCGAGAAGACGGTCGAGGCGCACATCTCGCGCGTCTACCGCAAATTGGGCATCCACTCACGGGCCGAGCTTGGCGCACGGATGGCGGGCAACCCCGCAAGCAGCAAGCCAAGAACATAGGGAAACGCCCGATTCGCGTTCGCGTGCGCAGCCGTAGCGTCTTGCCATGGCACGCGAACAGCGCCTCGAGCCCCGCAAGACGTTCCTGGTCGAGCACTACAGGCCTGGTCGCGACGCCGCGCAGCTGAGCAGTTCGATCGCACGCATCCAGGAGATTGTCGCGGAAATGGAGCGGGCCGGGGAGCCCGTCCGTTACCTGAGCGCAACGATCGTGCCTAATGACGAGTCGTTCTTCTGCCTCATCGAAGCAGCCTCTGAGGAAGTCGTGTCCGACGTGTACGGACGTGCGGGCATTCCGTTCGAACGGATCTCAGCCGCAATCTGTCTATAGGGGAAGGGGAGAATCCATGAACCGTGCGAGAATCACTCACTTCATTGCGTTGCCCGCCACGGTCCTCGCATTTGCGGGAGTGGCGGCCACGACTGCGAGCGCAAACGCGGGCACGGGGCGATCGGCGGCCGATCAGGTTCGTACGGCCGAGCGGACTCTGCTCCGTGCTGCGGTCGACGGCGACACACGCACTGCAGGCGCACTGCTCGCCCGCGACCTTCAGTTGATCGACGTGACTGGTACGCCCGAGACGCGTGCGGACTACCTGGCCAACATCGGCGGCGGAGTCGATTTCGTGACTCTCAAGCCGATCAAGCCGATCAGCGTGCGCGTGTACGGCAACAATGCGGTCGCACGCGTCAAGCTACAGTTCAAAGTGGTCGCCCACGGCCAGATGGTCCAACATAAAGGATGGACGACCGGCATGTTCGAGCGGCGCGACGGCCGTTGGCAGCTCGTCTGGTCGCAGAGCACCGCCGTGCCCAACCACCTGGACCTCTTCATCCAGTCGCTCCAGCCATAGCCGTAGCTACGCGCGAGCAGCAATGGGTCGCCGCCACGAGCAGTCATGGCGTGGCGGCGACCAGCCAACACGAGGCTCGCGCCACTGGACGGTGCGAGGTCTCTGCGATGCCCAACAGAAAGACAGACGGTGCGCAGATCGCTATGCCACAAGTTGCCAAGCATGGGGCGAAGCCCATCACGCGCCGAGAGCCTGCCAAGCTCGCATATGTATCCAGTACAGTTCGGGCAGCGAACGCACGGATCTGCCGCGGATAGGTGTGTCTGTGGCGCTCGACGCTCAGCCTTGACGGATGAACGTCTCCTTCGGGCGCACGACGCAGAACCCGTTTCCCTCAGGATTGGCCAGGACGGTCCAGGAACCAGCGCCGGTCTGCCCGGTGCCGGCCTGGCGCGCCCCGAGGGCAAGAAGGCGGTCGATCTCCTGCCCGTGGTCGGCGGCGCTGCTGGTCAGGTCGAGCTGCACGCGGTGCTTGACCATCTTGTGATCGGTGACTGGCAACAAACACCTGCCGACCGGCGCGTTCTCGTGGGCCCGATGACGATCGCGCGCTCGCGCTGGCGAAGGAATCCTCCAGCCAAGCGCTTGGGTCCAGAACCGGGCCGGTCCAGGCAGGTCGTGCGTGCCGGGGGCACGCGGGACGTCACGCGACGCGAAATCGGGATGCGTAACAGCCCGGGTTGGCGGGCCAGATTAGGCTTCTGTCGTGTTGCATCGACCGGCGCTCGTTGGAAGCGTGCGGGTTGTTCCACTGTGTGATGGCTACGCCCCCCTTCCCCTTGCTGCCGAAGTGCCGGGAAAAGTGGTGGACTGGGCGGCCGAGCGCCGGTCCTTCCCATGGGCTTTCCATGGTGAGTCC
>DASTDD010000097.1:0-4405 GCA_035710545.1 Steroidobacteraceae bacterium
CCAGCACTGCCCGTTCCATCCGCACGCGCTTCATCTGCGCCTCCTTCACCCCCTGGCGGATACGGGCTGTCTGCGCACTATTGTCCAGAACCACCAGCGCCAGACTCGCCCACAGCGCCGTGTCCATCGTGATCTCCAGGACGAATAGGGCGGGGTTGCGCTCCGTCCGCCACGCCATGTCGAACCACATGAAAGTGAATGTCAGCGCACTCAGAAGGCTCGCCGCCAGAACGGCGAGACCATATGACAGGCCCTTGTTTGCGCCCCGGCGCACTGCCTCGGCGGCAATGCCGATAGCAAGCAGCACGAGCAGCGCGGCCAGGATGCGCGAGATGCTTTCCACGGCCATATAGCGGCCGAATCTGTCCTGTGCATCCTGGCTGAGCCACTCTCGTACCAGAAGGATCAGGACATAGCCTTCCGCAATGGCGACGCGTCGCCAGCCAAACGCGGTCGCAATGACCTGCCGGAAGCTCATGCAGTCGCGTCCAGGGGTATTCTGATGGTAGCCGCGACCCCGCGCGGGCTGGCCGACTCCAGCGACAACGAGGCGCGCCCTCCATAGCGCAATGCGAGTCGCGCGCGAACGTTGGCGAGCCCCGAGCCGCTACCCGCCTGCGCCTTCATGCCGAGACCGCTATCGATGACCCGCAGGGTCAGCACCGTCACCTCCCGCGCCGCACTCACTCCCACGGATCCGCCGTCAGCGGCCGGCCCCACGCCATGCTTGATGGCATTCTCCACCAGGGTCAGAAGCATCACCGACGGCACTTTGAGATCCTTCAGAGCATGCGGAATCCTGATGCCGTAGGACAGACGACTACCCATGCGCACTTGCTGTATTCGCAGGTAGGCTTCGATCAGCTCGGCCTCGTCCTCCAGTGAGGAATCATCGGTGCGCAACTTCGGCAGCGCGGCCGCCAGATAGCGCAACAGATCGTCAATGAGAACGGCCGCCGTTGCCGGCTCGGCGAGCGCCAGGGTGCGGACTGTGGCCAGCGTGTTGAACAGGAAGTGCGGCTCGACCTGTGCCCGCAGCAGCTCGAGTTGCGCACGCTGGAATTCGGCATCCAGGGCGGTGCTGTCGAGCTCGGCTTTGAAGAGGTCGGCCTTGCCCTGACGCAGCGTGTTGTTCAGGAACGCGCCCACGCAAATGAGCAGGAAGGTCACGAACCCCTGTGAGATGTGGCCGAATGTGGGGTGGCCTACCTTGAACAGCAGTACCGCACAACGATTGCCCCACAGCGTGCCGAGTATCGCGGCGCCGATCGCCCATGCCCAGCGGCGGGCGCCCTGAGGCGGCGCGAGCCGGAGCGCCATGCTCAGAATCAGAACTGCGGGAAACATGAGGCAAGCCCAGAGAAAAATGCCGTGCGCCGCGCCGTCGATCCGCGCAGCCAACGGCACGGTCATCTGATCGTTCACGAAGGTGAACAGCACGTTGTAGACGATGAGTGACGTCGCGAGCAGCGTGGCATATCCGATATCTTCGAACGACCCGCGGACCCGGGTGATAAAGAACCACTGAGCCCTGCGGAGAGATCGCCTGAGGTCGAACGTCGGCGCCGGGTGTTGGGTGTTGAGGGGTAACATCGCGCCGGTCTCGCTGCGAATGGGTGCGCGTCCGCCCGGATACTAGCTCACTGGCGGCTGTGGGGGAAAGCCGCGGAATGTCGGCTCCCGGGCGCGACAGGCTCGCGCTCCGGCATTCACTCCGGAAATGGCGCCCTTCACTCCTGTTAGCTCCGCTTCGTCGGATTGTTGCTGCACCGGCTCCCGTTTGTTACCAACCTTCAGCATTGTCCGGGCGCATTGCACACCCGGCAGAGGCGGTTGCGGCAGGCGGCTCGGGCCATACGGTCGATCGGTCGCTGTAGCTGGGAGGCCTCTGGCGGATGGTCCGTAGAGGTAGCGTCGATTTCCGAACGGGAGGCAGTCATGCCCAATTCAAATAACAAGTGGTTGTCGCCGCTCGCGGCCGCCATCGGGCTCATGGGGATCGCGGCTGTATCAGGTGTGTCAGTCCCGGTGAATGCCGTTGCCAGCGCGGCGCAGCAGGATGTGCCGGTATCCGTGCCCAGTGTGCGCGCCGCACCCGCGGGACAGCATGGGTTCCCGTTCATGAGCTCCGTCCTGAATCTCGCAGCCAGCGGATACGTCGAGCAGGAGTTTCTGATCTCCGGCACGGCAACTGCCTACCTCCCTGTGCGCCCGTTTCAGGCGAACGGCCGTTGGGACGTGCAGCCGAATCCCGGCGTTACGGCACCGTACACGACGCGGATTCTGGTAAGGCGGCCGGTGAACCCCCAACGGTTCAATGGCACGGTGCTGGTCGAGTGGCTCAACGAGTCTGGCGGATTCGACACGGCTTCCGATTGGTTGTACACGCACGAAGAGCTGATCCGGGAGGGGTACGCCTACGTAGGGGTGAGTGCCCAGTTCGTAGGGGTGCAAGCGCTACTGGCTTGGGAGAGCGGTCCCGGCGCTCGCTATGCGAGCCTGTTCCTTCCGGGCGATTCCTTCAGTTACGACATCTTCGCCCAGGCGGGGCGATCGTTGACCCGTTCGCGGGGTGGCGATCCGCGGCCGCTGGGCAGTCTGACGGACCGCGCGCGGACCCTGCTGGCGACCGGATTTTCGCAGTCGGCCGTCCTGCTCATGACGTTCGCGAATGCGGTCCAGCCGCTTGCCCCGGTCTACGATGGCTTCCTGATTCATGACGGAGGTTTCGGGGCGCCGATATCCATCGATGCCGGGTCATTCAACGGCGACCCGATTCCCGGCAACGTACCGGCGACACCATTCGTGGACGTGCCATATCCGGCGCAGTTGCGCACCGACCTGAAGGTCCCCACCCTGATCCTGGAGTCAGAGTTCGGTGTATCGGATGACGGGGTGGGCGCCGCCCGCTCATTCCACCTGCAGCGCGACTCCGCCCACCTGAGGATCTGGGAGATGGCCGGGGCGACACACATCGAAGCCGGCTGGGTGCAGGAATTTACAGCGGACGTCGATAAGAGCATTCCGGGCTTTCCCCTGCAGACATGCGACGGACCACCGGGTGAACCGAGTATCGTCGTGGGTCGGGCTGAGCGGGCGGCGCTGAATGCTCTGAGTCACTGGGCTGCCGGCGAACCGGTACCCGCGCCAGCACCGCGGATGAGCCTGAATGTGCCCAATCCCGCGGACGACTTCGATCAACTCGTCACCTTCAATCGCGATCCGTCAACCAACCTCGTGATGGGCGGCATCCGTCTGCCCGACATGGCGGTGCCGACCGCTACCCTCAACGGCAACCGCGACGAGTTGGATCCGCAGACGCTGGGTCCGGGCGTGGCCTGCGGCCTGGTTGGAAGTTATGACCCGTGGAATCGCGATGCCGATCCTTGGGACGGGCAGCCCGGCTTCGATCCTTCGCCCACCCCGGAGCCTGACCTTCAACTTCTGTATCAGACGCATCTGAACTACGTTCAGCGCGTCACGGGGGCCACGTTGAAATCGGTACAGGATGGTTATCTGCGCCCCGCTGACGCGGCAAAAGTCGTGCTCGATGCAGCACGAGCGTCTGTGCCTTGACAGATAGCGAAGTCCACTACAACCCAACGGGTAAATGGGAGGCACCATGAAATCTCGCACTACGGTAAGAAAAATGGCCATCGTGCTGGTCGCGGCTGCGGGGATCGCCGGATCGGTAACGGCGCTCGCCGACGGGGACGATAACGAGGGGCCCGGCAAAGCCATCGCACAGCTCTATGAGCTGCAGGCGGCCTTCCACGCGGCTGCCGGCGGGGCGGGAGTCGATGCGGCAACGAAGGCGACGCACTTGAGGGAAATGCTCGAGGTCTGGACGGATGATGCCGTTCTGGTCGTGGGCAGCACCGTCTACGTGGGCCTCGGCGAGCCGGACAGCTCGACCTGCGCGCCGGGCTCGCTGACCATCTGCGACTTCTTCCAGAATCACGCGGGGTCTTTCGTCCTGGGCCGCAACTGGGCGGCCCTCACTTCGCTGGCGCGCACCCACTTTGACGTCCAGGGCAATCGCGCCGATGTGTATTTCGAGTGTCACTACGTCGATGTAGCGACGGGTGTCAAGATGTCGGACGTGTCCTTCGGGCTGCTCGGACAGCCGAGCACGGGACAGGCGCGAAGAGTCCGCGGCAAGTGGCTCCTGTCATTCGCGGAAGTCGGCTCCCCGGCGCTCTCATCCGGCTATTAGCGATAGCGGGTACTCGAAAGCGGTCCGGCGCCCGCGCATTCTCTCGATGCTCGGGCTCCGGACCGAAGACCAAGGAAGGCTCCGTGCATGAGCTGCCAGGCTGCCACGGCTCTGCCGATTCGTGCAGAATCCCCTACCGGGTTCAGGCTACACGCGCCATGCGGCGGATCGAGAGCGCAAGATGGTTCG
>DASTDD010000098.1:0-11327 GCA_035710545.1 Steroidobacteraceae bacterium
CCCACCTCGAAACTGAACGACTCGCTCTCGCCGGTCCCGGCGAGCAGCGCCGCGACGTCCGCCTTCAGGTCGAAGAAGTCCACGCTCCCGCGCATGTCCTTCGGCAGCCCCCACTGCTCCGGTAGGCGCGCGCCGAGCACAACGCCTGCGAGCGTGTCGGTCTCGCGCGTCGTACGGCCGTCGACTTCGAAGCGCGTGCCGTGCTCGAACAGGCGGATGCGATCCTGCTGGCGGCGTTGATTCTCGAGCGCGGCGCGCAGCAGGCCCGGCCACAGCGACACGCGCATGACCGACAGATCGCTCGCGATCGGGTTCGAGAGCGCGAGCGCCGGCGTGCCCGGGAACAGCTGCGCCTGCAGCGCCGGGTCGACGAAGGCGAGCGTGATCGCTTCTTCGTAGCCGCGCGCCGCGAGGGTCGCAAGCCACGCATGCTCGGCCGGGCGCTCCTCCGGCAGGCTTCTGAAGCGCTGCGGCGCGACCGCATCGCTCTCGGGGATGGCCTCGAAGCCCACGATACGCGCCACCTCCTCGATGAGGTCCGCCTCGATGCCGATGTCGAAGCGATGCGCGGGAGCGGACACCTGCCAGCCATCCGTGACGACGCTCACCTGCATCTCGAGCCCGTCGAGGACGGCGGCGACCTTGGGTGCCGTGAGCGTCACGCCCAGGAGCCGCGCCAGCTGCCGGCTGCGCAGCAGCACCTGCGGCCGGCGCGGCAGATGGGCGGTCGACTGGGTGATGTCCACCGCGCCAGCACTGCCGCCGGCGATGGGGGTCAGGAGCGCGACCGCCCGCGCCACGGCCCGTTCCTGGTGCGTCGGGTCGACCCCGCGCTCGAAACGCTGGCTGGCGTCGGTGGTGAGGCCGAAGCGGCGCGCGCGCCCGAGAACCGCATCGGGTGCGAAGAACGCCGCCTCGAGGAACACGTCGGTCGTCTCGGGGCTGACCGCGGTCCGCGCCCCGCCCATGATGCCGCCGATCCCGACCGCGCCCGCCTCGTCCGCGATCACCAGCACGTCGGCCTGCAGCGTAACCTCCTTGCCATCGAGGAGCGTCACGGCCTCCCCCTCCCTCGCCATGCGGGCCCGCACGGTGCCCTTGAGCTTGGCGAGGTCGTAGGCGTGCATCGGCTGCCCGAGCTCGATCATCACGTAGTTGGTCACATCCACGACCGGGGAGATCGAGCGCACGCCCGCGCGCCGCAGCCGCTCACGCATCCACAACGGTGTCTGCGCCGTGTTGTCCACGCCCCGCATCACGCAGCCGACGAAGCGCGGACAGGCCGCGGGGGCGTCGAGCTGCACGGCGACGCGGTTGGTGAGCTTTGCCGCGGCAGCGGCGATGGCGCGTCCGGTGACGCGCGCAGCGGTGAGTGCCGCCACCTCGCGCGCAATACCGATGACCGACATGGCATCGCCACGGTTCGGCGTCACATTGAGATCGAGCACCTGCTCATCGAGATTCAGGTATTCGCGCAGGTCCTGTCCCACGGGCGCATCCGCGGGCAGCTCGATGATCCCTTCCGAGGTCTCCGCGAGGCGCAGTTCCTTAGGCGAGCACAGCATGCCCTGGGACTCGACGCCGCGCAGCTTGGCGGCCTTGATGCTGACGTCGCCCGGCAGCGTTGCCCCCACCACGGCGAGCGCGCTCTTCAATCCCTTGCGGGCATTGCTCGCGCCGCACACGATCTGCACCGGCGCGCCGCTCCCGGTCGTCACCCGACACAGGGACAGCTTGTCCGCCTGGGGGTGGCGCTCGCAGCCGACGATCTCGGCGACGATCACACCCGAGAACGGCGGCGCCGCCGGCTCGAGCGACTCCATCTCGATGCCGGCCATGGTGAGGCGCTGGCCGAGCTCTTGCGCCGGCCACGGCACCCTCACCCACTCGGCGAGCCAGGAATACGGGACCTTCATGCGCCGAACGCCCGGAACTGCCGGAGGAACCTGAGGTCGTTCTCGAAGAAGAGCCTCAGGTCATTCACGCCATAGCGCAGCATCGCGAGCCGGTCGATCCCGGCCCCGAAGGCGTAGCCGGTGTAGCGCTCCGGGTCCACCCCGGAGGCCTTGAGCACGTTTGGATGCACCATGCCGCAGCCGGCGATCTCGAGCCAGCCGGTGTGCTTGCACACCCGGCAGCCCCGGCCCTCGCAGAAGACGCACGACATGTCCACTTCGGCCGAGGGCTCGGTGAAGGGGAAGAACGAGGGTCGCAGCCGCATCGCCAGATCCCGCTCGAAGAACGCCTGCAGGAAGCCGTGCAGCACCGCCTTCATGTTGGCGAAGCTGATGTTCTCGTCGACCGCCAGTCCCTCCAGCTGGTGAAACATGGGCGAGTGCGTCATGTCCGAGTCGCAGCGGTAGACGCGCCCGGGGGCAATGACGAACAGCGGCGCACCGTGGGCCTGCAGCGCGCGGATCTGCACCGGGGAAGTGTGGGTACGCAGCAGCCGACCGTCCGGAAAGTAGAACGTGTCGTGCATGGCGCGCGCCGGGTGGTTCTCGGTGAAGTTGAGCGCACCGAAATTGTGGAAGTCGTCCTCGATCTCGGGGCCCGAGGCCACGTCGAACCCCGCCCGCGTGAACAGCGTCTCGATGCGCAGGCGCGCCCGCGTCACCGGGTGCAGGCCGCCCTGCTCCTCGCCCCGGCCCGGCAGCGTCACGTCGATGCGGCCCGAGGCCAGCTGTCGCTCGAGCGATGCGAGGGACAGCGCCGTGCGGTGCGCCTCGATCGCCGCCTGGACTTTCTCCTTGGCCTCGTTGATGCGCGCGCCCGCGGCGGGGCGTTCGGCGGCCGCCAGGCCGCCGAGCGCCTTCAGCTGCTCGGTGAGCGTACCCTTCTTGCCCAGCCAGCGGACGCGCACGTCCTCGAGCGCGGCCAGGTCACCGCACGCGGCGACCTCAGCCAACGCTTCCTGCGTGAGCGAAGCCAGGTCAGCCACGAGGACTGACCTCCTCAGCTAATGCCGAGAGCGGTCTTCGCCTGCTGGGCGAGTGCGCCGAAGGCGGCCGTGTCATGCACCGCGATGTCGGCGAGTACCTTGCGGTCGATCTCGACGCCGGCCTTGCTGAGGCCGTTCATGATGCGGCTGTAGGACAGGCCGTAGATGCGCGCCGCGGCGTTGATGCGTGTGATCCACAGGGCGCGGAACTCGCGCTTGTTCTGCCGCCGGTCGCGGTAGGCGTACTGACCCGCCTTGATCACGGCCTGCTTGGCCGCGCGGTAGACCTTGCGTCGGGCGTTGTAATAGCCCTTCGCCTTGCCGAGAACTTTCTTGTGACGGCGTCCGGCCGTCACGCCACGCTTAACTCGTGCCATGTTGGTGCTCGCTTAACGGTGGTGGGGCAGAAGCTGCTCGAGACGACCGACGTCGGTCTTGTCCACGAGGCTTGAGCCGCCCGAGCGCGCCTGGCGTTTTACCTTGCGCGTCTTGTGGCCGAGATTGTGGCGCCGGTTCGCCGCGTAGCCCTTGAAGCCCTTCGCCGTTTTGCGAAAGCGCTTGGCCGCGGCCCGGTTGGTCTTCAACTTGGGCATCGACTTCACTCCTAGTTGTGTAGCCCCGATCGCAGGGTGCAGTGATGCACCCGCTACGGGCGAACGCCGCGCGGGACCTTGCGGTCCGTTGAGGCGTTACTTCTTTTTTGGTGCAAACACCATGATCATCTGCTTGCCTTCCATGAGCGGGTTCTGCTCGATCACCGCGTGCGGTGACAGGTCAGTGGAAACCCGCTCCAGGAGCTTGCGCCCGATGTCCTGGTGCACCATCTCACGGCCACGGAACCTCAAGGTCACCTTGGCCTTGTCGCCCTCGGTCAGGAAGCGGGTCAGATTACGCAGCTTGATCTGGTAATCCGACTCGCCCGTACCGGGACGAAACTTCACTTCCTTGACCTGAATCTGCTTCTGCTTGCGCTTGGCGGAGTGGGCTTTCTTGTTCTGCTCGAACAGGAATTTCCCGTAGTCCATGATGCGCACGACCGGCGGTTCGGCGGTCGGCGAGACCTCAACCAAGTCCAGCTCTGCGGCCAGGGCCATCTGCAGAGCGTCGTAGCGGGACATCACTCCGGCCTGCGACCCGTCGGCCGCAATCACGCGGAGCTGCGGCGCGATGATGTCCTCGTTGCGCCGGACCCGCTTTGTTGCACTAGCGATTCGTCAACCCTCCAATACTTCGCGCCCGCGGCTTTCGAGCTCGATGCGGAGTCGTTCGGCGAACGTCTCCGTAGGCATCGCGCCCAGGTCCTTGCCGCTACGTGTGCGCACTGAAATCAGATTGGCGGCCACTTCCTTGTCGCCCGCGACCAAGAGATACGGAACACGCCGGAGCGTGTGCTCGCGGATCTTAAAGCCCACCTTCTCGTTGCGCAAGTCGAACTCGACCCGAAATCCCTGATTTTTCAGGGATTCCGTAACCTTCCGGACATACTCGTCCTGCCGGTCGGTGATGCTCAGCACCACCGCCTGCACCGGGGCCAGCCACGCGGGCAACCGCCCGGCGTGGTGCTCGAGCAGGATGGCGAAAAACCGCTCCAGGGAGCCGAACATCGCGCGATGCAGCATGACCGGCGTGCGCTTGGCGGAATGCTCGTCGATGTAGTAGGCGCCCAGTCGCTCGGGCATGTTCAGGTCCACCTGCAATGTCCCGCACTGCCAGTCGCGCCCGATGGCATCGCGCAGCACGAACTCGAGCTTCGGGCCGTAGAAGGCCCCCTCGCCTTGGTTCAGGGTGTACTGGATGCCGGCGGCATCCGAGGCGGCCTTGAGGGCGGCCTCCGCCTTGTCCCAGATCTCATCCGAGCCGACGCGCTTCGGCGGCCGGTCGGCGAACTTGATCGCCACGTCCTCGAACCCGAAGTCCTTGTAGATCGAGAGGATGAGTCTCGTGATGGCCACGCTCTCGGAGGTGATCTGATCCTCGGTAACGAAGCAGTGGCCGTCGTCCTGGGTGAAGGCACGCACCCGCATGAGGCCGTGGAGCGCTCCCGAGGGCTCGTAGCGGTGCACCTTGCCGAACTCGCAGAAGCGCACCGGCAGCTCCCGGTAGCTGCGCAGCCCCTGCTTGAAGATCTGCACGTGGCCCGGGCAGTTCATGGGCTTGATGGCGTAGGTCCGCTCATCCGGCGTCTTGGTGAGATACATGTTCTCGCCAAACTTCTCCAGGTGACCGGAGGCCTGCCAGAGCGAGGCGTCCATGAGCTCCGGGGCATTGACCTCCTGGTGCCCGGCGGCATTTTGACGCTCGCGCATGTACTGAATGAGGGTCTGAAAGACCGTCCAGCCCTTGGGGTGCCAGAACACCGCGCCCGGGGCCTCTTCCTGCAGGTGGAAGAGATCCAGCTCCTTGCCGATGCGGCGGTGGTCGCGCTTCTCGGCCTCTTCCAGGCGCGTGAGGTAGGCATCGAGCTGCTTCTTGTCCGCCCACGCCGTGCCGTAGATCCGCTGCAGCATCTCGTTGCGCGAGTCGCCGCGCCAGTAGGCACCGGCGAGCTTGGTGAGCTTGAACGCCTTGAGCTTGCCGGTGGAGGGCACGTGCGGGCCGCGGCACAGGTCCACCCAGTTGCCCTGCCCGTAGAGGCTGATCTGCTCCTTTTCCGGAATCGCGGCGATGATCTCGGCCTTGTAGAGTTCTCCCAGGTTCCTGAAGAACTGCACGGCCTCATCGCGCGGCATGACTCGGCGGTTCACCTTCTGGTCCGCCTTGGCCAGCTCTCCCATCCTGGCCTCGATCGCCGCCAGGTCCTCGGGTGTGAAGGGACGCTTGAACGAGAAGTCGTAGTAGAAGCCGTCCTCGATCACTGGACCGATGGTCACCTGGGCGTCGGGGTAGAGCTCCTTGACCGCCTGCGCCAGGAGGTGCGCGGTGGAATGACGAATGACCTCGAGCCCGTCCGCGTCCTTCTCGGTGACGATGGCGAGCGTCGCGTCATCATTGATGACGTGCGAGGTATCGACCAGCTTGCCGTTGAGGCGGCCGGCGAGCGCGGCCTTGCGCAGACCCGGCCCAATCGCGCCCGCCACCTCGTCGACGGTGACCGGATGATCGAAGCTTCGCTGACTACCATCGGGCAGTGTGATGACCGGCATAGAGACTCTTTAGGAAACCTGCTCTCGAGCTTGCGCGCGCCGACAGGCCAGGACGCACCCAGCCTCGTACGTTATCTGTGAAGCGCGCGTGGGGTCGACCCCCGGCGCGTGCATCGGCGCCCCACCGACTGAGGCTCGCACGCTGCGGGGGCGCGGACGATACAAGAGCAGCCCCACCCGCGCAACCCGAATGCCTTCAAATCCAGCGGCTTAGCTCCCAGGGTGTGGAAGCTGCGCCTGCGCCAGTCGAAGCCGCCGCGGCCTCGCGGCACAGTCACGACCTCACGCGCGCACGTCACGTCGCGACGGCAGCCATCGTGAGGATGGACACAGGAAAGTCCGGTGCTACGCCGCTTGAGTGACGGAAAAATAAAGGGCGCTCCCCCGCGGGAGCGCCCTGTCTCGTCTGGTAGGCGCGAGTGGGATCGAACCACCGACCACCACCATGTCAAGGTGATGCTCTACCACTGAGCTACGCGCCTGCAGTGCTGCGGCCGCGCACGACACTGGGGGCGCGAACGATACAAGACTCAGGGGTGGCAAGCAAGCTAACTCCTGAATTTCCAAGCACTTACGCTTTGCGGTTTTGCGTGGCCCCGCGGGTCGTGGAACGACTGGCAGTTGCGCTACATGTGATCCTTGTGCGTCTTGATCTCGAGCGTACACGTCGCCCATCGGGACTCCTCCCCTTCAGCGTGCACCTCGTAACTGCCGCCGTTCTCCCAGTCCACCTTGTCGAACCTGCAGTCGAAGCCGGCGTCCGCGGCACCGTAGTCGCGCTGCTGCGTGGGGCCCTTGGCAGTACCGACCGCGCAGGTGCCGCCGACCGAAGTGCCGCTAATGGTCACCATCCCGTTGCCGCCGGAGCCCCGGTACGCGCTCTGACCGTCGCATCTGATGATGAGGTCGGCGGGCGGAGAAGAGATGTGGTGGCCCTTGAACGCACCCTCACCGCGCACCACCAGGGTGTCCGCGGGGCCGGGGAATATCGATACGGTTCCCCGCGACTCCCATTCCTCGTCCCCCACGAACTGCCACTGCGCGCGCTTCTGGTGGTAGACGATCGTGCCGTCGCCCAGGCTCGGCGGTGGCCGCGCGAGGTCGCAGTCGACGAGCTTGGACGCATCCTGCACCAGTCCTTCGCCGATGTCCTTCAGCGCCGCGTCGTTCCAGTCCGAGACTTTGCCGGTCGTCTCGCTGAGGAGGCCCGGCCCTTTCGTCAGCTGCATGGCGACCGTGGCTTCCTGGTTCACGTAGTTGAGCCCGGTGGCCTGCTGCACGTCCGAGCGCGCCTGCTGGATGGCATCGAGGGTCTGCTGCTGGTAGGCCGGATTATCGCGGTAGGCGTTCTGGGTCAGGGTCTGCGTGGGGTTGCGCGCGCAGGTCTCGAGCGCATCCAGGCGCAGCATCCACTGGTCGAACTGCTCGGCCATGTCGAGGGCCTTGCTGACCTCCTTGTAGGCCTTGGCGGCCTTGTCCCACGGCGCCTTGGGCTGCAGGCCCGAGAGGTGCCCGCCAATGGCGTAACCGGTCTGCACACCGGTCCAGGCGTTCAGCACCCCCTGTGCCCAGGCAGCGCGAATCAGTTGCGGGCCGGCGGTCTCGGACGAGCGGCCGTACAGGCGCTCGCGGAGCGCTGCCGGCAGGGCATTGCCGGGCACGACGTAGCTCAGCACCGCCCGGCCGTCCGCGGCGGTGCTCCGGGTAAAGTGCACGCCGAAGACGCTGCGTCCGAGTGTCGATTGCGCCTCAAGCTCCGCCGCCGTGGGCGTGTATGTGCGGTTGGGCTCGAAGCTGACTCCGCCGCGCGCCGTCTCCCCGTCCGGCAGCGTGACGTCGAGCTCGACCGAGGTTGCGGTCTCCTTCAGCATCTCCACCTTCGGGGGCGTAGTCGCGGCCGGGAGCGGCGGCGCGCCGCCGACCTGCTGCGTGGCCTGCTGCATCGCTCGCTGCATGGCCTGCAGTTGGGCGGCGTCGAGGCCCTGGGCCTGCGGGCCCATCATGGCCTCGAGCTGCCGCCGATACGGCTCGGGTATCTGGGCCCGCGCCGCGGCGGGCGTCGGCGGCACCGGCTGGCCCGCGTGACGCGCACACACGAAGGCCCAGGCCGCGATGACCACGACCGCCACGGCCAGCATTGCGAGGTGGGCGGGCTTGAGTCTCGGCGGCCGCGGCTTACTGTCCATACACGGTACTGACCTCCCGTCAGATACCGCGCAAGGTCGCGGCGAAGTGGCTCAGTCCTAAGTGTCCCTGAGGGGCCTCGGAGCCGGGAACCCGAGCTCGAGCTGCTTCAGGCGGCCGATCTCATCACGCAGCTGCGCGGCGGCCTCGAACTCCAGGTTGCGCGCCTTGCGCAGCATCTCGACCTCGAGCTTCTTGATCTCCTTCACCAGCAACTCCGGCCGCATCTCCTCGGGCGCGGGACCCTTGCCGCGGCGCTTCATGCCCGGGACCGGCGCCTCGCTGCGGGCCCCTTCCATGATGTCGGTGACGGCCTTCTGGATGCCGCGCGGGGTGATGCCGTGCTCCTCGTTGAACTCGATTTGCTTGCGGCGCCGGCGACTGGTCTCCTCGATCGCACGCTGCATGGATCCGGTCATGCGGTCGGCGTACAGGATCGCGCGGCCGTTGATGTTGCGCGCGGCGCGTCCGATCGTCTGGATGAGCGAGTTGTCCGAGCGCAGGAACCCTTCCTTGTCGGCATCGAGGATCGCGACCAGGGAAACCTCGGGCATGTCGAGGCCTTCGCGCAGCAGGTTGATGCCCACCAGCACGTCGAACTTGCCCAGGCGCAGGTCGCGGATGATCTCGGTGCGCTCGACCGTCTCGATGTCGGCGTGCAGGTAACGCACCCGCACGCCGTGCTCGTTGAGATAGTCGGTCAGGTCCTCGGCCATGCGCTTGGTGAGGGTCGTGATGAGGACGCGCTCACCGAGTGCCGTGCACTTCTTGATCTCCGAGAGCACGTCGTCCACCTGCGTGCCGACCGGGCGCACCTCGACCTCGGGGTCGACCAGCCCGGTCGGGCGCACCAGCTGCTCGACCACCTGGGAGGAGTGCTTGGCCTCGTAGCCCCCCGGGGTCGCGGACACGAAGATCATCTGCGGGGCGAGCTGCTCCCACTCCTCGAATTTCAGCGGCCGGTTGTCCAGCGCGGACGGCAGGCGGAAGCCGTACTCCACCAGCACTTCCTTGCGCGAACGGTCGCCGCGGTACATGGCGCCGAGCTGCGGGATCGTCTGGTGGCTCTCGTCCACGACCAGGAGCGAGTTCTGCGGCAGGTAGTCGAACAGGCACGGCGGCGGCTCCCCGGGCGCGCGCCCCGAGAGGTAGCGCGAGTAATTCTCGATGCCGGCGCAGTAGCCGACCTCCTTGATCATCTCCATGTCGAACATGGTGCGCTGCTCGAGGCGCTGCGCCTCCAGCAGCCGCCCCGCATCGCGCAGCTCCTTGAGCCGCACGCGCAGGTCCTCGCGGATCTGGTCCACCGCGCCCACCAGGCGCTCGCGCGGGGTGACGTAGTGCGTGCCCGGGTACACGGTGAAGCGCGGCACCTTGCGGTTGATGGCCCCGGTCAGCGGATCGAACAGGGTGATGGCGTCGATGGTGTCATCGAACAGCTCCACCCGCACCGCCTCGCGCTCGCTCTCGGCCGGGAAGATGTCGATGACGTCGCCGCGCACGCGGTAGGTGCCCTGGGTGAGGTCGAGCTCGTTGCGCGTGTACTGCATCTCCGCGAGCCGCCGCAGGAGCTTGCGCTGGTCGATGCGGTCACCGCGCTTCAGGTGCAGGACCATGGACAGGTAGGCCTGCGGGTCGCCCAAGCCGTAGATCGAGGACACGGTCGCGACGATGATGGAGTCGGAGCGCTCGAGCAGCGCCTTGGTGGCCGACAGACGCATCTGCTCGATGTGCTCGTTTACCGAGGAGTCCTTCTCGATGTAGGTGTCCGAGGATGGCACGTAGGCCTCGGGCTGGTAGTAGTCGTAGTAAGAGACGAAGTACTCGACGGCGTTGTGCGGGAAGAACTCGCGGAATTCGCCGTACAGCTGCGCGGCGAGAGTCTTGTTGTGGGCCAGCACCATGGTGGGGCGCTGCACGCGCTGAATCACGCATGCGATTGAGAAGGTCTTACCGCTACCCGTCACCCCCAGCAGCGTCTGGTGCGCAAGCCCCTCGCCCAATCCCTCGACGAGCTTGTTGATTGCCTGCGGCTGGTCGCCCGCGGGCTGGTAGTCGGCCTCGAGATTGAAGGGAATCTGCGTTTCCATGCGGGACGAGGGCTCAGCGGCTGCGAGCGTCGGGTCCTGGGTCGTGGCCGGGCGGTTCACAATGTCTTAATATAGCGGCGCGATCCGATCTCAAGCGAACTCGAAGGAATTTCAGTGACCTTCCCCGTCGCGCGACGCGTCCAGCGCGTCAAACCCTCGCCAACGCTCGCCGTCACCGCCCGCGCCGCCCGCCTCAAGGCCCAGGGCAAGGACGTGATCGGCCTCGGCGCCGGCGAGCCTGATTTCGATACCCCCGCGCACATCCGCGAGGCCGGTATCGCGGCCATCAACGGCGGCTTCACGCGCTACACCAATGTCGAGGGGATCGATGAGCTCAAGGACGCCATTATCGCCAAGTTCCAGCGCGACAATCAGCTGAGCTACGAGCGGCCGCAGATCCTGGTCTCCTCGGGGGCCAAGCAGACCCTCTACAACCTGTGCATGGCGGTGCTGGACCCGGGCGATGAGGCCGTCATCCCCGCGCCCTACTGGGTGTCCTACCCCGACATGGTGCTGCTCGCCGACGGGCTGCCGGTCATGCCGCTCGCCGGCATGGCGCAGGGCTACAAGATCACCGCACGCCAGCTGTCCGCCGCCATCACGCCGAAGACGAAGCTGGTGCTCCTGAACAGCCCCTGCAACCCGACCGGCGCGGCCTACACCCGCGCCGAGCTGCGCGCGCTGGGTGAGGTGCTCATCGAGCACCCGCGCATCATCGTCGGCACCGACGACATGTACGAGAAGATCTACTGGGAGCCGGAGCCCTTCTGCAGCCTGGCGCAGGCGGTGCCCGAGCTCTACCCGCGCACCGTCACCATCAACGGGGTGTCCAAGGCGTACGCCATGACCGGCTGGCGCTTAGGCTACTGCGGCGGTCCGAAGGAGCTCATCGCGGCGATGGCCACCATCCAGGGCCAGTCGACGTCCAACGCCTCGAGCATCACGCAGAAGGCGGCGGTCGCCGCGCTC
>DASTDD010000099.1:0-2844 GCA_035710545.1 Steroidobacteraceae bacterium
GTTCCGACCTCCTCGCTGAGTGCGGGCATCTGTTGGGTCGTGTGCAGCGGTGGGGAGCGCGTCAGGACCCGCGTTTCACGTTGGCCAGGTCGAGCGCCGCTCGCAGCCCCTGAGCGAGCTTTTGCGCATCGTCATGGGCCCAGAAATGCATGAAGAACAGATGCGGGGAGTCATCGATCATGTGGCTGTGCAGGGCGGTGACCTCGATGCCGTGCTGGCGGAGCGATCTCAGCACCGGAGTGACCTCGCTGCCCAGCAGCACGAAGTCACCCGTGACGGCGGCTTTGCCCGCACCGGTTGGCTGGAAGTTCATGCCTATCGCGGTGCCCATCGAGGGCGGAATCGCCATTCCATCTTCGGTGATGACGTCGGCTCTCGGCACGCTGCACTGGAAGACCCCTCCATTGGCTGCGCCCTTGCAACCCAGCGTCTTCTCGATGGATGCCGTATCCAGATCGAGCGCCGGCACGGGTGCCGCGGCCGGCCCCGGGGTCAGGGGTGTATGGCTGAGCGACAGCGCCTCATGCAGCGTGCGGCTGAGCTTCACCGGATCTCCATGGCCGCCGACGTGCATGTAGAAGACCGGCACGGAAGTGCGCAGCAGATGATTGTGGATGGCCGTGATCTGGATGTCTCCGGCTATGAGCCGCTGCATGACCGGGCTGATCTCGGTGTCGGTGAGAACCAGGTCGCCCATCAGCATCGCGCCATCGGCGGTGGGCTGAAAGGCCACCCACGAACCGAGCGCGAGCGCAGGTTTGATGACCACACCGTCCACACTGACATGAAGGTCCGAGCGCGCCAGGCCGATTTTGTGGACGCCGCCGGCCTGATCCGTGCCCTTCTTGCCGATCGCCTGATCTACTTTCGACCAGTCGACGTCGGCGGTGGTTGCCGCAGCACACATAGCGACAGCTGCTGCTGCCGCGCCAATCAGCGTGATCATCCGTTTCATTTCGCGTCCTCCGCGCGCGTGTGCGCCAGCTCATGAAGTGCCGCGGTGAGCCGATCGACATCGGCAAACCCGGTATAGAAGTAACAGGAAGCCCTCGCGGCGGTACTCACACCGAAGCGCCTCAGCAGCGGGAGCGCGGCCAGATCCCCCGCGCGGATTGCGATGCCGCGCGCATCCAGAAATTGCAGTATCTGCTGCGAGGAACGTCCCTCCATCACGAAAGAGAAGACCGGGACACGCGCGGCTGCCGTTTTGGGTCCGAGGACACGTAAGCCCGGGATCTCCTGTAAGCCCTCCAAGGTGTGTTGCGTCAGGCGCTCTTCGTACTCTTCCAGCGCCGCCCTGTCCTTGCTGCGCAGATAGTCCACAGCCGCAGCCAGACCTACCGCACCGGAGACGTTCGGGGTGCCGGCACCGAACCTCACTGCGCCGTGCTCGTATTCCTGCGAGGAAAAATCGACCTGGTGCGCCATGTTGGAGCCTGCCTGGTACGGCGACATCTCCTCCAGGCGCTCGCGCCGCGCCCACAAGACCCCGGTACCCATCGGACCCACCATCTTGTGTCCCGAGAAGACCAGGAAGTCACACCCGAGACGGGCTACGTCCAGTGGCACATGCGGGGCGGACTGTGCCGCATCGATGAACACCCGGGCGCCGCCTGCCCGAGCCCGCGTGCATATCTCGGCGGCCGGATTGATGTAGCCGGCGACGTTGGACACATGGCTGAAGGCGACCAGCCGGGTCCGCGTCGAGAGCTTCCGATCCAGGTCATCCAGCAGCACTCGACCTGCGTCATCGACTTCGACGTACCGCACCGTGGCGCCGGTCTGCGCCGCCACCAGGCGCCACGGTAGAAGATTCGAAGCATGCTCGGCGGCCGTCAGCAGTATTTCATCGCCGCCCCGAAGCCGAGACCGTCCCCAGGCCGTTGCCACCAGGTTGATGCCCTCGGTCGAGCCTTTGACCCAGACAACCTCCTCGGGCTCGGCGTTGATGAAGGTGGCCACAGTGCGTCGCGCCGCTTCGTACTTCTCATAGGCGCGACGGGCCAGGGCGTGGAGGGCGGCGCCGGGATTGGCATTGTCGTGTCTGTAGAATTCCAGCACCGCCTCGATGACCAGGTCGGGTCGCTGTGTCGTCGCAGCGCTGTCGAGGTAGGCGAGGGGATAGCCGTTGACCTCCTGCTGGAGCGAGGGGAAGTCCGTGCGCCAGCGGCTTTCTTGCCCGCGGCTTGCCGCCGAGGCGGTCGTTTGCATGATCAGCTGAGGGGTCACGAAACTGGCCCACGCGAGCAGCGCGCCCTGTCCGAGCTCGCGGCGCGTCATAGGTGATCTGTTCGGGATGCTCATCGGATCCGTCATGTGCCCATCTCCCGGCGCAGCAGCCTCTCGTTCCAGCCGTGACGCTCGCTGCCGAGGGATCGGCACCACGTGTACAGCGCGTCGTAGATCACCAGTCCCGCCTGGAGCAGCTGCTGGTCATCGAGGATGTTGGCGCCCAGACCGAGGGAAATGGCCAGCAGCCCTGGGGCCTGCGGCGAACGCTCCAGAGTGTCCGTGTCGGCAGCACGGATGATCGTCGCCAGGTGCTGCAGGGCGGCATCCTGCAAGGCGTATCGGTCAAGGAAAGCATCGAAGCTGCACAGGGGACCGCGATGGGTCAGCTCGACGCCCGGCACATCGAAGGCAATGGCCCCTTCGTGACCCGCGAACGCCAACACCTCCTGCGCGGGCACATAATGGATCTCGGCCTGCGCATCGATGAACCGCTTGATCAGCCAGGGACAGGCGAGGCGATCGATCTTGGGTCGCTCGCGGGTAACCCATTTCATGGCGGGGCACTCCGGTATCGGTTGAGAGCCCAGTGGCGACGTTAATGATATAACGGTC
>DASTDD010000100.1:0-8591 GCA_035710545.1 Steroidobacteraceae bacterium
GGCACGGATGGCCGGGTAGACGGTGGCGAGGCCGGTCAGGAGCAATGCGCCCAGGCTGATCACCGCGACGTTGATCCAGCGAACCTCCGACGGCACGCGTGGCATGTCATAGACATCCGCGTCGAAGATCTGGAAATGGAACGTGTGCTCGAGAAGCGGGACGAGGGTGTCCACGTGCAACGCAATGCTCAGGCCGACCGTCACGCCGAGCGCCACGCCCACCCAGCCGATGATCAGCCCCTGTGTCATGAAGACGCCCAGGATCCGGCGCGGTGAGGTTCCCATGGTGCGCAGAATGGCGATGTCGGTGCGCTTGTCGGTGACCACCATGACCAGCATCGAGACGATGTTGAAGGCCGCGACACCCACGATCATCATCAGGATGAGCGACATCATCGTCTTCTCGATGCGGACGGCGCGGAAGTAACTTGCGTTGTCCTGCGTCCAGTCAAACAGCTCGAAGCGTGGCGGCAGCTGCGTGCGCAAGCGGGCCGCGAGGGCCGGCGCCGACAGCGCGTCCCGGAAACGGATGCGCAGGCCCTCGGCGCGCGAGCCTGCCGGAGTCAGGGCACGCACGTCCTGGATGTTGCCAAACACCAGGTTGCCGTCGAACTCCACCCGTCCAACCTCGAATATTCCAGCGACCGTCATTTCCCGCAATCGGGGGGCCGGTACGCCCTGCGGTGACACATCCGGCACCAACAGGGTGAGCGTGTCGCCGACAGCGAGGCCGAGGTGATCGGCGATCACCTGCCCGAGGATCACGCGGTTGGAGCCTGGAGTCAGCTCGGCCAGACGGCCCTGCGTCATCGAGCGCCCGAGATCGGTCACGCCGGTCTCGGCCTGCGGGTCGATGCCGCGAAGCAAAATCGGCATCATTTCCGGTGTCCGCACGGCGAGTCCCTGGATCTCCACGTAGCGCGAGACAGCCACCACCCCCGCGCCGGCGCGCACCCGACCCTCCACGGCCTGCCAGTCGCTCTGCGCCGGCGGAGCCGCCGATGAGCCTCCTGCGGGCCCTGAAACGACCCGTGCATGCGCGCTCAGGGCCACGAGTTGGTCGCGCAGATCCCCCTCCAGACCATTCATGACGGAGAGGATCACGATGAGCGCGGCTACCCCCACGCAGACCCCCGCCAGGGACGTCCAGGTGATGAATGACACGAAGAACTTGCGGGTCCGGGCGCGCACATAGCGCAGACCCACGAACAAGGACAGCGGATGAAACATCGTCGCGATTTAACCACAGTTAGGCTCGGGACCTGCGTCACAATCCCGATGAAAGCCCGTCCGCCACCGGCTTTGACAGAAGCTCCCCGGTGCTATAGTCGCCCGGTGCGGGAGGACCGATTGCCATGAAAACCCGAATGCTCGTCTTGCTGGCGTGCACATGCGTAACCGCAGGCTCTGCGGTCGCCGAGACCCTCGTCGTCGACGATCACGTGACCCTGCGCGAGTCCAGTATCGACCGGCCGAAGCGTGGGACCACGATGAACCAGGTCGAGGCCCATTTCGGCGCCCCCGTGGAGCGTCATCCAACCGTCGGCAAACCGCCCATCACCCGCTGGGACTACGCCGGATTCTCGGTCTTTTTCGAAGGCGATCGCGTCATTCACTCGGTGGTCACGGGCGGCTGACAGGCCGTCATCTAACCGACATACCGAACCTCCAGTCTTGTCAGGGCCTGCCCGCTTGCCGCCATAGCGGCATGTGGCAGTGGGCAAGTGATGCGCGCGGATGATAGCCTTTGCGCGAACACGGCCCGTAAGCCCGCGCGCGAGCAAAATCACCCGCGCGGGCCCCGAGGACGATGTCCGCTGACAGCGCCCGCGGGCGCCCTTCAGCCAAGATACCGAATGGGGATGGGGATAAAAGGTGGCGGCAGATGACTTTCTGAGGACCCGGATCGAGGCCCTCATGCGTGCAGGGGCCGTGCGGCGCAAGGCCGTGGCAGCACAGCTGGAAGCGGAGATCGCACGGCGCGAGGAGACGATGCGCGAGACCTTCCGGCGTTATGTCTCGCCGCGGCTGGCGGACAAGATCCTGCAGGATGCGCAGCTACGGGACAGCCTGTTGTCGACCTCCGACGTGCGCACACACGCCGTGGTCCTGTTTGCCGACCTGCGGGGCTTCACCGGGATGTCCGAGCAGCTCGCGCCCCACGAGGTGGTGCCGCTGCTGAATGAGTATTTCTCGCTGCTGACGGAGATCACCTTCAAGCACGAGGGCACGGTGTTCCACATGGCCGGGGACTGCCTCATGCTCGGCTTCGGCGTGCCGCTCGAGCAACCGGACAGCTCGCCCCGCGCCATCAAGACGGCGCAGGAGATGCTCAACGGCTTCGCCGCGCTCGCCCAGTCCTGGAAGCGGCGTTACCAGATCGAGGCGGGGCTGGGAATCGGCATCAACGAGGGCGACGTCGTCGCGGGCAACGTTGGCTCCTCCACCTACATGAGCTACACCATCATCGGCGACACGGTGAACGTCGCCTCGCGGCTGTGCCAGCGGGCCCGCGCCGGGGAGATCATGTTCTCCGGCGCCATCAAGCAATCGCTCGACGCGCACGGACTCGACATCGGCGCGCTGGCGCTACCGCCGATGATCGTCCGCGGGCGCACGAACCCGATCGACATCTTTTGCGTGCCGCTGCACGCGCGCCTGCAGGTAGGCCCCGTCCCCGCAGAAGCCTGAGGATCGGCTGGACGTTTCTTGCTACTCAAGCCTCCGGTTCCTACATCCCGCCAACGACGCCTCGCCTGGCACCAGCTGCACGGCAGTGCCGCGGCGCTCGCCCTGGCCGAGGCCACGCACTCCGATCAGCGGCTCTACGTCGTGGTCGCGGACGATGCACGCGGGCTCGAGCGGCTCTCCGCCGAGCTGCAGTTCTTTGCCGGCGAGCGCCTGACACTGTTGACCCTGCCCGACTGGGAAGTACTCCCCTACGACCTGTTCTCGCCTCACCCTGACATCACCTCGCAGCGGCTGCGCACGCTGTTCGAGTTACCCCGCCTCCGCCACGGCTGTCTGATCGTCACGGCGGATGTGTTGATGCAGCGGCTGCCACCGCGAAATTACGTGCAAGGGCGCGCCTTCGAGCTGGCGGTCGGCGAGGAGCTGGCCCTGGAGCCCTTTCGACAGCGCCTCGTGGAAGCCGGCTACGTGAGCGTGAGTCAGGTCGCCAGCCCGGGCGAATACGCGGTACGCGGCTCGCTGTTCGATGTTTTTCCAATGGGCCTTGCCTCGCCGCTGCGCATCGATCTGTTCGATGATGAGATCGAGGCCATTCGCCGCTTCGACCCGGACAGCCAGCGTTCGCTCGATTCACTCGAGCGCATCCGCCTGCTGCCGGCGCGCGAAGTGCCGCTCGACCCGGAGGGAGTGCGCGAGTTCCGTCGCCGCTTCCGCACACGCTTCGAAGGTGATCCCACGCGCGCCGGAATCTACAGGGGCGTCAGCGAAGGCATTGCGCCGGCGGGCATCGAGTTTTATGTGCCGCTGTTCTTTGAGGAGACGGCGACGCTGTTTGACTATCTCCCGGACAACGCCGTCCTGGTGCACGACGCCGCCCTGCGCGGAGCCCTGGACAAGGCGTGGCTCGACGTGGAGCACCGCTACGAGGAGCGCCGCCATGACATCGAGCGCCCGGTGCTTCCACCGGCGGAGCTGTTCCTGCCGCCGGCGCAGATCGAAGGCCGCCTCGAGGCCTTCGCCTCGGTCACGCTGCACGCATTCAAGGCCGCAGCGCTCGAGGAGCGCGGCGGCAACGATCAGATCCGTAACTTCCCGACCACGGCGCCGGCGCAACTGCGCATCGACGTCCGTGCCGAACATCCCTTTGCACCGCTCGACCTGTTTCTGAACGAATTCGCCGGGCGCGTTCTGATTGCCGCCGAATCACCGGGACGGCGCGAAGTGCTGCAGGAGATGCTGCGGGGTCACGGCCATCAGCTCGTGGCCGTACCCGACTGGGATAGCTTCGCAAACGGCCAGGCGCCGCTGGCTTTGACCGTCGCCCCCGATCTCCAGGGGCTGACGCTGACCGAACCGCGGATCGCGGTGGTGTCCGAGGCTCAGCTCTTTGGCGCACGCGCGCGCCAGGAGCGCCGCCGCAAACGGGCCGCGGCCGACCCGGAAGCCATCCTCCGGGACCTGCAGAGCCTCAATCCGGGCGCCCCGGTCGTGCACGAGGAATACGGGGTCGGCCGCTACGTGGGCCTGCAGGTCATGGATATCGCCGGGCAGCCGGGCGAATTCCTGGTTCTGGAGTACCTGGACGGCGATCGGGTCTACGTACCCGTCCACTCCCTGCACCTGGTCAGCCGCTACACGGGCGCCGCGCCGGAGAGCGCGCCCCTGCACAAGCTCGGGACCGACCAGTGGGCACGGGCGCGCAGGCGCGCCGCCGAGCAGGTTCGCGATGTCGCCGCGGAGCTGCTCGACCTGTACGCGCGGCGCAAGGCTCAGCAGGGTCTGCGGCTACCGGTCAACGAGCTCGAATATCAGGCCTTCGCCAACGCCTTCCCGTTCGAGGAGACGGCCGATCAGGCGGAGGCGATCCGCCAGGTGCTGAGCGACCTGCAGAGCGACCGTCCCATGGATCGCATCGTCTGCGGGGACGTCGGCTTTGGCAAGACGGAAGTGGCGATGCGCGCGGCGTTCGCCGCCGTACAGGCTGGAAAGCAGGTGGCGGTGTTGGCGCCCACGACACTGCTCGCCCAGCAGCATCTGACCAACTTCCGCGACCGCTTCGCGGACTGGCCGGTCAGAATCGAGGCGCTGTCCCGCTTCGGCAATTCGAAGCAGACACTCGCGACCGTCGAAGGCATCGAGCGGGGCACGGTCGACATCGTCATCGCGACTCACCGCCTCCTGCACTCGCATGCACGCTTCAGCGACCTCGGACTGCTCATCATCGACGAGGAGCACCGGTTTGGTGTGCGGGACAAGGAGCGCCTGCAAGCGCTGCGCGCCAATGTGCACGTACTGACACTGACTGCCACGCCGATTCCACGCACCCTCAACATGGCCCTCGGCGGCTTGCGCGATCTGTCCCTGATCACCACTGCGCCGGCCGAGCGTCTCGCCATCAAGACGTTCGTCATCGAATGGCATGGGCCGACGCTGCGTGAAGCGGCGCTGCGCGAATTGCGCCGTGGCGGACAGATCTACTTCGTGCACAACGAAGTCAAGACGATCGAGAAGATCGCCACCGAAGTGCGCACGCTGGTCCCGGAGGCCGGTGTGCGCGTCGGGCACGGCCAGATGCGCGAGCGCGAGCTCGAACAGCTCATGGTGGACTTCTATCACAGGCGATTCGATCTGCTCGTCTGCACGACCATCATCGAGAGCGGCATCGACGTACCCACCGCCAACACCATCGTCATCAATCGCGCCGACCGCATGGGGCTGGCGCAGCTGCACCAGCTGCGCGGCCGGGTCGGCCGCTCCCATCATCGTGCGTACGCTTACCTGGTTGCGCCGCCCCGCCGCGCGCTGGCGGGCGATGCCGCGAAACGGCTCGAGGCGATCGAGTCCATGGAGGAGCTGGGCGCAGGCTTCGTGCTCGCCACGCACGATCTGGAGATCCGCGGCGCCGGCGAGCTGCTCGGCGAGCAGCAAAGCGGCCAGATGACCGAGATCGGCCTCGCCCTCTACCTCGACATGCTCGAGCAGGCCGTGAGCGCGCTCAAGCAGGGGCGCCAGCCGGCGCTCGACCGGCCGCTCGCGGCGGCGACCGAAGTGGAGCTGCGCACTCCGGCATTTCTGCCGGAGAGCTACGTGGCCGACGTGCACGTACGACTTGGCTTGTACAAGCGCCTGGCCGCGGCCGAATCCGACTCGGCTCTCGATGAGCTGAGCGCGGAGGTCTACGACCGCTTCGGTCCGTTGCCACCCGTGGCACAGAGCCTGCTCAAGCTCGCCCGACTCAAGCTGACCGCCCGAGCACTGGGCATCCGGCGCCTGGATTTCGGACCCCAGGGGGGCACCGTCTGGTTCGAGGAGCGCCACAGCCTCGACCCTGATGTCGTGGTCCGGCTCATCCAGAAAAACCCGCGCGAATACCGTCTGGAGGGCTCGCTGAAGCTGCGCATCTCGCGCCCGCTGCCGAACGAGCCGGCACGCTTCGAGTTCGCGACCGAGCTGATGAAGCGGCTGAGCGAGAAGCCAGCGCGAGCGGCCGGGAAGCTCAAGTAGAATCGGGGCATGAAGCGTCGATTGCCCTGCCTGGTCCTGGCCGGCCTTGCCGTCGGATTGCCCGCGATGTCCCAGGACGCATCGGGCCCCGTCTACCACATCGAGCTGATCGTCTTCCGGGCGAATTCCGCGCAGGGCGGCCCCGAGAACTGGAGTGCCGAGGCGGGGGCCGGCAACACCGTCGGCGAGGAGTCCACGTCCGGCTCCTCACAGGTGGGTCATTTCGTGCAGCTGCTGCCGCCGGCGCAGTATCAGCTGAGCGACATCGAGAATCGGCTGCGGTCCAGCGGTGCGTACGTGCCGGTGGCTCACTTCGCCTGGGCACAGACGGCGAGCGCCTGGGGCACACGGGCCGGATTTCCGCTGCAGAAGCTGGGCGTGGAGGTGCAGGGGCTCTCGGGAAACGTGTTTCTCGAGCGCGGCCAGTATCTGCATCTGGGTGTGGCGCTGAGTTATGTCATCCCCTCCCCTCCGGCCGGGCTGGCCGCGGGACCCGGAACCGCGTTCATCCTGAGCGAAAGCCGCCGGGTGCGCTTTTACGAGCGCAACTACTACGACAACCCGGCCTTCGGGGCGATCGCTCTAGTGACTCCCGCACAGGGTAATCGCCCGGCCGGGCGCTAGGAGGAAGCCGGGCTACTTGAAGTCACCGGCTTCAGCGGTTGAGACACTGTTCTTACCCAGCTTCTTCGAACGCTTCAGTGCCGCGGTGCAGGCCTTCAGCAGCGCTTCAAGCGGTAGCTCCCTAGGGGGAACCAGGCTGGCGACGCCTGCGCTAATCGTCACGTAACGCTCGGCCCCGCCGCGTGGGTGATGGATCAGCAGATCGCGCACGCGCTGCGAGACGACCTGGGCGTACTGAGACGCCTTTTCGGCCGCATCTCCCTGAGTGAGGACTGCAAAGGTGCCTCCCTCCCAGCGCCCGATCAGATCGCCACCGCGCCGGTAGGAAGCGCCGATGACCCGGGCGATACGCCTGATGCAGGCATCGCCACCGACACGCTCGAACGTGTCGTTGTAGGGTCCCAGATCATCGATGTCGATGAGTGTGAGCCCGATCTCATGGGAGTCCCGCTGAGCGAGCCGCCAGTCGCGCTGCAACAGCTCCTCGAAGTAGGCTCGGGAATGCAGTCCGGTCAGGCGATCCTCGCGCAGCCACGGCGGCAGGCCCTGGCTGTTGCGCTCGTTGCTCTTGAGGCGATCGCTGGCGTCGCGGTGGTAACCGATGGTGTGGGTCACGCGGCCTTTCGCATCGCGGACCGGCTGCAGGGCGGTCTCGTTCCAGAACATCGTGCCGTCGGGCCGATAGTTGCGCAGCAGCACACGCGCGGGCTCGCCACGCTCGAGCGCATCGCGGATACGCAGGCGCGCTTCCTGGTCACGGTCGTTACCCTGGAGAATGCGCAGATTCGTGCCGAGCAAAGCCGACACCGCGTAGCCGCACATCTGCGAGAAGGCCGCGTTGACGTAGACAACCGGATGGTCCGGAGCCGTGGCATCGCACACCACGATGCCCTCCGGCGCGGTATCGACGACACCACGCCAGGCTTCCACGGACCAGTTGTTCATTGACTGCCGGCCTCCAAATGCAGCGTCGGCGCAGCCGTGCAGCGCGCCAATAGCTCGCGGCTGCGTTGCCACTCGGTCCGGGAGGTCAGCTCCTGGCGCGTAAAGCCGTCCCGGCCGTGCATCCGCACCAGGCGCAACCGCGAGGCAGGCTCGGGTTCCACGTCGAGCCCTTCCAGCAGCGCGATCACACTGGCCCGGTTGTTACAGACCGGAAGCATGTCGCACCCGGCGAGCAACGCCTGGCGTGCACGGGTCACAATATTCCCGGCCGCCGCTGCCGCGCCTCCCATGGACAGATCGTCCGTGAACACTACCCCCTGAAACCTCAAATCTCCGCGCAACACGTCGCGAATCCAACGGGAGGAAAGGCTGGCCGGGGCCGGATCGACGGCCGGGAACAGTACGTGGGCGGCCATGACGGCCGGCAGCCCGTCGGCGATCAGGCGGCGGTACGGCGCCAGGTCCCCCGCCAGGTCCGCCAGGTCCCGCCGGTCCACGGGCAGGCTCAGGTGGGAGTCGGCCACGACGGCGCCATGCGCCGGGAAGTGCTTCGCGGTGGCCGCCATGCCCGCCTCCCGCATGCCGTGCACGTAGGCGTTGGCGAGCTGGCCCACCACCTCGGACCGTGAATGGAAGGCGCGCTCGCCGATGATCTCGCTCACCCCGTAGTCGAGGTCAACGCAGGGGGCGAACGAGATATCGACTCCGCAGGAGCGTAACTCGGCGGCCATGAGCCACCCCATGTGGCGGGCGAGATCCAGGCCCGCACGGGGGTCCAGATCGAAGGCATGGCCGATGCGGCGGGCCGCCGGCAAGAGCGAGAAACC
>DASTDD010000101.1:0-23879 GCA_035710545.1 Steroidobacteraceae bacterium
AACGTTCATGCCTCGTTCATGGCGCTTGGCGTTGTATTAAGGTAGCGACCTGACGAGTTCAGGCTGGAGCGCATCTCAATGGCCAACCGTAGATTCTTCACGCGGCATCCGATCGCCATCCCCATCTTGCTGATCGTCGCAGCCGCCGCGATGGCAGTGGCCGCGGCCGACGAAGCCGACCCGCCCGGGCGGGTCGCGAGGCTGAGCGATGCCGAAGGGTCGGTCTCCATGCAGCCCGCGGGGGTGCAGGACTGGGCGCCCGCGACGGTCAACCGTCCTCTGACCACCGGGGACAAACTCTGGACGGATCAGGATTCGCGCGCCGAGCTCGACATGGGCTCCGCGGCCATTCGCCTGGGGAGCACGACCGGATTCTCCTTCCTGAATCTCGATGACCGCATGACGCAGATGAACGTCACGGCGGGAACTGCCATCGTGCATGTGCGCGACATGAGTCAGAACCAGGGCTTCGAGATCGACACGCCCAACATCGCGCTGACTCTCCAGGGGCCGGGCGACTACCGGGTCGAGGTGAGCGACACCGGCGACACCACGATCGTCGAGGTGAGCAATGGGCAGGCGGAGGCCAGCGCCACCGGGCAAACCATTCCGATCGGGACACAACAGGCGGTCACGTTCACCGGCACGGACCAGGTGACCGCGGATGCGGCTTCCGTAGGCGCGCCCGATGCGCTCGACCAATGGTCTCTCGAGCGCGAGCACCAGCAGGAAGCGGCGCAGCAGCAGGCGAGCCAGTATGTCTCTCCGGAGGTCGAAGGCGGCGAGCAGTTGAGCCAGTACGGCTCGTGGAGCTCGGTCCCCGAGTACGGCAATGTCTGGAGTCCGAACGATGTCGGCCCGGACTGGGCGCCGTACCAGGATGGCCGCTGGGTGTGGGTCTCGCCCTGGGGATGGACCTGGGTCGACAACGCTCCCTGGGGATTCGCCCCGTTTCACTATGGGCGCTGGGCGCACGTGTACGGCCGCTGGTGCTGGGTGCCCGGGCCGCGTCAGGTCCGTCCGGTTTACGCACCCGCGCTCGTCGCCTGGGTCCACAGCCCGGGTGGCATCGCGACGACCGTCGCGGTCGGGGCCGGCGCGGCCGCGGTCGCCTGGTTTGCGCTCGGTCCGCGCGAGGTCTACGTGCCCGGCTATCACGTCAGCCCCGCTTACGTGCGCAACGTCAACGTTTCCAACACGACGATCGTCAACAACACGTACATCACGAATGTCTATGAGAACAAGGTTACCAACATAACCTACGTCAACCAGCATGCGCCTGGCGCGGTGACCGCGGTCTCGCAATCCACCTTCACCTCGGCGCGGCCGATCCGCGGAAACACCGTGCATATCCCGCCGAGCGAGCTGGGCAGGATGCGCCCGGTGGGTGCCGCACCGGCGATCGCGCCGGAGAGGCAGAGCGTGCTCGGCAATGCTGTTGCCGGAAATGTCCGCCATCCGCCGGCCGCCTATTCGAACCGCCCGGTGGTCGCTCGCGTTGCGCCCCCACCGCCGCCGGTGTCGTTCGCGCAGCAAGAGGCTGCCATCCGGGCGAACGGCGGCCGCCCGCTCGCGCGAACTCAACTGGCGACGATGCAGGAACGCGTGCCGGTGAGCCGCGTCCGTGTCGTGAAGCCGGGACCCGTGCGAAATCTGCCGGTACGCAATACGCCGGCACCGACATTGCAGGAGCGTGAGCGAGCGTTGCATGCAACGCCGATTCCGCCGGCGAAGAATGCGATGCGCAATGACCGTCCGCCAGGGGCACAAGGCGGCTCCGCGCCCGAGCAGTCGATGTCCACGCGTGAGCACGATCACCCGGGTGAGATGCGCCAGAACGACATGTTCCGAGCGCCGGGCCAGCGACCTGCCCCTGCCGCCCGCCCGATGCAGGTGAATCCAACACCCGAAGCGCATCCGGCGCCGCAGGCCAGTCCTCAGCCGCGTCCGGAGGCACGTCCCGTGCCTCAGGCGCATCCAGTGCCGCAGGCTCATCCGCTGCCGCAGGCGCATTCGATCGAGCCGCCGGTCTCCAGACCCGCGCCAGCACCGGAGCCGCGCGCATTCGCCCCTCCGCAGCCCGCGCCTCGAGTGGAGGCCCCACGCGAGCGCGAGGGTCCGGTCGCTCATCCGGTCGCGCCGGCGCCTCACCCGGCGACCCCGGCACGGCCGGCGCCGCCTCCCGCACGCCCTGAACAGCGGCCCAACAGGCCGGATCGGCCCAACAACAGACCGGATCGGCCCAACAACCGGCAATAATCCCCTGGTCTGGCATTGGAAGCCGGGGAGGTGTAGCTTGGGCTGTGGCTACAGGCGCTACACCCCCGTTTTTGATGCGTAATCCAGGCTACCTCTGTGCGATCCCGCTCCACGCGCCTCGCTGGCGTGCGGGCCGCGCTGACCTGGACGGCCCGCCCATCTCGGTGTCTGGCCGGCAAATGCTTCTCGGTACCTTGCCCACGTGACCCCGTGGCGCCGGGCGCCCTTGCGTCCGGCCTAGGCAGATCTCGCGCGAACGGCGTGAGAGCAGCTGGCAGTAACCGATGAGCCGCCATGCATCATGCAAACCCATGCCTCTGACATCGAGACTTTCACCCGGAGCAATCCGGACGCGCACTTCGTCGATGTGCTGTTGCCCGATCTGCTGTCCACTCCGCGCGGCAAGCGGCTGAAGATCGACTCGTTGCCGGCGGTATACGCCGGGGCTTTCCGCCTTCCGGGCTCGATCTTCGCGATGGATGCGCTCGGCAACACGATCGAGGCCACGGGGCTGGGATTCGATGACGGCGATGCGGATCGCTCCTGCACGCCCGTCGAGGGCTCGCTGGTGCGCGTGCCCTGGATGGAGGAGGGCGTGGCGCAGATCCAGGTGAGTATGGCCGATCACGATGGCTTGCCGTTCTTCGGCGATCCCCGTCACGTGCTCTCGCAGGTCGTGCATCGGTTCGGCGAGCTCGGCCTGACACCGGTCGTCGCGCTCGAGATCGAATTCTACGTGGTCGATCCGCGCCGCACGCGCGAGGGCGGCATCCGTCCGGCGGCCGCTGCCGGCAAGGGCTCACGCCGCGCGGGCAAGCAGATCAACTCCATGGCGCGCATCGAGGAGCTGTCGGGCATTCTCACCGAGATCAGCCGCACGTGCGAGATCCAGAACGTGCCGGCGACCAGCATGCTGGCCGAGTGCGGCCCCGGACAATACGAAGTCAACCTGCGGCACGTCGCCGATGCGTGCCTGGCCTGCGATCACGTGATCCGGCTGAAGCGGATCGTGCGCGGAGTGTTTCTCAAGCACGGCCTGAGCGCCACGTTCATGGCGAAACCCTACGCGGGCGAGCCGGGCAGCGGCACGCACATCCATGTCAGCCTGCTGCAGCCGGATGGCCGCAATGCGTTCGCTTCCAGGACTCTCGAGCCCAACACCTTGCTGCGCCACGCGATCGGTGGGCTGTCGGGGACCATGGCCGAGTCGATGCTGGGGTTCGCGCCGACGGCCAACTCCTACCGGCGCTTCCGCCCGGAGAGCTACGTGCCGCTGCGGCCCACCTGGGGTCTCAACAACCGCGGCGTGGCGCTGCGCATTCCGGCCGATACACCGGAAAACCGCCGGATCGAGCACCGCGTGGCCGGCGCCGATGTCAATCCCTATCTGCTGGCGGCGCTCGTTCTGTCGGGCATTCATCGAGGCATCAGCGCGAGGGTCGAGCCGGGCAAGCCTGTCGTCGGCAACGCTTATCGCGACAGCGGTGCGGCCCTGCCGGTCAACTGGCACGCGGCGGTCCTGAGCTTCGAGCGTAGCGAGTTCGTGAAGGAATACCTGGGGACCGCCTTTCAGCGGCTTTTCGCGACGACCCGGCGAGCGGAGCTGCAAGTCTTCGACAGTCAGGTCACTCCTCTGGAGTACGACTGGTATCTGACCGCCGGTTGAGCCCTCAACAGATCGGGAAGCTTCATGAACATGCCACTCCCTCCCCGCACGACGCGTGAATGGCAGGCAGCCGACTCGCGGCACTACCTGCATCCGTTCACCGACTTCAAGCAGCTCGCGGCGCAAGGCGCACGCATCATCACGCGAGCCGAAGGTGTCTATCTCTACGACTCCGAGGGCCTGCGCATCCTCGATGCCATGGCCGGCCTATGGTGCGTCAACATCGGCTACGGCCGGCGCGAGCTCGCGGAGGCAGCCTATCGCCAGATGCTCGAGCTGCCCTACTACAACAGCTTCTTCAAGAGTGCGCATCCACCGGCGATCGAGCTGGCCACACTGCTCGCGGAGCTGACGCCGCCGCAGTTCAGACATGTCTTCTTCGCGGGCTCCGGCTCCGAGGCGAACGATACGATCGTCCGCATGGTGCGCCGCTACTGGGACGTGTGCGGCGAGCCGGGCAGGCACATCATCGTCAGCCGCCACAATGCCTACCACGGCAGCACGATGGCCGCCGCCAGCCTCGGTGGCATGAAGCCGATGCACGAGCAGGGCGGCCTGCCCATACCGGGAATCGTTCATATCGAGCAGCCGTACTGGTACGAGAACGCCGGGGAGCTGTCGCCCGAGGAGTACGGAGTGCAGGCCGCGCGCCGCCTGGAGGAGAAGATCGAGCAGCTGGGAGCTGCGAACGTGGCGGCTTTCATCGGCGAGCCGGTGCAGGGCGCGGGCGGAGTCATCATCCCACCGGAGAGTTACTGGCCCGAGATCCAGCGCATCTGCAGGCACTACGGCATCCTGCTGGTCGCGGATGAGGTGATCTGCGGCTTCGGCAGGTTGGGGTACTGGTTTGGCAGCGAGCGCTACGGCATCCGGCCCGATCTCATGACGCTCGCCAAGGGCCTCACCTCCGGCTATCAGCCGCTCGGGGGCGTGATGGTAGGCGATCGGGTCGCACAGGTCCTGATCGAGCAGGGCGGCGAGTTCCACCACGGCTACACCTACTCCGGGCATCCGGTCGCCTGCGCCGTGGCCATCGAGAATCTGCGCATCCTCCGGGAGGAGGGCATCATCGAGCGGGTTCACGGCGACACCGGTCCTTACCTGCAGAAGCGCTGGCGCGAGCTCGCGGAGCATCCGCTGGTGGGCGAGGCGCGCGGACTGGGCTTCATCGGTGCGCTGGAGCTGGTCGCAGACAAGCGGGCGCGGCGCTTCTTCCCCCAGCGGGGCGATGTCGGGTTGATCTGTCGCGATCACTGCTTCAAGAACGGACTGGTGATGCGTGCAGTGCGCGACACGATGATCATCTCGCCGCCGCTCATCATGGCGCGCGAGCAGATC
Source organism: Steroidobacteraceae bacterium (assembly GCA_035710545.1). Lineage (GTDB taxonomy): Bacteria > Pseudomonadota > Gammaproteobacteria > Steroidobacterales > Steroidobacteraceae > 13-2-20CM-66-19. The sequence continues at coordinate 5,264 of DASTDD010000101.1, forward strand.
GATGAGCTGGTCGAGAAAGCCTGGCGCTGTTTGGATCTCACCGCCCGGGACATCGGGGCAGGCTAGCCGGACCGCCGCTGCCAGGCGCCTCAAAGCAGCTTTTCCCACAGCCTCCAGAACTGCTCGCGCAGCTTGGTCAGTGTCGAGCGCTCTCGCCAGGTATTCGGGTCGATCTGCTGGGCGTGCTGAAGGTCGCTCTGGAAGATGCCCGCCAGCTGCTCGCCGGTATCCTTTCCCAGCACGACGGCGTCCACCTCGTCGTTGAACAGGACGCTGCGATGGTCGAAATTCGAGGAGCCGGTGATCGACCACACGCCATCGATGAGCATCGTCTTGGAGTGGAGGATGCCGCCCTCGCGCTCGAAGATCTTCACCCCGGCACGCAGCAGCGATGAGTAGTGGGAATGCTGGACTTCCAGGGCCGGCGTGGAGTCGCTGCGCGAAGGCAGGAGCAGACGCACATCCACACCCTTGCGCGCGGCGCGGATGAGATCGCGCTTCTCCTGATGCGTGGGGACGAAGTACGCGGATGTAATCCAGATGCTGCTTTCGGCGCTGCGGATCGCGGTGAGCACGGTGACGTAGTAACGCGTCCTGAGGCGGCGAGGTGCGCTGCCGATGATTCGCACGACCTCATTGCCCTGCCGCTCCCCCGGCGCCTGGAGGCTCGTCTCGAGGGGCGCGCCGTGCTGCTCATCCCAGTGCTCACGGAAGAGCCTTTCCAGATCGACGACGACCGGACCCGAGATCTCGAGATCGATGTCGTGCCACACCTCCGCCGTGCCCGTCGGTTTCTTGCGGGAATCATCGGAGCCCGATCCGGCCGGGGCGCTTTCGTAAGTCGAGCTGAGGTTGACCCCGCCCACGATGACCTCTTCTCCATCGGAGATCAGCATTTTGCGGTGGTCGCGATCGTTCACCGAAAACAGATGTCCGCCGCGCAACGGGTTGGGCGGATTGAACTGCAGCACCTGGATCCCTGCCTGCCGCAGGCGATCGAAGAAGGATGACGGTGTGTCGATCGACCCGATGCCGTCGTAGATCACGTAGATCTTCACGCCGGCCTGCGCCTTGGCGACGAGCAGATCGCCGAGCTGCTCGCCGTTGCACGCGACGTCCTCGAAGATGTAGTACTCGAGGTAGAGGTAGTGCTGGGCCGAATGGATCGCCTGGAACATGGCGGGGAAGGTCTGCGAGCCATCGCGCAGGATCTGCACCCGATTCCCGGTGAAGAGCGGACTCTCGGCGACTGCCTGCTCCATGGCCAGGTGACGCTCCAGCGCGCCTGCATCGGGTGCCTGGGCGGCGAGACGTCGCAGCACCGCCTCGGATTGCCGCTTCGAGAGCGCCCCCCGGGCCCCCATGATCTCGATCTCGGACGGCGAGTAGGTGCTGCTCAGCGTCTCGTCGACGATCGGGACGCTGGCGCAGGAGGCCAGAGCGAAACACGCCAACAACGTCGCTCCGAGTCGGCGCGCCGCGTTGGCAACTCGAGTCAGTCCGAGCGCGCTGCCGGGCACACCGAAGGCAATTCTCCGCATCGGCACCTCGCTTTCCTTTCTCCGCCGGTCTTTCCTTTAAGTATTTGCCGGCGCCCGGGTTCCCCCGACGACCCATCCGGGCCCTTCGCGGCGTATCCGCGCGGCGCGGCGCGTTTCTGCACAAACGCGCAGTCAAGTGCGATTGCCGCTCCGGCCGGCGCGACTAGACTGTCGCCCGCTCAGCATCCCGTGCCATCCCGCCAGTCTGACCGGTCAAGGAGGATCGTCCATGAACAGTTTTACTTTGCTGGCCGTCGGCAACCTCGCCAGAAACCCGGAGCTCGTTGCCAAGGGCGATACCATGTATACCCGTTTCTGCCTGGTTGGCAATGACTACGCGGGCAAGGACGAGGAGGGTGCGGCGCGCGAGGTCATCACGAGTCTGTGGTTCGTGGCCTTCGGTGCCCTGGGAGAAGCGCTCGCCAAGAATGCGCGCAAGGGAGATCAGCTGATTCTCGAGGCCCGCATCCGCTCCAACAACTGGACCGACAAACAGGGCGAGAAGCAGTACGACCACTCCTTCATCGTCCTGGGCTTTCGTTTCGGTGCGCCAGGCAGGGTGAAGCGCGAGGAGTTCGATGCCAGGCGGGAGGACGAGGGCGGACGCGGGACACTCGAAGCGGAAGCTTGAGCCGCATGGCGCACAGAGGCTCGCTCACCTGAAGCTGATCGGGGACCGCTCCACATGAAAATCCGCCCACTGAACGCCTTTGCAGGCCGGGTGCTGATTGCCGCGCTTCTCGCCGGCGCCCCGGCTCTGGCGCTCTCCCAGGCATCGCCCTTCCTGACCGGCGCCACGTCGCTGCAGAACAACATCCTCATTCTGCGCTGCTCCGGCAGCGATTCGGGCGGGACAGCGCGTTTCGCATCGCACCTGATCGGAGAGCGTGAAATCATCCGTCGGCAAACTGCGCGCAATCGAGATCGCGACGGCCTCCCGATCGGCCGTAGCTCCCGAAGATCACACAGCACCAGCGAACAGCACGTTCTGGAGTCTGCGGTGATGCCATCCGAGATCGAGCAGCTCCCGGATCTCGCGGGATATCTCAAGACCGCCTCATCCCCGGCCTGGCGTCGCGTTCGAATCGTTCGATAGGCACGGATACCGCAGTTCAGGCAGGAGCCGCACGTGGCCACTTTCAGATTGCAGATCGCATCGCGCACCCAAACTGCGGGCCGCCGCGCTGCCGCAGCATCGCGCCGCATGGACGTCACACACTCCGAGATACTGTTGCCTGCGAAGTTGGAGGGCGCGGAGGTACAGTGGGCGCGGGATCGCACCAGGCTGTGGAAAGCGGCCGAACAGGCGAAAGAAGGGCCAAAGGCCCGCGTCGCGCGTGAATTTCAAGTGGCTCTGCCTTCGGAGTTGTCCGCACAGCAAAGGTTGAGGCTGGCGCGGACGTTTTCGCAGGAGCTCGCCGATCGTTTTCGTGTGGCCGTGGACCTCGTCATACACGAGCCGCGTCCCGATGGCGGTCCCCGCAATGTTCATGCGCACCTGCTGGCGACGAACCGGCAGGTGACCCTCTCCGGGCTGGGAGCCCCAGCCGCCGCGCCGCAGCTCACCGAGCTTCGTGCGCGTTGGGTCAGTCTGACCCAGGAAGCATTGCACGCGGCGGGAATCGATGCGCGCCTGGATCAGCCTTCCTCCGGCCCGCCGGGGCCGGAAAACATTGGACGCGATGCTGCCAGAGCCTGGCGCCAGAAAAGGAGCGCTGAGGCGGAGCCGGTCGAGGCAGGGCAAACCAAGAGTCCCCGGCTCGAGCGGGCTGCTGACGATGATTACCTCCCGTAGCCATCCCGCAAGGAGCCGCCTCGGCTTCTATTCCTGTTACGTTTATTCCCCTGCGGGCGAGGACGAAGTGTCCAGAGGCTCACGTCTGCTCTGCGCCCGTGTGAAAGCGGGCAATCGCAGATGGCTGCGGCGCTACGTTGCGGCTGTTCGCGATCACCGCATCATGCAGGCGTGTGTCCAGGGCCTGTCTTGCGCCGGTAGCGTTCTGGTTCCGATCCCTCCCAGCGACTCATCGACCCCCACCGCGCTGTGGCCGTCGCACCTCCTCGCCCTCGCTTTGTGCAATGCCGGTCTGGCTGCCTCCGTGTGGATTGGCATACGACGGGGCCGATCGATCGCCAGGTCGTCGCAAGCCTGGAGATGGGAGCGGCCCTCGGTCTTCGAGCACTATCGCTCCCTGGCCCTCGAACGGCCGACATCTTCCCCGATGCAGGTGTTGCTCATTGACGATGTGGTCACGAAGGGCCGTACCCTGATGGCAGCCTCGCTTCGGCTGCGGTCCGCATTTCCCCAGGCACAGATCACGGCCTTTGCGCTGGTGAGGACTTTGGGTTTCGTGCCGGGAATCCGCCAGTTGCTCGACCCGTGTCAGGGTGAGATTTGCTGGAATGGCACCGATACGGACAGACAGCCCTGACCGGCACTCACACCCGGTCCACCCGAGCCGCAAAGCACCCGGGCTTCGCATTGTGTACGTGCAGGTACGCCACGTCCTCACGCGCCAGCATCCTGTCGATCAGTGGCTCGAGGGCGCTACCGTCAACGACGTCGGCGTCCTTCAGCATTCCGGCGCCGTCGAAGGCGCGCAGCGACAGCAGCCGACGGCGCAGCACCAGCGGCACCTCATCAACTTCAAGTTGGGCCTCGCGGGCGGTCTCCCGCACATAGATCGCATAGCGCGAGCGATAGGGCGAGGCCACTGAGAGATGCTCATAGTTGAGCAGCAGCAACGTCTCCCCCGGCTCGGCATCCTTCAGACTGACCCGACAGGGGAAGCCCGGAAAGACATCTGCCGTGTGCCGCGCGATTCCGCGGGAGGCCAGCTCCGCCTCCGGCAGACCAAACAGTGGGACAAACTCGGCAACGGGCAATCCAGAGACTCGAAAGCTCATGGGGCGCTCCTTGATTCAATAGTCGCCACTGTGCCCGGGGGCCGCCCGCGAGGCATTCCGATTCTTGCGCTACTTAACAGAACGCCCCGTTCCCGCGGTGGGTTCCGCTTGCTCGGTGTTTCATTGAAGGCGGTGCGGCACTAGGGCAGTATGAGTCGGTGGTCGGGTCCGTCAGGGACGAATAGGGAGCCAATAGAATAAATGAGGACGCCCTACAAGAGGCGCGCAATCCCGCGTCTGCCCGATGTCATTCTGTGCGTTGCGGCACTGGCTGCGTCCCCCCTTCCCGCGGCCGCTCAGGCCAACCTGCTGACTGATATTGGCCCCTATACCGCGGTGGGGATCAACAACGCCCACCATGTAGGGCTCGAGCAGGGTATCTACGCCAATGGCACGGTGACCCCATTTCCTGCGGGCTTCACAGGAGCCGCCATCAATGCCTCCGATGAGGTAGCGGGTGAGCTCGTCGATGCGCAGGCCGTCGGCACGTCTGCTTTCTATGTCAATGGGACCGTAACGGACATCGGGCCCTTCCTTCCTTTTCCCGACGAAACCGTCGCTGTCACGCACGCGGTCGGGTTGAGCAACAGCGGCCTGATCGTGGGCAACGGCAACTTGAACAATCCGGACAGCACGGCATACGGGTATCTGTACGACAGCACTCACGTGACGGTGATCAACTCCTTCCCAGGAGTCATCGCCGCACAGTTCCAGAGCAGCGCTCTGGGCGTCAACGATTCGGGGCAGGTCACGGGCGAGGCGCTCAAGACGGACGATGTCATCAATGGGGTGGTAACCGATGCATACATATATGACAGCGCCACGTCCGCGATGACGGACCTCGGTCCTGGCGCTGGCCATGCAATCAATGCGAATGGCCACGTGACGGGAAGCAACGCAGTCGGCCACGCGTTTCTCTATTCAAATGGGAAACTGACGGATCTGGGAAGCGCGGGCGTCGGAATGGCCATCAACGCGAGCGATCGGATCGTAGGGCTCGGCGGGACCGATGGAAGTGGCTTTTTCTACAACGGCGTGATGATCGACCTCAGCTCCCTCATCGATCCAGGTGATCCGCTGAAGCCGTTCTTGAAATTCCAGGGCGCGGTCGGGATCAGCGACGATCGGATGATCGTGTTCAATGCCATGGATACCCGGACGCAAATCAATCACGCCTACCTCCTGCAAGCTCCGTCGCTGGATGTCGCGCCCGGGCCCCTGGTCTTCGCAAGCCAGCCGATCGGCACGATCAGCCAGGCGCAGACGCTGACGTTCACGAACGCGGGAACGGCTTCGCTTGCGCTGGGCGCAATCACCATCTCCGGTGATTTCGCGCAGACCAATACCTGCGGCACGACGCTCGCAGCGCAGGATTCCTGCACCGCGACGGTCGAATATCAACCTACCGCGGGTGGCAGTCGCATCGGCAGTCTGACGATTGTTTCCGCGAGAGTGTCGATCGTGGTTCCGCTATCTGGTTCCACCCCTATCACCGTGTCGCTTACCCCGAGTGCCCGGACCACTACCGCGGGAACTCCCGTAACGCTTACCTGGTCGGCCACGCAGGGCGCCTCGTGCACGGCAACCAGTGATTCGACAACGGCGGACGGATGGAGCGGAAGCCTTCCAGCCAGCGGCAACCGGCCGGTAACCGAAACATCCGCAGGCGATTACACGTACGAAATAACCTGCACCGCCGGTTCGCAGTCAGTCACGGCGCAAACCCAGGTCGTGGTCAACTGGCCGCCCGTGTCGGTAACACTCGCCGCATCTCCGACTACCTTGATGGCCGGGCAGGCGGCCACCCTCACCTGGACGTCGAAGAATGCCACCAGCTGCATGGCCAGCGGCGGCGGGGTCAACGATAACTGGCCGGGCTCCAGGGCAACCAACGGCACTGCCACCGTGACCGAGGCATTCGTGCCGGCCTCTCAGGTGACGCTGACGTTCACCCTGACGTGTACTTCGTCCGTGAGCAATCTGTCGTCCGAAGCGACCGCAAAGATTGCCGAAGTGCCTCCCCCCAAATCAGGCGGTGGCGGCGCACTTGACATCCGCACCCTGATCGCGCTGCTCGGCATCCTCGCTGTGCGGTGGGCCGTGGTGGGAAGGCCCGCGCCGCGATTGGAGCGGGTTGACTTCATGCGGCGCCAGGGTGACGGGCGGTCAGACCCCTAAGGAACTCCGTCGAAGAAGTCCACCACGCCCGTCTCGAGCGAGTACTCCGCCCCCACCACGAGGAGTCCGTCCGTCCGGATGAGCTGCTCGATGATCTGCGACCCATGGCGCAAGTGCGCAACCGAAGCACGCACGTTCGCCCGCACAGCGTGGTGCACAAGGGCGTCCGGGTCGTACCGCAGGCTCGTCTCCATCAAGCCCTCCAGCGAGGGGCGGACGCGATTCACTATCGAGTCAACATTGCGCGAGCCGCCGACTTTGGGGTCCTGGAGCTGCTCCAGGGTCGCCTGGATGACACCACACCGGGAATGCCCCAGGACGACGACCAGACGGGTCCCGAAGCGCTCGGCGGCAAACTCGACGCTGCCGATTTGTGAAGGGGCCACTATGTTGCCGCCCACACGGATCACGAACAACTCGCCGAGCCCCTGGTCGAAGACGATCTCCACCGGCACGCGCGAGTCCGAGCAGCCCAGGATGGTGGCGAACGGCTCCTGCCCGGAGGCCAGCTCGAGGCGTCGCCGGGGACTTACGAGCGCCTCGGAGCCGCGCTCGGCATCGATGAAACGACGATTCCCTTCCCGAAGGCGGTCAAGAGCTTCGCGTGCGGAAATCATTGGCGCCTGAAGTCCTCGGCGGCTGCGCAGGGGCCGCATTCTGGGGGCAACGGGCGCCCCCCGGCAACGCTGAGCAGCAAAAACCGGGCCGGCCGGGCGCTAGCGGATCGACTTCATCTCGGTGTACCTGTCCGCGACGTGGCGGTCGAGGAAGCGGTGTGTCAGCTTGCCGACCTGCTCGCTGTCTTCATCGAGCGCGAAGTGTCCCGCATCCAGGACATGGACTTCGGCGTTCGGCACGTCCTTCGTGTAGGCCGCGGCGGCGGCGGCCATGAAGGAGGTGTCGTAGCGGCCCCAGAGGACGAGTAAGGCCGGCTTTCTCTCGCGCAGGTACGCCTGCCACCGCGGGTAGGAGGCCACGTTCGTCCGATAGTCGTAGAAGAGGTTCTCCTGGATCGGGCCTTCGCCGGGGCGGGTCAGAAAAGCGTACTCATCGGTCCACGTGTCGGGGTTGTATCGCTCCGGGTGTGGGGAGCTGCCGATATGGCGCTGGCGTGCGGCTGCCAGGGACAGCAGATTCGCGCGGACCTTGTCGACGTTGGCGTCGCGGTCTGCCCAGTAGGCCTTGCGAGGCTCCCAGAGCGGGCCGAGGCCCTCCTCATGCGCGACGGCGTTCTGGACCACCAGCGCATCGATGCGCTCCGGATGACGCAATGCCAGCCGGAACCCGACCGGTCCGCCGTAGTCCTGCATGAACAGCGAGTAACGCCGGACGCCCAGCGTCGCGGTGAAGTCGTCGATCACATCGGTCAGGTGATCGAATGTGTAATCGAACTTGTCGGGCGGCGGCGCGTCGCTGTGGCCGAACCCCGGATAGTCGGGAGCCACGACGTGATAGCGATCGGCAAGCTGCGGAATGAGGCGGTCATACATCCGCGAGGACGACGGAAACCCGTGCAGCAGCAAAACGGTCGGGGCATTCACGGGACCTGCCTCACGATAGAACAGCCGGATGCCGTCAACTTCGACGCTGCGGTAGTGGGTAATGAGCCTCTGGTCGTGTGTCATGAAGTCACCATCGTGGCAGGAGGGCACCGGCGCCGCCGATACCGTTGCCAGCATCCAAACGGTGAGCAGGGTCGGAAGCTTCATGCGCGGGTCCCGGTGTTGCGAAAAGGAACCGGGAGGCTAGCAGCGGGCCGCCGCCGCAGCATTCAGAAATACTTACAGCGCCGCAAGAAAATCCAATGCACGGCGTGCCACGGCCGATCCGCCACCCCCGGCGCCGGTGGTGAGGGGCCACCGGCGCCGGATCAGCCTGCGCACAGTGCGGCGGTCGAGGAAGCCGCCGTGGAGAGCCGCTGACTGTTTGCGCCGAACCCGCTATCCCCAGCAGATCAGGGTCCGGGAGAAGGGTGGAGGATCCTGGCAGCAGCCCATGACACTATTGTTTTGTAGGCCAGGCTCAAACACGCAACGTCTGCTCGAGGGCCGGTGGCATGTCGTCCGACACCGACGCGGCGGCGGCTCAGTTCAAGCCCTGCGTCGTAAACGAGTGCCGCGGCAGGGCGCAGCGTGGCAGTCGCGGGAACGCTCGGGCCCGTCGAGTTTGTTCGAGGGGCAGCCGCCACGTTGGGCACACACAACAACATCCTGACGCGGGTCACGCCGGTGCTGCGAGCCCGGCTCATTGCCCGGGTTCCCACACACGTACGCCGTTTTGCCGCTGTGCGCAAGTTGTACCCCGGGACGTCGATCCCGCGCTCGCGCCCCGCACCGGTATGGGCCAGCACCGCCTCCCAACATCAACAGTATTGCGAACAGGTCTTGACATTTGCAAAGGAGGTCAGGTTAGCCTGCCACGCTCCAACGACACCGAAACATCCTTGTCAGTTCGGCCGCCGGGGCGTGTATGATCGCGCCTTCGTTCAACGGTAATGTCGAGGAGAGAGTGATGGCCAAACGTCCAGCCAACAATGGAGCTTCGTGGAGCGCATCGGAGCTGCGCACGCTGCGTCAGCTCGCCCGTTCGGGAACTGCTCAGGCCGCTGCCAAGCATCTCGGTCGCACACCTGCGGCGGTTCAGCAGAAGGCGATGCGTACCGGAATTTCCTTCCGTGCCGGCTCGCGCGGTCGGGGACGCGCCAGGAAGAAGTAGGCTCGCGAGGCGAGCGGGAAGAGCCCGAGCTTCAGGCCTGCAGTTGCGGGTTGGTCGGCTGCCGGCGGGTTGGTTGATCGTCAGGGAGACCCGCGAGCGGGTCGGATCGGGTTCTTCCCGCCTGTTTGTTGAACATAACGCCTGCCTGGGGCAGGGCTGCTGCAGTGCGGCTACAGGCGTCGCTGATCGGGTGGAGGCGGCACGTACTGATAAAGCCAGGTTTCCGAGAGGGCCTGACCATCCACCGAGAGAAACAGGCGCAGATTGATCGGCTCCAGGCTGTCATCCGTGAGCGCCAGGTCGAACATCGCACGCCACTGATGCAACGGGGCCAGCGGACGGGCGGACACGATCTCGACGCGGCCGCGTGAGGCCCAGATGACCGGTGTGACCCGCGCCGCTTCCCCCAGAAGAGTCAAGTCGCCGCCGGCGAAATCCACCACGAACCGCCACGAGAAGTGGGTGCGCTTCTGGCCGACGATGCCCCCGATGCCGGTGTAGGTTGCGCGCACAGTGGCCAGCGCCGGTCCGAACGGATTCTCGCGACACCAGTACAGCCGATATCCGAACAGATACTCCTGGCCCCGCTGCGGTTTGTCGGCCGGTGTCCAGAACGCGACGATGTTGTCCATCGTCTCGTCCTGCGTCGGAATCTCCACCAGCATGACGGAGCCCTTGCCCCAATTGCTCTTCGGCTCCGTCCAGACACTGGGACGCCTGTCGTAGAAGACGCCGTCGTCCTGGTATTGGGCGAAGTCCCGTTCCCGTTGCATCAGACCGAAACCGCGCGGGCCGCTGTCCGTGAAACTGTTGACGCGCACGATCGTCGGATCAGTCAGCGGGCGCCACAGCCATTCGCCGGCCCCGTTCCAGAGCTGCAGGCCGTCCGAATCATGGATCTCCGGCCGCCAGTCCTCCGAGGCGTGCCGATCGTTCTTGCCGCAGAAAAACATGCTCGTTCCGGGCGCGATGCCGAGGCGCTCGATCTGCTTGCGCGGATACAGCGCCGAGTCGATGTCCATGACGAGCGTGTCGTTGACATCAATGATGAAACGATAGGCTCCTGCCGTGCTGGGCGAGTCGAGCAGCCCGTAGACAGTGAGCCGGCTGGAGTCCTTCTGCGGGCGCTCGAGGTAGTAGGCGATGAAGTCCGGGAATTCCTCGGGAGTGGACATGCCGCAGTCGATCGCCAGGCCGCGCTCGGACATGCCGTACTGCAGCTGGCCGTCCACCGCGCGGAAATAGGAGGCGCCCTGGAAGGCTGCGCAATCGCGCGTCCAGTCCGTGTGAAAGTAGACCCGGAAGCCGGCGAAACCCAGCGTCGGCGGGAGTTGGGACGGGGAGATCCCCGCCCGACTGTAGTCGTACATCGCCGGGTCGAAGGCGATCTCCTGCGCCGTGCCATCCTCGACCAGGTACATGCGCACCGGCTTGTTGATCCGGAAGCCCAGGTGCGCGAACTGCACCCGGAAGCGCAGACCGTCGGTGGCCCAGATGCTGTGCTCGTCGCGGAAGCGGATGGACTGCCAGTGATCCCAGTCGAGTTGGGCGACGGCGGGCGGCAGTCGATCCGGCGGCGCCCGATAGGGGGCATCGGCCATCGTGCGGGCGAGGCCCTTCAGTCGAGCGTAGTCGAAAGGTTGCGGCGTGCCCCGCTCCTTGGGGCGGCGCGGAGCGGTGGCCGCCTCGCTTCTGAGGGCCCACGAGAACGGCAGCGCCATCGAAACGGCTGCGACCCCGGCCCGCAGAAATCTTCTTCTACTCATCGGTCATCGCCAACGGGAAAAGCGGAAATTGTACCCGAGAACCGCCCCTGCACCCATTGGCGAGCCCTGTCAGGCAAGCGGGCCGCTCGCGGTACGGACCGCGGGCGGCCGCCTGTCCGAGCAAGACACTTGCGGCTAAAGGCGCGACGTCCTGCCCGTGATCGCGTGATAGATCACGAGCACCACCACGGCGCCGATGACGGCGACCAGGAGGCTGTAGAGGTTGACTCCGGTCGCGCCGGACATCCCGAAGGTGTGGAACAGCCACCCGCCGACGACCGCTCCGATGATGCCGAGAACGATGTCGAGAATTACACCTTCGCCCCGCTTATTCACGATCTTGCTGGCGATGAATCCCGCAATCAGGCCGAGAACGATCCAGGCGATTACCGACATGACAGTTACTCCCCAGAGGCTGTGAAAAGCTTTGACGGGCTCGAAGCAGCAAGGATCGGGCCCGGCAGGCCCGGGGCCGGGGCAGGGCGGCGCCCAGGCAGGGGCGGGTGCGCCCCTCAAGGCTGCGGCCCGTTATGTCTTGAGATCGCACCGGCTCCGGTCGGTCTTGCTAGCATGCCTTCAAGCGGCCAGAACCAAGCCGGCCTCCTGAGAGCCGGCGCGCTCTCGCCGCCGAAGAACAATTCGAAGCGCTCCGCTACCCGTCCTTCCGCTGCGGAAGCATTCCGCGGGTACCCGAGACGCTGCGATGGGGAGATCAGGCGTGTTTGGATCGTGGCTCGCCCGCGCAACCCTGCTGGGTTTACTGGGGCTTTTTCCTGCGAGTCTTCTCGCCGCGAACGCCGACGCTCCACAGTCCACGGGACCGATCGTACGGGATGCGGTCTGGGCACAGGTACTCGGGCAGACTCTGTTCTGGGATACCGTTCAAGCACTGTCCCCTTCGGAGACGGACTCGGGCGCAAGCCCCGCCGACATCGAGCAGGTCACCCAGATCCTTCTCGCCCGGCATTCTCTCGAGCGCTACCGCTGGCTCATCGAGCGCGCATTTGACAGCTCGCTCTGGCAGGGGCCGGATGATGCGCGGCTGCAGGCTAATTTCGGGCTCATCTGGCGTCTCTCGACCCATCTTTACGAGGCCACGCTCCCGGCGCGGCCCGCGAGCCTGCGGGTGTGTCGCCCCGGAGACACGCTGGACGAGTTCCAGTGCCAGGAGGAGGCCGACCCGGTCGAGTTGATCCCCATTCCGGCGGATGGGCCGCCGCTGATCCCTCTGCACACGCCCGCCATTGGCTGAACGGCGCGATTTCTGGTTGTATTGCGCCCCTGCCTCGCAGCGGGACCCTGGCCGTGCCGAACAGTAGCTGGATCAACGTAGCGACTTACTCCGACCGCGCCTCCGCGGAGGCTCTGCTCGGCCTGCTGGCTGGTGAGGGCGTGCCGGCGTACATCCGATCGGATGAGCATGTCCCCGGGCTGGGCTCGAACTTTTCCGTATCCGTCCCACCGGACCTGGAGCGCCGTACGCGCTGGCTTCTGCAGCAGAGCCATGTGACCGAGACCGAGCTCATCCGGCTGGCGACCGGCGAAAACTCCGAGCGCAGTCAAAAGGAGTAAGGGTCGGCATCTTCGCAGACAGGCTGCATCGGCAGCCTTCCCAATCGATCGGTCGTGTCGCTGAAAGGTCTCCCGTGCGTGCTCTATTTCCGACCTGCGTGGCTTTGGCTGTCGTCACCGGTCCCGCCGCGGCCCACACGCCGCCCCTGCTGCCTGAAAAGGAAGTCACGGTCCTGGCCAATGAGTTGAGTGGCGAGACCGCCCAGCGGAATCTCGAGGGACTGGCCCGTTATCACCGGCCGCGTGGATCGCAGGGATTCCACGCGGCCGCCGAGTTGGTCGCCGAGAGGGCACGAGCCTACGGACTCGGCGAGGTTCAGATCCTGCAATTTCCCGCCGACGGGCACACCCTCTACGGCACGCAAAGGGCGCGGCTGGCATGGGATGCCGAGGAGGGCGAGCTGATCGAGTTGCGCCAGGGCACGGAGCGGACCGTTGCAAGCTATGCGGCGCAACCGGTGGCGCTGGCCGAGGACAGCGAATCCGCGGACGTCACGGCGGATCTGGTCGATGTCGGCGAGGGTACGCAGGACAGCGACTATACCGGCAAGGATGTCCGCGGAAAGTTGGTTCTGGTGAGCACGCAGCCCGGTGAGGTCCAGGAGATCGCCATCGGCCGGTTCAAGGCCGCCGGCATCGTCAGCTTCGCGCAGAACCAGAAGACTGCCTGGTGGGGGGAGGATGAGAACCTCGTGCGCTGGGGACACCTGGAGTCGTTCTCGCCAAATCCCACCTTCGCGTTCATGGTCTCGCTGAAAACGGCGCGCGCGATGCAGGAGCGGCTGCGGCACGGCGAAGGTATCAGGCTGCATGCGCGGGTGAAGGCAGGTCAGCATGCGGGAAGCTACGAGGTCGTCACGGCCGTGATCGCGGGGGCGGATCCGCAACTGAAGCAACAGGAGATCGCCTATTCCTGCCACCTGGATCATCAGCGGCCGGGAGCCAACGACAACGCCAGCGGCTGCGTCACCATTCTCGAGGTCGCGCGAACGCTTCAGAAGTTGATCGGCGAGGGCAAGCTGGCCCGTCCGGCCCGCACGTTGCGTTTCATCTGGCCGCCGGAAATCGAAGGAACGACGACACTGCTCAATGCGAGGCCGGATTTCGCCCGACGCATCCGAGTCGCGATCCATATGGACATGGTCGGCGGTGGGCCGGTGACCAAGACCGTGTTTCATGTGACGCGCGGCCCCATGTCGCTGCCCTCGTTCGTGCATGATGTGGCCTGGGCTTTCGCCGACTGGGTGAACGAGGAGTCGTACGAGTTTGCGGCAACGGGCCAGGCCGGGCACCCGCTGGCGGCGCCGGAGGGAGGCAAGGAGCCGCTGCGCGCAATGTATACCGCGTACACGATGGGCAGCGATCACGATGTGTACCAGGACTCCTCTTTCGGCATACCTGCGATCTATCTCAACGACTGGCCGGATCGCTACATCCATACGAACTTCGACACCGCCGCCAACATCGATCCCACCAAGCTGCGGCGCGCTGCGTTCATCGGGGCGGCGAGCGGCTACTTCCTCGCCAGCTTCTCGGAGCGCGATGTTCCGGCCGCGATGCACGCGGTCGCGACAGGGAAATTGCTGAGAGCGGCTCAGGCATTGACCCGGGGCATACCCGCTGGTGCCATGGAGGAGTACGAGCGAGCGGTCTCCGCCTCCGTAGGCACGTTTGCAGGTGCGGCCCATCGAGCCACGGCGCGTGCCGAAAACGTGCAGGCGAAGCGCGGAGCCGGCTCTGCTGGCGGTGCGGTGTTTCGACGCCTCGCGGATCCGAAGGGACCCCTGCCGGTAATCGGGTACGACTATCTGGCGGACCGCGCGAAAGCCGCCGGAATTCCCACGCCAAAGCTGCTGAGCTATGCGGGCGAGTGGGGCGGCGGCGAGGAGTACGCGTACGAAGCGCTCAATTTCGCAGACGGCACGCGCACCGCACAGCAAATCGATGCCGCGCTGTCCGCCGAATACGGGCCGGTTCCAACGGACCTCGTGGTGGAATATCTGCAGGCGCTGCGCAAGATCGGAGTGGTGCAGTAGCGCCCGCGCGGACCGGCAGCGTTGCGCTCAGTAGTGGCGATGACCGGGGTCAGCGCTCCATTGCCAACCCCGGCTTTGGGGGTGGTTCTTGATCTGGTCCTCGATATACATTCCCGCGACGACTGCGAGTCCATAGCAGCCGAGCCAGAACCAGACGCCGAGGCGCTTGCGCGTTTGAAACTTCATGGGTGAAGGAGGTTAAGGGTCTGCAACGCATCCGGCACGTGCCCAAAGTCACGCGCATTTGCCGGAGCGGTACGCGATGAGAACGGCCGATGATCCCTGCCACCGGGATGACTATGGCACCAAGCCGCGCAATCAGGCTCTGAAGGAGGTGGCCACGTTCGCGGACGAGATCAAGGTCGCCTCGCCGCAGCCTGCACACGGCGGTGCTCGCCAGTGACCGCCGGCTGGCAGGGCGCATCAGCGATGCGTCCTGCCAGGGCTCTCGCAAGGGTCAGCTTCGCAGCAACCGCATCGGATCCTTCCCGACGCTGCGCTCGCTAGCGGTTGGGCGGAATCAGGAACGCCAGAAAGCCGTCCGCCAGTCCATTGCTCAGGATTCCAAAGCGCCCGAACTGCGCCGATGTCTGATACACGCCCGTGACGAGAACATCCCCTCCGGAAGTCAAACCGATGCGGGGAGAGTTTTCGAAGTCCCCGACGCCGGGGCCGTCCGCCTCGATGGCCCAACCCTCGCTGGCCTTGCCATCCGGCGCAAATTTCGCGACGACGAGGTTGAAGGAGTCCTTGCCGGTCAGCGTTCGCCCGTCGATCGTGATCTGGCCCTGGAACACACCCGCGACAATCAGATTGCCGGAGTGGTCATATGCGATTCCGCTGCCGCCATCGTCCTGTGCGCCTCCGAATCGCCGCGCCTTGAGCAACACACCGTTGCCATCGTAGGTCGCCACGAATACGTCCCTGTTGAAGGGAGTGGTCAATATCCCTCCGCCCAGGTTGACGCTCTTGCCGCCCGGCTGGGAAGTTGCGATGGTCGAGGCCTGCTCGGGCGAATCACCGGAGTTGCCAATCAACCCCGTGATGCTTACCCGACCGGTGCCGGCGGTCGCGACGTCGGTGCCGATCGCCTTGTAGCCGCCGATGTGGTTGACCCATTTCAGATTGCCATTGTGATCGTACTTCACGATGTAGGCATCGGCCGGGAAGTCAGGAAAGCTCTGTACCGGGCCACTGAATCCGTTCACGGTCACGTCATGCCCGTCCTTGCTGTGGAAGGTCGTCTGGGCCTCCATCCAGCCGGTGACATAGGCATTCGCCAGCGAGTCCACCGCAACCTTGTGTCCGACGGTGTTGGGCGAGGCTTCGTTGGTCTGCCCCCAGTGGAACAACCCGGAAGTGTCGTACTTCACCAGGAACATGTGCCAGGTCTCAACTCCGGGCACCGTATGAGTCGTTCCGTCCACCGATGAGAACGTGGTGTCTCCCTGGGTGACGCCTGTCAGATAGACGGACTGGCTGCCCGGCTCGATCGCCACACCGTAGCCGTTGTTGGATCCCGCGAAGTCGGTCGCTCCCGTCTGTACCCACACGAGAGCGCCCGATGGCCTGTATTTGGCGAGGAAGATCGTCTGTCCCACACCCGAAAAAGTCTTCTGTGTGCCGTTTACGTCAGTGAACGTCGCACTGTCGTCGAACATCCCGACCAGGTACACGTTCTGCGCGGCGTCAAAGGCGATATCGAATCCGGAGTCGTCGCCCGTTCCGCCGGCCTGTACCAGCCAGAGCAGCTTCCCAAGCTTGTCATACTTCGCCAGAAAGACGTCCTGGCCACCGTGCGAGCTGAGGGCCTTCGTGGCGGAAGCCGGTTGCGTATCGGCGGCGCCGGCTTGCTCCGGGAAGGATGCGGTGGCGGAGAACGCGCCCGTCACGTAGCGGTTCAGGTTCGGATCGACCTTGACTGCCTGGCCGATATCCGCTCCGCCGCCGCCGTACGTGGCGGCCGAAATCCACGCGGATGAGGACTGCGCGTACAGCGCAGGACTCAGAAGAATGCCGCTCGCGAGGCCAGCCAGCAGCGTGGCGCGTCTCAAGGTCGTTAGGATCGTGGCGTACATATATCCCTCGGGTTGTTGGTCGTTGCCGCAAGTTGCCACCTGTCAATCGCCTTCGCGGACATCGCGCCGGGGAGGGGGCTCGAGCGGGCGGTTGAACCTTTATGCGATCAATGCTCTGACGATCGATGTCCCGCATGTCGTAGTTATGTTTGATGGATGCTGTGCTGTAAGCATGTGCGCTGCAAGCGCCGCGGCGCGACGCCTGTCTTTCGACCGGCAGAATGATCGGCAATTGTTTCGTTGCGAGCCTGAGCCCGGCGAGGATCCGTCCGGCTCGCGCAAATGCGAGATTCCATGGCAAGAGGCTTGAGATACCGGGGAATTTGGCCAAGCGTCGCGGGCGAGGCGGCCGCACCTTCCTTGCGTGCCCTCGGGGATATCCGCCGGCGGGCGCCCGCTGCAGCGGCTGTGTTAGCAATTGTAAAAGCGTGACTCGCGTCGCAATTCGGTTCGGCTGGAAGCACCTGTTGCAGCTTTCAGCCGGCTTTCAAACGGCTTTCGTGCGGCAGCCCTTGGGCCCTGTCAAAAGTCCACGGTCAGATAACCGAAAAAGGCGCGCGGCTGGTATTGGGAGAATGCCGGGCTGCTGAAGCCGAGGTTCCAGAAATAGGTGTTGGTCAGGTTCTGTGCCTGCACACGCAGCGAGGCCGGAGCGCCCAGCATCCTGAATCGGTATCGGCCACCCAGGGCGAGCGTGGTTGCCGGTGGGGCTCGCACGACGTCATCGACGCTGGCCGGATACGCTGCGAAGTGAAAGATCGTGATGTCCGCGAAAAGGCCTGGCAGCGCCGCCACCGCGTAGCTGGCGTTGATCGATGTAGTGAGGCGAGCCTGGTTCAGCGCGGCGGAGCCGATGCCCTGAGCCTTCAGGTTCGGTCCCAACACGTTCACTTCGCCCCAGAGCGTCGCGGCTGTGACATTGAGATTACTCAGCACTTCGCCGGACAGGGAGAGCTCGAGGCCCGTGGCTCGCTGGGTGCCGAGCCCCCGATCCACATTGCCGCTGTCCACGTTGAAATAGGGCTTCTTGATTTCAAAGGCTCCCGCTATCAGTTTCACACGCGGAGCGAGCAGATATCTGAGGCCGGCATCGGTCTGCCAGGTGCGGGCGTCCGGAAGGATGGCGCCTCGATTGGCGGCACTGCTCGGGGCGACACCGGAATCCTCGAGGCCCTGGGTATAACCTGCATACGCAGTGGCCCGGTCGGTGAGCGCGAGAGCGGCCGTGGCGTAGGTACGCAACGGACGATCGGAGAGGTGCGCGGCCGGAAGCCCTGGCGAGTCCACGTCCTTGGTGTAGCTCTCCTGCTGGACTCCAAACGAGAGGTCCGCAAGTCCCTGCCATTGGGTACGATAAGCAACTCCGGCAGCCCACAGCTCGGTGCGATCGTGGATGCGAGGCCCATACACGAAACTGGGCTCGGGTGCCTGGGTGCCGGCATCGATCAGTGCCGGGCCCAGATCCACGACATCCGAGCCTCCGTACAGCGCCAACGTGTCGCGACCTCGCGCCAGCAATACTACATCGTGACGCCAGGCGCCAGTTCCGAGGTGCCCGGTGAGTCGTACTTCGCCTGAGGTCGATGCCGTTGACTGCTCGGGATTGCTCACCATGGCGTGCTCGGCCAAACCGTTCGATTGGGTATCGAGGTACAAATCCGCGTAGCTGACCGGATTATCGGCGCTGGAACGAAAGACACCCGCCGCAAGTGACCAATGCAGCCCCAGCCGGGCGGTGAAGATTCCGCCGTAGTTCTTTGCCAGACTGCGTCCCTCGGCCCAATTCTGGCCGTAGTACCCTCGAGGCGTCTCGGGTGGCAGAA
>DASTDD010000102.1:0-2053 GCA_035710545.1 Steroidobacteraceae bacterium
ACCGCACACGAGCAGTCCACGCCAAGATCCGGCGGCGTCGCACGCCATCGACGCCATCATCGAGGCACCCGGCGACTGGCGGAGCACGACGCTCGCACGACTGCGAGTGGTGATCCTCAGCGCCGACGCATCCATCCTCGAGGAGGTGAAATGGAAGAAGCCGTCCCGGCCGATGGGCGTCCCCGTATGGTCGCGCGACGGGAACATCTGCATCGGTGAGGCACTCAAGAACGCGGTGCGGCTGACGTTCCCGAAAGGCGCGCTGTTGAAGGACCCGGAGCACGTGTTCAACACCCGGCTCGATAGCGCCACCGTGCGCGCCGTTGATTTCCGTGAGGGGGACATGGTGAATGAAGCGGCGCTGCGGGCACTCATCCGTCAGGCTATGGAGCTGAACACGTCGAAGGCTCGCACGCGATGAGACGTGCAGACGCCCGTGCGCGCCGCCGTCGGCCGCACCCACCGCCGCCACCACAGCGCCATGGGGGGTGAACCCACCCGGAAATAGTCGATTGCTCCCGAGAAGACGATCTCTCCTATCCGCACGAAGAGCCGCCCGGTCGGTGCCTCGACGGACCGCCGACGTTGCCGCAGTACGATCCGATCGTGCCTGACCTGCCGCTTGGAAACCTGCGGGACATGTGTCACATGCTGGACAGATGCGAGCAGAAGGTGCGCGTTGTGATCCTCCCGGAAAGACCGTGACCCTCGTTTCGTAACGATCCGCCGCGCGGGACCCCTCACCGATTCGGATCACCAGCTCCTCGCCCTGTGGGCGGCATCGAGCGCGGAGCACGTCCTTGACCTGTTCGAGTCGGCTCGGGCCTGAGGAACCCTGGCCGCGCCACGCGATCGAGCAGGCCCGCGCCTGGGTGCGTGGCGAGATCACGATGTCCCAGGCTCGTACGGCGGTCGGCCATGCAAACGCCGCGGCCAGAGGCCTGAGCGGGGCAGCACGGCACGCCACGCACGCGGCCGACCAGGCCGCGGCCGTCGCACACGTCGCCACGCACGAACTCGGTGCGGCCGCCTATGGGCTCAAGGCCGCACATGCTGCTGCGCCGGAAGGAGTGGGCGACAGCGCGGGGCAACTTGAGTACCCGTGGCAGCGCGACCAGCTCCCGGAGGCGATTCGCGAGCTCGTCCTCGGCGACCAGCGGTTGCGCAAACGACATCTGCTGGTCAATGCCTGACCGCCGAGAGCGGCGTCAGGGCGCCAGCACTGCCCAGCAAGCGCCGTCTGCTGACCGAGGTCATGAGATCAGCAGACGGCCGTAGTGAACCGCCCCGGAAGGCGACCGTGGGGAACCTGATTGCTGCAGACGTTGAGACGGTGCCGACCTCGCCGAGCGACAACGGCTCAGGGTGCTGGCAAATGACAGGCCCGGAAGCCTCAGCCACCTAGTATTCCAGTCACCTTGACATTCGGGCGCACAGTTGACACAAGCTCGTCGCCGTGGGCGCGCTTCGATGAGCGATCAAGATGAGTGGGTCGCCATGCGCGATATTGCGACGCGCCTGTCAGGGTCCGCGGACGTGCCCCGCGGCCATCCGCCCGAGTTCGAATGCCGCAGTGCCGGTTGTCACGACTGGGTCCTGCGCGGCGAAGTCGCGCAGTGCCTGCTCGTCATCGGTCTCGACAACCGCGAGGCCGTACGAGTCGTCGTCAGTGAGGATCGGTCCGAACACGACCATGTCACCACGTTCGAGATACGGGCGCCAGTGGGCAGCATGGCGATTCATGATCTCCCGCTCCGCGTCGGTCATAGTCTGGGCGAAGTTCGAGCGCGGAGCGATGAGGCGCAGGACGAAGGTGGGCATGTAGCGGACTCTACAGCCGCGCATTTCACCCCGCGGTTAAGCAACGCGGCAAAGATACCGATTTGCTTCCCTCCAGCGGGCCGGACCGAAGGGACCGTTCCAGTGCAGAACGGCGGCTACTTGCGCGCTCGCCTAGGACAGGCATCGATCACGCAGCGTGATCGGACCTGAGGTCTAGAAGCCGATAGATCGCCGACTATGTCTGTTGCCGCTAGAGGCGGGCGTGCTGCGG